>NZ_JBBPFR010000031.1:0-39734 GCF_037969685.1 Stenotrophomonas sp. G106K1 | reverse complement strand
CCCCCCCCCCCCCCCCCCCCCCCACTCCATGACAAGCTCTACGCGACCAACCGCAACGCGCCTACACATGCCCGGACGCCCCGCATGCCGCCCCTGCTGAAAATCCGCACCGAGCGCGGGCAGATGTCGGCCATCGAACGCCGCATCGCCGACTTCATCCTCGACAATGCCCACCTGCTGCGCGATTACTCTTCGCAGCAGCTGGCCAGTGCCTTGGGAATCAGCCAGTCCAGCGTGGTCAAGTTCAGCCAGAAGCTCGGCTTCAAGGGCTACCCGGACCTGAAGTATTCCATCGGCGAGGACGTCGCCCGTGCCGGTGCCGATCCGCAGCAGGCGCCGGCCGCTCCGGACATCAGCGATGACTACCTGCGCCTGGGCGATGCCCTGCGTCGCAGCAAGGCGCAGGCCGAGGAAGAAACCCGCCAGGCCAACCCGCGCGAGGAGATCGAGCGCATCGTGCAGCTGCTCGACGGCGCGCCGAAGCTGTTTGTACACGGCCTCGGTGACGACGGCCTGTATGCACGTGAATTCGCCATGCGGCTGTCTTTGCTCGGCCTGCTGGTGGTGCCGCATACCGATCCGATCCTGATGCTGGCCAACCTGTCCGCCGCGCGCCCGGGCGATGTGCTGCTGATGTTCTCCGAGTTCGGCAAGCTGCCGCAGCTGTCACAGCTCTCGCGCCAATTCCAGGACATGGGCGGCAAGGTCGTGTCGATCACCCGCCACACCGCCAACCCGCTGCGCGCGCATGCCGATGCGGCGCTGGTGGTGTGCGCGCACGACCGTGCGCCGCAGGTGGCGCAGCTGCTGTACCGTAGCGCCATGCATGCCCTGCTCGATTTCCTGTTCGTGCTGCTCTGCCACGCCAATCCGGATCGCCAGCAGCAGCTGGCGGTGAACCTGGAACGGATCGATCACCTGCTGGATTCCTGACCGGAGCGCCCGATGAACCTGTTGCTGGCCCGCCTTGCATCCGCCGCGCTGCTGCTTGTGGCAGCCGTCACTGTCCATGCCGCCCCGTTGGATGAGGCTCGCCAACTGATCGTCGTCACCAGCGAGAGCTGGGACAGCACGCAGGGGCAGCTGCAGGCCTTCGCGCGCGACGGCAAGCACTGGCGCAAGCACGGCCAGGCGTTCCCGGTTGCACTGGGCCGCACCGGCAGTGCCTGGGGCCTGGGCCTGCATCCTGCCCAGGCCGATGGTCCGCAGAAACAGGAAGGCGACGGTCGCAGTCCGGCCGGCGTGTTCGCGCTGGGCAGTGCGTTCGGGTATGCCGTCACCCGGCCCGGTACGGCGATGACCTACCAGCCGATGCTCGAGAGCAGCTACTGCATGGACGTACCGGCGTCGCCGTTCTATAACCGCATCGTCGATGCCAGGAAGGTCGGCAGTGCCGCCATCACCGGCTCCACCGAACCGATGCGGCTGGACCTGCACAACAAGGGCGACGTGCGTTACCAGGAAGGCTTCGTGATCGCGCACAACCCGGACAACCAGCCCGGCAAGGGCAGCTGCATCTTCGCCCATCTGTGGCGCCAACCCGGCGAGGCCACCGCTGGCTGCACTGCGATGCCAGAGGTGCGCATGCAGGCGTTGCTGGACTGGCTGCGCCCGCAGGACACGCCGCGTTTCGTGCTGCTGCCACGCGCCGAGTACCAGCGCCTGCAGGCGCAGTGGAGACTGCCCGCGCTTGAAGGAGCCGCACGTTGAGCACCGCCGACGAACCACAACTGCAACGCGCGGTCAGCCGCTGGCAGATCGTCGGCCTGTCGATCAACGATGTGGTCGGCAGCGGCATCTACCTGCTGCCGGCGGCCACGGTCGCCCTGCTCGGCCCCTTCAGCCTGTGGGGCGTGGTCGCCGCCGGTATCGTCGTCGCCCTGCTGGTGCTGTGCTACGCGCAGGCAGCCAGCTATTTCGATGAACCTGGTGGCAGCTACCTGTACGCGCGCGAAGCCTTCGGCCGCTTTGCCGGCTTCGAGATCGGCTGGATGATCTGGCTGACCCGCATCAGTTCCGCCGCAGCGCTCAGCAATGCGCTGGCCGACGCCGTGGCGCGGTTCTGGCCGTGGGCAGGCGCAGGCATGGGCCGCATCGCGATCATCGTGGTCTCGCTCGGTTTCCTGACCGGGGTGAACATCATCGGCGTGCGTTCGGCCGCGCGTACCGGCATCGTGCTGGTGATCGGCAAGATGTTGCCGCTGCTGTTGTTCGTGGCCGTCGGTGCGTTCTACATCGACCCGCATCTGGCCTTCTCCGGCCAGCGCCCGGATCCGCACGACCTGCAGCGCATGGGTGAGGCGGCGCTGTTGCTGCTGTATGCCTATGCCGGGTTCGAGAACATCCCGGCCGCGGCCGGCGAGTACCGCAACCCGCGCCGCGACATCCCGTTCGCGCTGATCACCATGATCGTCACCGTCACCGTGATCTACGCGGCGGTGCAGATCGTGGCGCAAGGCACCCTGCCCGGCCTGGCCAGCTCGGCAACGCCGCTGGCCGATGCCGCCTCCAGCTTCGGCGGCGAGGCACTGGCGCTGATCCTCACCGTGGGCGCGACCATCTCCATCCTCGGCACCAACAGCAACACGATGATGATGGGCCCGCGCTTCCTGTTCGCGCTGGCACGCGATGGCTACGGCCCGAAAGTGCTGGCGCAGGTGCACCCGCGCTTCCGTACCCCGGCCGCAGCGATCTTCTGCCAGGGCCTGATCGCCCTCGGCCTGGCGCTGTCCGGCTCGTTCGTGCAGCTGGCGCTCCTGTCGATGACCACGCGCCTGTTCGCCTATATCGGTACCGCGGCAGCGGTGCTGGTACTGGCCAAGCGCTATGCGGACCGCCCCGGTGCGTTGAAGCTGCCCGGTGGCCCGTTGATTCCGGTGCTGGCCCTGCTGCTGTGCGTGGCCCTGTTCGCCAGTGCCAGCTGGCAGAACATCGCGGCGGCGTTGGTCGCCTTCGCGGTTGGCGCGGTCATCTACAAGCTGCCGCGCAAGAGCGCCAGCGCCGATTGACCTGCCGATCACGCTGCCGGCCCGATGCGTTAACCGGGCGACAGGCAGGATCAGGCTTCGTCCACCACGGAGCCTCCTGCCCATGAGCACTGATTACCAGATCCCCGGCCGCGTGCCGGAAGACGGAACCCCGCGCCAGGCTGTTTCGGACTACTGGCGTGATCGCTATACCAGCGAGCCGTATTACGACAACCAGCTGTTCTTCGACGATTACGAGCCGGCGTACCAGATCGGCCACACCGCGCGCGCGCAGGACATGATCCGCGCATACGAAGAGATCGAAGGCGAGCTGGAGTCGCGATGGACGAAGGAACGCGGCAAGAGCCGGCTGGAATGGGCGCAGGCGCGCAGCGCCGTGCGTCGCGGCTGGGAGGAAGCGGTCAATCTGGACCCACGCCGGGACCGCAACGCATAACAGCACGTTGTGGAGCCGAGCCATGCTCGGCTGAAGCCTCAGCTGTAGAGCCGAGCCATGCTCGGCTGGGTATCCAGAGTCGAGCCCGCTCGGCTGCCGATACACATCAGCCAAGCGTGGGTTCGGCTCTACCTCCGCCCTTCAGTCCTGTTCCGGCAGCGGCGGAATCGATGAAGCGCGCTTCGGCTCAGCCGCGTTGGCGGCAATCAGGTCACGGGTGTTCTTCTGCACCGCCACCGCGCCAAACAGCGACAGCGCGAACGCCATGCCATAGAAGCCCTTTTCGCTCAGCACCAGGGTGGCGTTCCACAGACCGACCAGCAGCAGCAACAGCGCCGACAGCAGCGCGAACCAGCACAGTGCGTAGTACAGGCCGCTCACCGGAATGCTCTCGACGCGGTCGCGCACACTCTTCTGCAGCGATACCGCCGCGAACAGGCCGAACAGCAGCAGGGTCAGGTAATAGCCCTTTTCGTTCAGCGGCATTTCGGCATTGAACAGGCCTATCAGGTAGGCCACCGCGCCCAGCAGCAGGGCCACCCATGAGGCGGCGATGAAGGCGGGCGAAGGTCGATGGATGAGAGGTACGTTCATTGCAGATCCTTGGCAGACAGGCGGGCATGCTTTGCCCGGGCGAGAACACCCTAGACGATCCGCGCCATGCCGCACAGGGGGTAGCAGGACCTTCGGGCCACGACCGTCACCCCGCCGGTGGTATACAAGGGAGAGCCTGGCCATCCGCATCCCCTTCCGCTGGAGATACCCATGACCCGCACACCCCTGCTGCTCGCACTCGGCCTGCTGCCGATCCTCGCAACCACCGCCTGCAATGCGGCCGGCCCTGATGCCACAGGCCAGAAGGTCCCGGCAACCGCCGCATCCACCGCCGACCAACGCCCCTTCACCGCCACCGAGGTCAGCCGCTTCGACCAGCCGTGGGCGATGACCTTCCTGCCCGACGGCAGCCTGCTGGTGACCGAAAAGCGCGGCAAGCTGCAGCACCTGGACCTGGCCAGCGGCAAGAAGCATGAGATCACCGGCGTCCCCAAGGTCGCCTACGGCGGCCAGGGCGGTTTCGGTGACGTGATCCTGCATCCGGATTTCGCCCGCAACCACCTGGTCTACGTCAGCTACGCCGAGGAAGGCACGCTGGATACCCGCGGCGCGGCCGTGGCCCGTGCCACCCTCGCCCTCGACGCCAGCGGCGGCGGCCAGCTGAAAGACCTGAAGGTGATCTGGCGGCAGACGCCGAAGGTCAGTGGCGAAGGCCACTACGGCCACCGCCTGGCCTTCGGCCCGGATGGCAAGCTGTGGATCAGTTCCAGCGAACGGCAGAAGTTCGATCCGGCGCAGGACATGAGCGGCAACCTGGGCAAGATCATCCGTCTCAACGACGACGGCAGCCTGCCGGCCGACAATCCGTTCGCCTCGCAGGGTGGCGTGGCCGCACAGGTATGGTCGCTGGGGCACCGCAATGTGCTGGGCATCGCCTTCGATGCCAACGGCAAGCTGTGGGCACAGGAAATGGGCCCGGCCGGCGGCGACGAGCTGAACCTGATCGTGCGCGGTGCCAACTACGGCTACCCGATCGTGTCCAACGGCGACCACTACGATGGCCGTCCGATTCCCGACCACGACACGCGTCCGGAATTCGCCGCACCGAAGGTGACCTGGAACCCGGTGATTTCGCCGGCCGGCCTGATGTTCTACAGCGGCAACCTGTTCCCGCAGTGGAAGGGCAGCGCCTTCATCGGTGGCCTGTCATCCACGTCCTTGGTGCGCGTCAGCTTCGACGGCGACAACGCACGCGAAGCCGAACGCTTCAACATGGGCGAGCGCATCCGCGAAGTTGAACAGGGCCCGGATGGCGCGCTGTGGCTGCTGGAAGACGGCAGCAAGGCACGGCTGCTGAAGCTCACGCCGAAGGCCTGATTGGCCGGGTTGCCGGCCAGCGGCCGGCACTACCGAACTGCAACGGCCCCGCATGCGGGGCCGTCTGCTTTCATTGGATGGTGATGACCTTCACTTCCGTGCGCGTGCAGGCCTTGTCCAGGCACTGCCCGTTCAACCACACCTGGCCATCGCCGATCATCACGCCCTGCTGGTTGACGAACACCGTGCCGAACTCCTGCGCGGACACAGCCTTGACCACCGCCGGGGTGATGATCTTCTCGTAGTTGCGCTGGAATTCACCGGGTCCGGTGATCTTCTTGCCGCCACTGATGTTCAGCGGGAAACGCACTTCTTCAACCACCGCAGGACGGTCACCCGCGACCACAGCGGTCTTGAAGGCATTGAATACTTTTTCATATTGCGCCGCATCGCCGAGCAGCGTCTCGATGCGCGCGCGCGCGTCGTCTGCTGCGGGCTCGACGGGGCTGGGAGTATCCGCAGGCGCCGCAACGGCATCGGGCGTAGTGCTGGCGGCCGCCTCGGCCGGCGTCGCACCGGTCATCGGCGGTGGCGCATCGGCAGCGGGCCCGGGCGGCGATGCCGGCTGCGAGCACGCTGCCAGCAACAGGACAGGAACAAGGTAGGCCATCGTGCGCATGCGCGGTCTCCATCGATACAGGGAGTCCGATGGTAGCGCCGGGCCGCGCCCGGCGTGTTCGCCATGGGTGAGGACGCCGGGCATCGCCCGGCGCTACTCATTGCCAGTAGATCCATGCCATGCGTGGATGCTCTACCGATCAGGCCTTCAGCAGCTCGAACTGCACCGCCTCACCGGCCATCGACGAGCCGCACACCCACACGTCGAACAGGCCCGGCTCGGCACGCAGCACGCCGTCGCGGCCGGTGAATGCCAGCTGCTCGCGGGTCAGGGTGAATACCACCTCGGTCGACTCGCCCGGCTGCAGTGCCACCTTGCGGAAGTCCTTCAGCTCACGCACCGGCCGCACGCGGCTGGCCACGCGGTCGTGGATGTACAGCTGCACCACTTCCTCGCCGGCCACGTTGCCGGTGTTGGTCAGCGTGGTGGTCAGGCTCAGGGTGTCGTCCCAGCCGACGCGCGCACTGCTCAGCTGCGGCACGCCGTAGGCGAAGGTGGTGTAACCGATGCCGTGGCCGAACGGATACAGCGGCTCGTTGGGAATCTCGCGCCAGCGTGCCTTGAACTCCGACATCGTCGGCAGTTCCGGGCGGCCGGTACGCGGGTGGTTGTAGAAGTAAGGCTGCTGGCCGGATACCTGCGGGAAGCTGACCGGCAGGCGACCGGACGGGCTGTAATCGCCGAACAGCACATCGGCCACGGCATGGCCGGTCTGCGTGCCCAGGTACCAGGTGATCGCCACGGCATGCGCATTGCGCACCGCGCCCTGCAGTGCCAGCGCGCGGCCATTGCGCAGCAGCACCACCAGCGGTTTGCCGGTCATCGCCACCGCTTCGGCCAGCGCCTGCTGTGCCGGCGGCAGGGTGATCTCCACGCGCGACTGTGCCTCACCGCTGTAACGCTGCGGCTCGCCCAGCGCCAGCACCACCACGTCGGCACGCAGCGCGGCCGCCACGGCCGCTTCGGTGCCACCGGCAATGGCGGCTTCCAGTTCGCAACCCGGCACCACTTCCAGCAGCGACTCGTCGCCGATGGCCGCGCGCACGCCGGTTTCCAGGTCCACGTAACGCTGCTTGTCGCCGAACAGCGTCCAGCAGCCTTCGATGTTGTCGCGGTCCTGCACGAACGGGCCGATCAGCGCGATCTTCTGCCCGTTCTTCTGCAGCGGCAGCACGTTGTCACGGTTGTTCAGCAGCACGATCGAACGACGGGCGGCATCACGCGACAGTTCGTCATGGGCGGCGATATGCGAGGTATCGGCTTCGCGCGCCGGGTCCAGCGAACGGTATGGGTCGTCGAACAGACCAATGGTTTCCTTCAGCCACAGAATGCGGCGCACGCCTTCATCCAGCACGCTCATCGGCACCTCGCCACTCTCCACCAGGCCCGGCAGGTGCTCGGCGTAGAAACCGCTCTGCATGCTCAGGTCGAGGCCGGCGGTGAACGCCTTGGCAGTGGCATCGCGGTCATCGGCAGCGTAGCCGTGCGCGACCAGTTCCATGTCGGCGGTGTAGTCGGAGATCACCACGCCCGGGAACTTCCATTCACCGCGCAGGATGTCGGTCAGCAGCTCGGCGTTGGCGCTGGCCGGCACGCCGTTGATGTCGTTGAACGAGGACATCACGGTGATCGCGCCAGCGTCGAAGGCAGCCTTGAACGGCGGCAGGTGCACGTCGCGCAGGGTCTGCGGCGAGATGTCCACCATGTTGTATTCCATGCCGGCCATCACCGCGCCGTAGGCGGCGAAGTGCTTGGGCGTGGCCAGCAGCGAATCGGCGGCGCGCAGGTCGCTGCCCTGGAAACCGCGCACGCGGGCGGCGGCGAACGCACAGCCCAGCACCACGTCCTCACCGGCACCTTCGGCACCACGGCCCCATCGCTGGTCGCGGGCGATGTCCACGGCAGGCGCGTAGGTCCAGTGCAGGCCGGCAGCGGTGGCTTCAACCGCAGTGGCGCGCGCGGTGCGCTCGGCCAGGTCCGGCTCGAAGCTGGCCGCTTCGCCCAGCGGAATCGGGAACACGGTGCGCATGCCGTGGATGACGTCGGCCGCCAGGATCACCGGGATGCCCAGGCGGCTCTCCTCGGTGGCGACCTGTTGGATGCGGCGGCCGAGCTCGGCGCCGACACCGTTGAACAGCGAGCCGACCTTGCCCTCGCGCACCTGCTGCAGCACCTGGTCGGCATTGCGCACGTTGGCTTCCGGGTTCACGTCCGGGGCGAACGGGCGGACCATGTCCGCGAAGACACCCAGCTGGCCGACTTTTTCCTCGACGGTCATCTGGGCAATGAGGGATTCGATGCGATCGGAGGCCACCGGCAGTCCTTGATGAAAACGTTTACAAGCCCGGCATTCTAGCGATCCCGGACGATTTGGCGAGAGGTTTCGTCATTCAGTTTCAGCCACCAGCCGGATCCGTACGGTCCGGCCGGGGGCATCGCAGCTTACTCCGAGCCGGCCAACTGGCGCTGGCCGGCCATCAACATGGCGTCACTGGACGCCTGGAACACCCGCAGGCCAAAGGCCGGCAGGATCGCCAGCAGGTGGTCGAAGATGTCCGACTGCACGGCTTCGTACTCGCCCCAGGCGGTGCTGCGGGTGAAGCAGTACAGCTCCATCGGCAGGCCTTCGGTGGTCGGCTGCAGCTGGCGCACCAGCAGGGTCATGTCGGTGTGGATGCCCGGATGGCTGGCCAGGTAGCGCTCCACGTACGCCCGGAACGTGCCCAGGTTGGTCACCCGGCGGCTGTTGACCTCGGCCACGCCCTGCTCGCGCAGGCGCCCGTTCCACTGGCCCAGCTCCTGCTGCTTGCCGCGCAGGTAGTCGCCCAGCAGGGCGAACTGGCCAAGGAAGGCCAGGTCGTCCTCTTCCATGAAACGCACGCTGTGCTGATCCAGGTACAGCGCGCGCTTGATCCGGCGGCCACCCGCTTCCTGCATGCCCCGCCAGTTCTTGAACGACTCGGTCACCAGCTTCTTGGTCGGGATGGTGGTGATGGTCTTGTCGAAGTTCTGCACGGTGACGGTATGCAGGGCGATATCGATGACATCGCCGTCGGCGTTCTGGCTGGGCATCTCGATCCAGTCGCCGATGCGCACGCGGCCATCGCCACTGATCTGCACGCTGGCCACCAGTGACAGGATGGTGTCCTGGAAGATCAGCATCAGCACCGCGGTGGCCGCGCCCAGGCCGGTGACCAGTGGGCCCAGCTTGACTCCCAGCAGGGTGGCGACGATGGACAGGCCGGCGGCCACGAACACCACGATCTTGACCACCTGCAGGTAGCCCTTGATCGGCTTGTTGCGTGCATCGGGCTTGCGCTCGTACAGGCTGTTGGCCGCATCCAGCGCATGCGAGAACGCCATCGACACGGTCAGTACCGCCCACACGATGCACAGCTTGATGATGACGTTGACCAGGCCTGGCGGCAGGTCGGGAATGAGGGTGATACCCGAGGCGATCACCTGGCTGGGCACCACGTTGGACAGGCGCGCGATGACCCGCATCAGGTGGCTGCCACGCCCGGACTCGGCGCCCGGCAGGCGCTGCAGCAGGCGTCGCAGACCGCGCAGCAGGATGCGCTTGGTCACCCAGTTGGCCAGGCCGGCTGCGATCAGCAGGGCCGAGATCATCAACGCCAGGTAGGCGCCAGGATAGGGTTCCAGTGTGTTCTGCAGCTGTTCCAGCCACTGTACCGCCACCACTGCGTCCACCATCGGTTGTCTCCTTCTTCATTGCTGTTGAGGTTGCCGGCAAGCGACCGGCGCTACCGGGTCAGTCCCGCGAGCGTTCGATGATCACGCCGACCGCGCGTGCGCCGCGCACCGCCCCGGGCTTGCTCAGCTTCAGGCGCAGCCACTTCACGTCGAACTCGTCCAGCACGATCTGCGCGCAGTGCTCGGCCAGGGTCTCCACCAGGCCGAACTCCGATTCGCGTACGAACTGCTCCAGGCGCTTGCTGACCGCCTTGTAGTTCAGGGTGTGGGCAATATCATCGCTGGCGGCCGGGCGACGGTTGTCGAACCCCATCTCCAGATCGAACACCAGGTCCTGGCGGATCCGCCGCTCCCAATCGTAGATGCCGATCAGGGCGTCGATCGTCAGCCCTTCGATGAAAACCTTGTCCATTACGGTTACCAGCCGGAAAACAGGCGGTCATGGTAACGGGATGGCGGTGAGCCTGCCCGGAACGGGCGACGGGTCGCCGGGCATTCACAAGGTCTGGAAAAGACAAAGGGCCCTGCTAGCGGGGCCCTTTGGTACCTCTCAACGTCCTCGGGGGGAGCTGGAAACCAGCCGCGAGTCCCGAAGCACACGCTGCGAAGGATGAAGATCATTTCCCCTGCCGTCCAGAGGCATTCACGACATTCCGGAGAAATCCGAATGCCGTTGGGAGTTCTGCCAGGCAAGCGGCTGGCATTGCCCGATATCACCTGTTCGGCTTCCGGCGCACGCTGGTGATCCACAACGTGATGCCGCCGACAATGAAAGAGCAGAGGATTCTGCAAGCAGCACTATCCCGACCACGCTGGGCAACCTACAAACGCATCGCAGTTCGTCATTCCCTGGATGCGACCTCGCTGTATGTCTGGAACATGCAGATGTGTGGCGCTTTGCTATCGCCGCTTCACATCTGCGAAATCGTCATCCGCAACGCAGTCGCCGCAGCACTGGCGCATGCCTATGGTCCCCGCTGGCCATGGCATCCAGCATTGCTGCAGCGCATGCCCGCCGATGGCGCGCTGTCGGCGCTGCAGGACCTGCACAGGCGATCGAATCAGCAGATGAACACGCCAGAGATCATCGCCAGCCTCCGATTCGCATTCTGGCAGCACCTCTTTACACGACGCTTTGAGGGGCCCCTGTGGACGCGAAGCCTGAAGATCGCTCTGCCCAATGCTCCACACAACACTGTCGGCATCGTCCGCACCTCCATCCATGCCGACCTAGACCGCATCCGCCAGCTGCGCAACCGCATCGCCCACCACGAACCCATCCTCGAACGTGACATCGGTGCCGACCTGGCCGCGATCGGGCGCCTGATCCACGCCCGTTGCCCGCACACCCTGGGCTGGCTGCAGCGCCATGAACGGGCGACGACGGTGCTGGCGGCCTCGCCGCTGCTTGGCAAACGTCGATGACGTTGCCGGCCAGCGGCCGGCACGACAGGAACAGGTCCGGCTCAGACGGCCGGCAGGGTTGCCATGTCCCAGCGCGGGGTCACTTCCACCTTCGGCGGACTGTGCTGGCCGGCCTGCAGACGCAATGCGCCAGCGAAGGCAATCATCGCGCCGTTGTCGGTGCACAGCGCCGGCCGCGGGAAACAGGCCCGTCCGCCGAGGCGCTCGGCCATCTGCTGCAGGCGGGCGCGCAGGCGCTTGTTGGCGCCGACGCCGCCGGCCACCACGATCACGTTGGTGCCCGCCGCTTCCAGCGCGCGCTCGCACTTGATGGACAGGGTCTCGACCACGGCGTCTTCAAAACCACGGGCGATGTCGGCGCGGGTCTGCTCGCTCTGGTCGCTGTCGCGCCAGGCCATCAGGACCTGGGTCTTCAGGCCGGAGAAACTGAAATCCAGGCCGGGGCGATCGGTCATCGGCCGCGTGAAGCGGTAGACGCCCGGCGTGCCCTGCTCGGCCAGCTTGGCCAGCTGCGGCCCGCCCGGGTACGGCAGGCCCATCATCTTGGCGGTCTTGTCGAAGGCTTCACCGGCCGCGTCGTCCAGGGTTTCGCCCAGCAGCCGGTACTGGCCGATCGCATCGACGGCCACCAGCTGGGTATGGCCGCCGGACACCAGCAGGGCCACGAACGGAGCCTGCGGCGGGTCGTCTTCCATCAGCGGCGCCAGCAGATGGCCTTCCATGTGGTGCACACCCACGGCGGGGACCTCCAGTGCCCAGGCCAGCGACCGGGCCACGCCGGCGCCCACCAGCAGCGCCCCGACCAGGCCGGGACCGGCGGTATAGGCCACCCCATCAATGTCGTTCACGCCGAGGCCGGCCTCGGCCAGCGTCTGCCGCACCAGCGGCAGCAGCTTGCGCACGTGGTCACGGCTGGCCAGCTCGGGCACCACACCGCCGTACTCGGCGTGCAGGGCGATCTGGCTGTAGACCGCATGGGCGCGCAGGGCCGCGCTGCCGGACAGGTCGGTGTCATACACCGCCACGCCGGTCTCATCACAGGAAGATTCGATGCCAAGGACTCGCATGCCTGCTATTATGACGCCCCTGCCAGCCCCTCGGGGGAACTGGCAGGTCTCACTGCAATCCAACAACTTGCCCCTATTCAGGATTTGTGGCTTGCAGTTTGTTTATTCGCCACTATAATGTGCGGCTCGCCGGGCGTGACCCGGTTCTACTGTGTCCCGGAGATTCCATGCCCAGCGTCAAAGTCCGCGAGAACGAACCCTTTGAGTTTGCTCTTCGCCGCTTCAAGCGCACTTGCGAAAAGGCCGGTGTGCTGGCCGAAACCCGCAAGCGCGAGTTCTACGAAAAGCCGACCCAGGAGCGTAAGCGCAAGGCCGCCGCTGCTGTGAAGCGTCAGCTGCGCCGTTCCTCGCGCGACGTCACCAAGCGTCAGCGCCTGTACTGATCGGACGCATCTTCATTGCGGTGGGCATTCCCTGCCGCGATGGAGTCGAAGCCGGCACGCGCGAGCGTCGCCGGCTTTTTGCGTTTCCGGGCCTGGGCGTCCGCCCTGCCCCACCACCACCACGAGGTTCGCCATGAGCATGAAGCAGCAGCTCACCGAAGACATGAAGGCCGCCATGAAGGGCGGCGAGAAGCACAAGCTGGGCGTCATCCGCCTGATCAACGCGGCCATCAAGCAGAAGGAAGTCGACGAGCGCATCGAGCTCGACGACACCGCCGTGATCGCCGTGCTCGACAAGATGGTCAAGCAGCGCAAGGACTCGGTCAGCCAGTTTGAAGCGGCCAACCGCGAAGACCTGGCGGAAATCGAGCGCGCCGAGATCGTGGTGATCGAAGCCTACCTACCGGCCAAGATGGGCGAAGCCGAGATCGTCGCGGCGATCCAGGCGGCCATCGCCGAGACCGGTGCCAGCAGCGCAGCCGACATGGGCAAGCTGATGGGCGCGCTGAAGCCCAAGCTCGCCGGCCAGGCCGACATGGGCCTGGTGTCCAAGCTGGTCAAGCAGCAGCTGGCGTAAGCCACCATCGGGGGTCGGATCCCTTTCGCATCGCGGAAGGGCTCTGACCCCATTGATGCACCCGCTTCACCGCCCCTTCGACCCCCGGCTGCTACAACACCCCCATGGTCGAGCAATCAAACGCCCCCACCGACACGCGTCCCCACGGCATCCCCGCACGGCTTCGCCACTACGCCGATCGTCTGCAGGACAGCTTCCCGATGGCGGTGGCCAAGCGCTTCGTCGAGATCGACGTGCTGACCCAGGCCGCTTCGGTGTCCTTCTATGCGTTGCTGTCGATGGCCCCGCTGCTGGTGCTTTTGCTGTGGCTGACCGCCTCGTTGTATCCACCGGCGCAGCAGGCACTGATCGGACAGATCGGCTCGGTGGCCGGCAACAGCGTGGCCAGCGTCGCCGACACCGTGCTGCACAACGCCAACAGCCAGCCCAGCGTCGGTTCGCTGGCCGGGGTCTGGAGCACGTTGCTGTTGTTTGTCGGCGCCACCGCCGTGTTCGCGCAGCTGCAGAACGCGCTGAACCGGATCTTCCATACCAGCGGGCAGCGCCTGGACGGGATCAAGGCCTGGCTGCGCAAGCGCGTGTTCTCGTTCGGCGTGGTGCTGGCGCTGGGCTTCCTGCTGATCCTGTCGATGACCGCCACCACCGCGCTGCAGGTGGTGTTCGCGCAGCTGCCCTCGGTGCTGCCCGCGATCGGCTACCTGACATCGCTGCTGCTGTACACGCTGGCCTTCGCCTTTCTCTATCACTACCTGCCGGACCGGCGCGTGGCCTGGCGCCAGGCGTTCATCGGCGGCGCCATCACCTCGTTGCTGTTCACTCTCGGCCGCTATGGCATCGGCGTCTACATCAGCACCGTTGCCCCTGGCAGCGCCTACGGCTCGATGGGTGCACTGGTGATTTCGCTGGTCTGGATCTACTACGCCACTGCCGTGTTCTTCGTCGGTGCATTGATGACCGCGGTGATCGACGAACGCCAGTACGCACGTGCGCGCCTGGCCAGCGCCGATGTGGCCCTGCAGGAAACCGGCCCAGCCGCCGCCAGCGAGTAAACTAGGGGACTTGCCGCCCCCGCAGCGCGCCCTGGCGGCCGCGCCCCGTCCTGTTGCCCATGGCCCGTATCCCCGACGCTTTCATCGACGACCTGCTGGCCCGCTCCGACATCGTCGAGGTGGTGGGCAGCCGCGTGCCGCTGAAGCGCCAGGGCAAGGAATACGCCGCGCGCTGTCCGTTCCATGACGAACGCTCGGCCTCGTTCACCGTCTCGCCGACCAAGCAGTTCTATCACTGCTTCGGCTGCGGCGCGCACGGCACCGCCATCAGCTTCCTGATGAACTACGACCGCCTCGAATTCCTCGACGCGGTGGATGAACTGGCCAAGCGTGCCGGCATGGAAGTGCCGCGCAGCGAGAACCCGCGCAGTGCGCAGCAGCAGGATGACAGCCGCGAGCTGTACTCCGCGCTGGACGCCGCTACCAAGTTCTTCCAGAAGAACCTGGAAGGCAGCGAGAAGGCACGCAGCTACCTCGATGGCCGCGGCGTGGATGAAGAGAACCGCGCACGCTTCCAGATCGGCTATGCGCCCGATGGCTACAGCGGCCTGCGCGACGCACTGGGCAAGGACGAGCGGCGGATGAAGCTGCTCGACCGCGCCGGCCTGTTCTCCAAGAACGACCGCGGCCACGTCTACGACAAATTCCGCGACCGGGTGATGTTCCCGATCTTCGACCGCCGTGGCAGGGTGATCGCCTTCGGCGGGCGCGTGTTCGAGAAGGACGACGGCCCCAAATACCTCAACTCGCCCGAGACCGCGCTGTTCCACAAGGGCCGCGAACTGTACGGCCTGTGGCAGGTGCGCCAGGCCAACCAGAAGATCGAGCGCCTGATCGTGGTCGAGGGCTACATGGACGTGGTCTCGCTGTTCCAGTTCGGCGTCACCCAGGCGGTGGCGACGCTGGGCACGGCAACCACGCCGGACCATGCCGAGCTGCTGTTCCGCAACGCGCCGGACGTGTTCTTCTGCTTCGACGGCGACGCCGCCGGCCGCCGCGCCGGCTGGAAGGCGCTGGAATCGGTGCTGCCGCGCATGAAGGATGGCCGCCAGGCTTTCTTCCTGTTCCTGCCCGATGGCGAAGACCCGGACAGCATCGTGCGCAAAGAAGGCGCCGAGGCTTTCGACGAGCGCCTGAAGCAGGCCACGCCGCTGTCGCAGTTCTTCTTCGACGAGCTGACCCGCGAGATCAACCTGGGCACGCTGGACGGCAAGGCACGGCTCGCCGAGCGCGCCAAGCCGATGCTCGCGCAGATTCCCGACGGCGCGTTTGGCGACCTGATGAAACAGCAGCTGGGACAGCTGACCGGCCTGGGCGGCAACGCGCAGGCGGGCCGCCCGCAGATGCCACAACGCGCCGCCCCGCGCACGATCCAGCCTGCGGCCAAGCGCAGCCTGGTGCGCGGCGCGATCGCCGTGCTGCTGCAGCAGCCGTCGCTGGCCCTGACCCTCGGCGGCAAACACCACTTCCAGGGCCTGCGCCTGCCGGGCGTGGAGCTGCTGCTGGAACTGCTGGGGCTGGTCGAACAGCGCCCGGACATCAGTACCGGTGCCCTGCTGGAGCATTTCGACGGCCGCGAAGAACAGGCCTCGCTGCACACCCTGGCCGCGCAGACGCTGGCGGGCGATGAAGCGATGTGGACGGTGGAGCTGCATGACGCGGTCGGGCAGCTGGAAAAGCAGCTGCTGTTCCAGCGGATCGACGACCTTAACGCCAAGCAGCGACAACAAGGTCTGGACGATACTGACAAGTACGAGATGCGCGAGCTGCTCAAGGCCCGCGCCAATCTGCGCCTGTAGCGGCAGAACACAGCCCCGGAGAGACCATGCTGCTGCGCCTGACCTGCCTGCTGTTGTCGTCGCTCTGCCCGGTTCTGCCAGCCTGGGCTGCGGACCCCACCCTTGCTGAAGTCCGCCCCGGCCTGTACGCCGGCGGCCAGCCCACGGCCGCGCAACTGCGCGAGCTGGCTGCACAGGGGGTGCGCACGGTGATCGACCTGCGCCAACCCGATGAAGATCGCGGCTTCGATGAGACACGCGAGGCCGAAACGCAGGGCCTGCGCTATGTACGCATTCCGGTGGCCGGTGCCGAGGGCCTGGATGCCGCCAACGTGCGCGCCGTGCACCAGGCCCTGCAGCAAAGCCAGGGGCCGGTGCTGCTGCACTGCGCCTCCGGCAACCGCGCCGGTGCCGTGCTCGGCCTGCTCAACGCGCGCTACGAACACGCCAGCCCGGAACAGGCCCTGCAACTGGGCCAGCGTGCCGGCCTGAAGTCGCTGGAAACAGCCACCCGCGAGCGTCTGGCGATCCCTTCTCCCACCCCCTGATTCCCCGCACCAAGGAGCCTATCCACCATGACCCGCTGGTGGTCGCGCCTGCGACCGGACAACTTCACCCTCGCCCTGCTGTGCACCGTCGGCCTGGCCTCGCTGCTGCCGATGAAAGGGGCCGCCGCCCTGGTGCTCGACGATGTCACCACCGTCGCCATCGCCGCGCTGTTCTTCCTGCACGGCGCGCGCCTGCCGCGCGAATCGATCATCGGCGGCATGCTGCACTGGCGCCTGCACCTGACGATCCTCGCCTGCACCTTCATCCTGTTCCCGCTGCTGGGGCTGTTGTTCAAGCCGTTGTCGGGCTGGTTGCTGACGCCCGAGCTGTACCTGGGCGTGCTGTTCCTGTGCACCCTGCCATCCACGGTGCAGTCGTCCATCGCGTTCACTTCGATGGCGCGCGGCAACGTGCCGGCGGCCGTGTGCAGTGCCTCGCTGTCGAGCATCCTCGGTGTGTTCCTGACGCCACTGCTGCTGACCGCGCTGGCCGGCACCTCCGGCGGCGTGCACGACCCGCTGCATGCCATCGGCGGCATCATGCTGCAACTGCTGGTGCCGTTCGTGGCCGGCCACCTGCTGCGCCCATGGATCGCTGGCTGGGTGGAGAAGCAGCGCGCGCTGCTGCGCTACACCGACCAGGCCACCATCCTGCTGGTGGTGTACTCGGCGTTCGGCGAAGCGGTCACTGAAGGACTGTGGAGCAAGACACCGCTGCTCTCGCTGTTCGCGGTGGCGGTGGTGGCGGCGGTGCTGCTCGGCATCGCCATGCCGCTGATCACCTTCATCGCCCGCCGCCTGCGCTTCAACCGCGAAGACGAGATCGCCATCGTGTTCTGCGGCTCGAAGAAGAGCCTGGCCACGGGCGTGCCGATCGCCAAGGTGCTGTTCGCTGGCGGCAGCCTCGGCGCGATCGTGCTGCCGGTGATGATCTACCACCAGATCCAGCTGATCGTCTGCGGCGTCATCGCCCAGCGCTACGCCAAGCGCGCGCCCTGACCTGCGGAACAACCATCCACGCATGGCGTGGATCTACTGTAGCGCCGAGCCTACAAAAGTAGATCCACGCCATGCGTGGATGCCTCAGCCCATCACAACCAGGGCAGGATCCAGTGGTCCACCAGCAGGAAGGCGAACAGCGCCATCAGGTAGACGATGGAGTAGCTGAACATCTTCATCGAGAACAGCTCATCCGGTGGGTTCAGCATGCGCCAGGCGTACCAGAGGAACACGGCGTTGAGCACGATCGCACCGCCCAGGTAGAACGCGCCGCTCATGCCGACCAGGTACGGCAGCAGGCAGACCAGTGCCAGCACCACCGAGTACGCCATGATCTGCTTGCGCGTGTGCACCACGCCATGGGTGACCGGCAGCATCGGGATTTCCGCCTTGGCGTAGTCCTCGCGACGGAAGATCGCCAGTGCCCAGAAGTGCGGCGGCGTCCAGATGAAGATGATCAGCACCAGCAGCGACGAGTACGCCCAGTCCGACGAGCCCTGCATGCCGGTCACCGCCGCCCACCCCAGCATCGGCGGCATCGCGCCGGCCAGACCACCGATGACGATGTTCTGCGAGGTCGCTCGTTTCAGGTAGACGGTGTAGATCACCGCATAGCCGATCAACGAAGCGAAGGTCAGCACCGCGGTGATCCAGTTCACCCACAGCACCAGGATCGCCATCGACAGCACGATCAGCACGCCGGCAAATACCAGCACCTGCCATGGCTTGACCTTGCCCACCACCAGCGGTCGCCACGAGGTGCGCGCCATCTGCGCATCGATGTGCGCATCCAGCAACTGGTTGATGGCTGCAGCTGCCGACGCCGCAAGCCAGATACCGAGGAAGCCGAGCAGGCCGGCACGCACCTGCTCCCAGCTGGGCACGCCCGGAATGGCCAGGACCATGCCGACCAGGGCGGTGAAGACGATGAGGGCGACGACCTTGGGTTTGGTCAGGTCCCAGTACTGGCGATAATTGGAAAACATGGAATCAGTCCGGGGCACGCAGGCGGGCCAGCAGGCTGACCAATACGAACAACAGGGCAACGGCAACGCCGTTGTGCGCCACTGCCACTTCCAACGGCAGTGCAAGCTTCACATTGAGGATGCCGAGGGTGACCTGCAGCACCAGCAGCGCAACCAGGGCCGAGGCCCAGCCACGCATGCTCGGCAGCCGGAACAGGCGCAGGCCCAGCCACAGCAGGTAAACGGCAACGACGATGGCGAACAGGCGATGGGCCATCTGGATGGCGATGCGCGAGGCACCGTCGAGCACGCCGCCTTCGTAGTCCACGCCAATGCCACGCCACAGGGTGAAGCCCTCGGCGAAGTTGTGCTGCGGCCACCACTGGTTGGCGCAGCGCGGGAAGTTGTCCAGCGAGGCGCTGCCGCCGCCGCACGCCAGTGCTGCGTAGTTGGCGCTGACCCAGCCGCCGAGCGCGATCTGGGTGACCAGCACCGCCACACCGATGCGCAGCAGCCACTTCAGCTTCGGCGCCTCGGCCAGGGTGATCGGCATGTGCGTGGCACGCCAGGCCATCCACACCAGCAGGCCGAACATCAGCATGCCGCCCAGCAGATGGCCCATCACCACGATCGGCTTGAGCAGCAGGGTCACCGTCCACATGCCCAGCAGGGCCTGGAAGATCACCACCGCCAACGTCAGCAACGCAGCGCGCGCCAGGTCGATGTTGCTCCAGCGCAGTGCGGCAATCAGCAGGATGGCCTCGCCGATGAGTGCCAGCGCGCTGGCGGTTCCGTGCCATCCCATCATGTACAGCGGTATGCCCGCGGCCACCAGCACGCAGGCGGTGACCACCGCCGTACTTCCGAAACGCCGCTTGCGCGTGGCCAACAGGGCCAGGGTCAGGATCTCGATGCCGAGCGCACCCGCCAGGAAGCGGTGCACCTGCTCACGCCAGGCCTTGTGTGTTTCCAGCGGACGGATCTCCACCGCCGGATGCCCGATGGTCTCTTCCACGTGCTGCGGCCAGGTGGCCTGCCCATAGCAGGTCGGCCAGTCCGGGCAGCTCAGGCCAGCATCGGACAGGCGCACGAAGGCGCCGAACATGATCGTGCTCGCGGTCATGATCATGGCGAACCACGCCAGGCGGTGGAAATTGCGGTGCAGCGCCGGACGCGCGGAAAGGCTCATCAAACGGGACTCACTTCAGTTTCAGCAACGTGGCCATGTCCTTGCGCAGGCCTCCGAGATCGCTCCCGGGGGCATGACGCATGATCACGAAGCCGTTCGGATCGATCACGTAGACCGGCAGACCCGCCGGATCATCGACGCCGGGCAGCGCCGCGCGCAGGGCTGGCGACGGAGCCAGCGGCCGCAGCGCGGGCAGCGAGGCGATCGACGCCGGTGGCGTTCCCAGCCACAGGATTTCGACATTATCGGCGTTATGGCCGAACAGCTGCCACACCTTGCCCAGCCCCTGCGACAAAGTGACGCACTGCGCATCGCAGGCACCGGCCGGTGCCACCAGCAGGCGCCAGGTGCGCGCGTCGGGGTTCCAGGGGTAGGCCGCGCCATTGGCCAGCGTCGGCGGTTGCTGGCGCAGATCCACCGGCGGCTTCAGCAATTGCCCGCTGTTGCGATGTGCGGTCGGCTGCCAGCCGGAGAAACGCAGGATGGCGGCCAGCGCCATCGCCCCGAAGAAAACAGCGAACAGCAGCACCAGGGTCCGGCGGCCATTGCCGCGCGCCTGCGGGGAGGTAGCAGTGTTCATGCGGGGCATTTTCTCATGGTTGGGAAAGGGATGCCGGCCGGCGGCCGGTACTACCGGGCAACGGGCCGCTTCCTGCGCCATTCCAGTACCAGTGCCACCGCCAGCACGGTCAGCGCCAGTCCGAACCACTGCACGGCGTAACCCAGGTGGCGCTGCGGCGGCAGCGTGTTCGGCAGCAGGTCGAGATCGCGCTCATCGCCGAACGGCAATGCCGGATCCAGCCGCAGCACGCGCTCGGGCAACGACGGCAGGCCCAGTGCAGCGGCCAGGCCATCGGCGGGAAGGCGACTGGCCAGCCAACGCCCTGCAACATCGGTGGTGGTGAACGCCGGCCCCAGCGCCAAGCCGGCCGAGGGGGGCGGCGCCAGCAGGCCACGTACGTCCACCGGCGACGGCGGTGCCGCCACCTCCGGCAACGTGCGGTCGGGCGGCAGCGCGCGCCAGCCCAGGTCCACCAGCAACACGCTGCCCGCATCGCTGCGGAACGGACGATAGATCTTCACCCCGGCGCGGCCGTGGCGGGTCTGGTTGTCGAGCAGCACGACGCCGGGCAGAAAACGACCATGATCGACCACGCCATGCAGCGCGCCCTGCGCCGCCAGCGCCTGTGCCAACGGCATCGCCTGCGCCACGGCCGGGGCCTGCGCATCCAGCAACGCCTGTTTGGCATGCATCCGCTGCAGCTGCCACAGGCCGAGCGCGGTGAATCCGGCCATTGCCAGCAGCACCATCAGCCATCCGATCAGGCGCGTGTGCTGGCGCATCATGACAAGTCCGCGCAAACGCGGTCAGATAGGCACATCCACCCTGCCCTCGAGCCGCGCATGAGTGATTCGCTGAAGACCCTGCTGGTAATCGCGTTTCTGATCGTCATCGTCTGGAATCTGGGCGCCGGCCTGTATTACCTGCTGGTGGACCGCGGCCAGACCAAGCGCACGGTCAATGCACTGACCCGCCGCATCGGAGTGTCGGTGGCGTTGATCGTACTGGTGATCGTGTGCATCTACATGGGCTGGATCAAACCGCACGGCATCGGCAGCTGACCCCACGTCAGACCAGACAACGCCGGCGGCTGGGGCTGCCGACGCCTGCGCGGTCAAAGCACGTAGACGAACAGGAACAGCATCAGCCACACCACGTCGACGAAGTGCCAGTACCACGCAGCCGCTTCGAAAGCGAAATGGTTGTCGCGGGTGAAGTGTCCCTTTGCCGACCGCAGCCACATCACGATCAGCATGATCGTGCCCAGCAGCACGTGTGCGCCGTGGAAGCCGGTCAGCATGAAGAAGGTCGAACCGTAGATGCCCGAGCCGAGCGTCAGGTTCAGTTCCTTGTAGGCGTGGATGTACTCCTCCGCCTGCAGGGTCAGGAAGCCGAGGCCGAGCAGTACCGTCAGGCCCAGCCAGATCAGCAGCTGGCGGCGGTTGCCCGCCTTCAGCGCATGATGGGCGATGGTCAGGGTCACGCCCGAAGTCAGCAGGATCAGCGTATTGATCAGCGGCAGGCCCCAGGCCGGAATGGTCTGGAACGCACCACCGATCGCTGCCGGGCCATTGGTCGGCCAGCCGGCCGAGTAGCCCTGCCACAGCAGTTCGTTGGTCATCACCCCGCGCCCTTCGCCGCTCAACCACGACAGGCCAAGATGGCGGGTGTAGAAAAGCGCACCGAAGAAGGCACCGAAGAACATCACTTCGGAGAAGATGAACCACACCATCCCCATCCGGAACGAACCGTCCACCTGCCGGTTGTAGTTGCCGGCCTGCGATTCGCGCACCACATCGCTGAACCACCAGAACAGGGTCAGCACCAGCATCGCCACGCCGATGTAGAAGGTCCAGCGGCCCCAGCTGGCGTCATTGAGCCAGCTGGCCACGCCGACCATGGTCACCATCATCGCGATGGAACCGACGAACGGCCATTTGCTCTGGGCCGGGACGAAGTACACGTTGGCGTCGGTAGGTGTCTGGGCCATGGTCGGTATCCGGGTCAGGGAGCAGCGTGGGCGCCTTCCGACGTGGCGGCCGGAGCCAGCCGATCGGACAACGCATCGTTGCGGTAGAAGGTGTAGGACAAGGTGATCGTCCGGATTTCCGGCGGCAGGTCCGGATCGACGATGAAGCGCACCGGCATGTCGCGCTTCTCGCCGGCCTGCAGGGTCTGCGCAGTGAAGCAGAAGCACTCGGTCTTGCTGAAGAATCCCGACGCGCGTGCCGGTGCCACCGAAGGCACCGCACTGCCGACCACGGCCTGCTGGCTGTCGTTGCGGGCGAAGTACAACGCCTCGTTGAGCTCGCCGGGCACCACATCCATGGTCAGCTGCTCGGGATGGAACGACCATGGCAGCCGCGAATTGACGCCACCATCGAATTCCACCCTCACGGTGCGCTTGCCACTGGCGGCACCGGTACTGGCTTCGCTGCCCGGGCCACGTTCCAGGCGCACGCCGAATACCTTCTCGCAGGCGATGCGATACAGCGGCACCAGCGAGAACGTCAGCAGGAACACCACCACCGCAACGCCGATCAGGCGCGGCAGGCCGGCGCTGCGTGACGGAGCGGTGGCCGGCGTTTCGCTCATCGACCGATCACGCCGCTGAGGATGAAGCCGACGTACACCAGTACGGCGATCGCGCCCACCCACAGCGCGGTGCGCTTGGCGCGCTGGCGCTGCTCCGCATAAAGCGGCGCCGTGCCCGGCCGCTGGCCTGGCGATGCGCTTGCGGCCAAGCGTGGCTCGGTTCTGACCGGGGTGATCGGGCTCTCGTTATGCATGCACCACCTCAATGACCGATATCGTCGTGGGCCAGGTCACCCGGACGGATGGTCGGTGGCGTGGTGAAGGTGTGCGCCGGTGCCGGCGACGGCAGCGTCCACTCCAGGCCACGCGCGCCTTCCCAGGAGCGCGCCTCGGCCTTCTCGCCATTGCGCAGCGAGGACAGCAGGATCGCGGCCATCATGAACGGCGTGGCGAACATGCCGAACGCACCGATCGAGCTGATCAGGTTCCAGTCGGCGAACGCCACCGAATAATCGGGGATGCGGCGCGGCATGCCGGCCAGGCCCAGGAAATGTTGCGGGAAGAACAGCAGGTTGACGAACACGATCGACCACCAGAAGTGCACCTTGGCCCACTTCTCGCTGTACATGCGCCCGGTCCACTTCGGCCACCAGTAGTACACCGCCGCGATCAGCGCGAACACCGCGCCGGTCACCAGCACGTAGTGGAAGTGGGCGACCACGAAGTAGGTATCGTGGTACTGGAAGTCAGCGGCCACGATCGCCAGCATCAGGCCGGAGAACCCGCCGATGGTGAACAGGATGACGAACGCCACCGACCACAGCATCGGGGCTTCAAACGTGAGCGAACCACGCCACATCGTGCTGACCCAGTTGAACACCTTCACCCCGGTCGGGATCGAGATCAACATGGTGGCGAACATGAAGTAGATCTCGCCACCCAGCGGCATGCCCACGGTGAACATGTGGTGGGCCCATACGATGAACGACAGGAACGCGATCGCCGCGGTGGCGTAGACCATCGCCTGGTAGCCGAACAACGGCTTGCGGCTGAAGGTCGGGATGATCTCGCTGACCACGCCGAAGGCGGGCAGGATCATGATGTAGACCTCGGGATGGCCGAAGAACCAGAAGATGTGCTGGAACATCACCGGGTCACCACCACCGGCCGCATTGAAGAAGCTGGTGCCGAAGAACTTGTCGGTCAGCAGCATCGTCACCGCACCGGCCAGCACCGGCATCACCGCGATCAGCAGGAACGCGGTGATCAGCCAGGCCCAGCAGAAGATCGGCATCTTCAGCAGGTCGATGCCGGGCGCGCGCATGTTCAGCACGGTGGCGATGATGTTGATCGCGCCCATGATCGAACTGATGCCGGCCACGTGGATGGCGAACACGGTGAACGCCACGTTGTAGCCGCCCTGCAGCGACAGCGGCGGGTACAGCGTCCAGCCACCGGCCGGCGCACCACCGGGCAGCAGGAAGGTCAGCAGCAGCAGGCTGAAGGCCACCGGCAACAGCCAGAACGACCAGTTGTTCATGCGCGGCAGCGCCATGTCCGGCGCGCCGATCTGCAATGGGATCATCCAGTTGGCCAGGCCGACGAAGGCCGGCATCACGCCGCCGAAGATCATCACCAGCGCATGCACGGTGGTCAGCTGGTTGAAGATTTCCGGACGGATGTACTGGATGCCGGGCTGGGCCAGTTCCAGCCGGATCAGCACGCTCATGAACGCGCCGATGACGAACATGATGAAGCTGAAACCCAGGTACAGCGTGCCGATGTCCTTGTGGTTGGTCGAGAAGAACCAACGCTCGAAGAAGCTCTGCGGGTGATGGTGATCGTCGTGCCCAACTGCCGAGTGCGCCATTGCAAAACACCTCTCAGGATCGGTTGTCGCCGCGGCCGCGACACGGCCGCGGACAGTTACATCAGGCTCCGCTGGCCGCCGCGGCAGGCGCGTTGCCGGCCTCGGCGGCGGCCGGTGCTACCGGCTGTGCCGGCGATTCACTGGCAGGCGCGGTGGGTTCGGCGGGCGCCGCTGGTGCAGGCGCCGGTTTGCGCCGCGCCAGCCACTGCTTGAACGCTTCCTTGGACACCGCCTCGACCACGATCGGCATGAAGCCATGGTCCTTGCCGCACAACTCCGCACACTGGCCGCGGTACACACCGGGCTGCTCGATGCTGGTCCAGGCTTCGTTGATGAAGCCGGGAATCGCATCCTGCTTCCAGCCCAGCGCCGGCACCCACCAGGCATGGATCACATCGTCGGAGGTGATGACGAAGCGCACCTTGGTGTCCACCGGCAGGACCAGCCGGTTGTCGACATCCAGCAGGTAGTGCGGATGGCTCTCGCGGGTCGGTACCTTGCCACTCTGCCGCATGCGGTCGGACTCACGGTCCAGGCGGCTGGTGAAGGTCACGTTCTCGCCCAGGTACTCGTACTTCCACATCCACTGGTAGCCGGTGACCTTGACCGTCATCTCGGCATCACGGGTGTCGTACATCTTGATCAGGTTGGCCGTGGCCGGCCACGCCATCACCACCAGGATGATCACCGGGATCACCGTCCATATGATCTCGGCCTTGGTGTTGTGGCTGAAGGTAGCGGCGACCGCGCCCTTGGACTTGCGGAACTTGAACATCGCATAGGCCATGGCGCCGAACACGATCACGCCGATCACCGTACAGACGATCAACGAGAGGTTGTTCGATTCCCAGGCCAGGCGTGAGGTCTGGGTCACCCCCTTGCCCATGTTCAGCTGCCACGGCTTTGGATCGGCCGCCTGGGCCAGCGCCGTCCCCGGCATCGACAGCAGGGCCACCATCGCGGCGGCCATTGCAACGCACTTCGTGCCCCACCCTCTGCTTTGCTTCATTGCCTAGACCCTTAGCGTCGTCGGTTGCCGCCATCGCTGGCGGCGAGCAAATCTTCAAGCGTTTCAACAAGCGTTTGACGTTCGGCCGGCGCGAGAAAACTCCCCACCTCCACCTGCCGGCCGCTGGATGCCAGCCGGACCCTCTGGTCGTCTGTGAGCAGGCGCACCCAATGCGGATGAGCCCGGAACACCGGCGATCCACCGGGCACGGGGATGACCTCCACGTACGCCGGCACTACCCGGATCTCCTCCTGCCGTTCACCGCTGCGCCACAACGCGCGCAACGCAACTGCCAGCAACAGGCTGTACAGCAGCGCGAACAGGGGGGCGAATGCGTTGCCGGCCACCCACCCGAAGGCGGACACCAGCCACATCACTCCCGACAACACAGCAAACAACAGGACGAACTGCCGGGCATCGAGCGCCCGTGGGGGACGCAGTCGCAGCTGCGTACCTGACCCATCCGGAGCTGTAAGCACCTCGATCATGTCGCAACCGCGTTCCTGCCGCGGGAAACGCCTCGATGGTAGCCCTGCCCTCTCGCCAGTAGCAAGGGTGCATTCACATTTTTTCCGATGCTGCAACACAGCATGACCCCAACGGCGCGAATGACGAATTCGGCACAAAATGCCCTGACTTTGCTGAACACGCTGAATCCACCACCGCTAGGGGCTATCAGCATTCATGAAGGTGGCTGCGCGGGCCTTCCTGAAGTCGAAAAAATGATTAAAATCGCCAAGTTTTCCACTGGCCGGACCGGCATGAACGCACCTTCCTCTCCCATTCCCGCCAGCGACGCTCCGCGTCCCTCGGCGCTGCTGTCGCCGGAACTACCGGCGTCCCCCAACCCGTTCCGCCAGGCCATCACCGATGGTTGGTTGAAGGACGAGGCCAGCCATGTGCGCGAACTGCTGGCGCAGGCACGCCTGCCGGCAGACGAGCAGGCCAGGGTGCAGGCGCTGGCCGCCGACCTGGTCGCCCGTGTGCGTGTGCGCGCCAAGGACCAGGGTGCGATCGAAGCCTTCATGCGCCAGTACGACCTGGGCAGCGAGGAAGGCGTGCTGCTGATGTGCGTGGCCGAAGCGCTGCTGCGCATTCCGGACCAGGAGACGGCCGACAAGCTGATCCGCGACAAGCTGGCCGATGCCGACTGGGAAAAGCACCTGGGCGGCAGCGACTCGGTGCTGGTCAATGCCTCCACCTGGGGCCTGATGCTGACCGGCAAGCTGGTGCAGATGAACGACGCCACCCGTGCCGATGCGCCCAGCGCGTTCAAGCGCCTGGTCGGCCGCGTCGGTGAGCCGGTGGTCCGCCTGGCCGTGCGCCAGGCGATGAAGATCATGGGCCACCAGTTCGTCATGGGCCGCACCATCAGCGAAGCGCTGGCACGCTCGCACAAGGGCGACAGCGCCAGCTACCGCTACTCGTTCGACATGCTCGGCGAAGGCGCGCTGACCATGAAGGATGCCCTGCGCTACCTGGAAGACTACCGTCGTGCGATTCACGCCATCGGCGGTGACCACAAGGCGCGTGGTGGCCGTGCCGATGGCGACGTCAACAACGCGCCGGGCATCTCGATCAAGCTCTCGGCGCTGTACCCGCGATACGAGCACGCCAAGCGCGCGCGCGTGCTGAAGGACCTGGTGCCCGGCGTGCTGGAACTGGCGCAGCTGGCCAAGAGCTACGGCATCGGCTGCACCGTTGACGCCGAAGAGTCCGATCGCCTGGAACTGTCGCTGGACATCATCGAACAGGTGTTCTCCGACGCCTCGCTGGCCGGCTGGGATGGCTTCGGTGTGGTCGTGCAGGCTTACCAGAAGCGCACCCCGTACACGATCGACCACCTGGCCGACATGGCGCGCCGCGCCGGTCGTCGCCTGCAGGTGCGCCTGGTCAAGGGCGCCTACTGGGACGCCGAGATCAAGCGCGCGCAGATCGAAGGCTATGCCGGCTACCCGGTGTTCACCCGCAAGCAGAACACCGACGTGTCCTACCTGGCGTGTGCCAAGCGCCTGTTTACACATGCCGACGCGATCTACCCGATGTTCGCCACGCACAACGCGCACACCATTGCGGCAGTGCGCAGCATCGCCAACGGCGGCGTGTACGAGCACCAGAAGCTGCACGGCATGGGCGACGACCTGTACGCCGAAGTGGTGCCGGCCGACCGCCTCGGCCTGCCCTGCCGCGTGTACGCCCCGGTCGGCTCGCATGAAGACCTGCTGCCGTACCTGGTGCGCCGTCTGCTGGAAAACGGCGCCAACTCCAGCTTCGTCAACCGCATCACCGACGAGCGCGTGCCGATCGCCGACCTGGTCCGCGATCCGGTCGAGATGGTGTCCTCGTTCGAATCGATTCCGCATCCCAAGATCCCGCTGCCGGTTGACCTGCTGCGCAGCCAGAACCACGACAGGAAGAACTCCATGGGCGCCAACCTCGCCAACGACAACGAACTGCGCGCCCTGGCCGAGCAGCTCAACGCTGCAGTGAAGCCCTGGCAGGCCGCACCGCTGGTGCCGGGTGCGAACCCGACCGGCGCATCGCTGCCGGTGACCAACCCGGCCGACACCCGTGAAGTGGTCGGCCAGTGGCAGGCCGCCGATGCCGCCACCGTGCAGAAGGCGCTGGCCAACGCCGTGGCCGCGCAGCCGGCCTGGAACCGCACCCCGGCCGCCAGCCGCGCCGCCATCCTCGAGCACGCCGCCGACCAGCTGGAAGCGCGCATGCCCGAGTTCATGGCGCTGTGCGTGAAGGAGGCCGGCAAGAGCCTGCCCGACGGCATCGCCGAAGTGCGCGAAGCGGTGGACTTCCTGCGCTACTACGCCAAGCAGGCGCGCGAGCAGTTCAGCCATGCCGAGAAGCTGCCCAGCCCGACCGGCGAATCCAACGAACTGCAGCTGCATGGCCGCGGCGTGTTCGTCTGCATCAGCCCGTGGAACTTCCCGCTGGCGATCTTCCTTGGCCAGGTGGCTGCAGCACTGGCCGCCGGCAACAGCGTGATCGCCAAGCCGGCCGAGCAGACCAATCTGATCGGCTATTACGCGGTGAAGCTGCTGCACGATGCCGGCGTGCCGGCCGACGTGGTGCAGTTCCTGCCGGGCGACGGTGCCACCGTCGGCGCTGCGCTGACCGCCGACCCGCGCGTGGCTGGCGTGGCCTTCACCGGCTCCACCGACACCGCCCGCGCGATCAACCGCGCGATGGCTGCACGCGATGCGGCCATCGGCGTGCTGATCGCCGAGACCGGTGGCCAGAACGCCTTCATCGCCGACTCCTCGGCGCTGCCGGAACAGCTGGTCAAGGACGCGATCGGTTCGGCCTTCACCTCCGCCGGCCAGCGCTGCTCGGCCGCACGCGTGCTGTTCGTGCAGGACGACATCGCCGACAAGGTCATGACCATGCTGGCCGGCGCCATGAAGGAACTGAAGGTCGGCAACCCCGGCCTGCTGTCCACCGACGTCGGCCCGGTGATCGATGCCGACGCACTGCAGATCCTGCAGGACCACGCCGTGCGCATGGACCGCGAAGCGCGCCTGATCGCTTCGGCCGAACTGTCGGCCGAAGCGGCCAACGGCACCTTCTTCGCGCCGCGTGCGTATGAGCTGAAGGACCTGGGCCAGCTGCACAAGGAGATCTTCGGGCCGGTCCTGCACGTGATCCGCTGGAAGGGCGACCAGCTCGATGCGGTGATCGACCAGATCAACGCCACCGGCTACGGCCTGACCCTGGGCGTGCATTCGCGCATCGACGAGACCGTCGACCGCATCAGCAACGGCGTCCACGTCGGCAACGTCTACGTCAACCGCAACCAGATCGGTGCGGTGGTCGGCGTGCAGCCGTTCGGCGGCCAGGGCCTGTCCGGCACCGGCCCGAAGGCCGGCGGCCCGCACTACCTGCTGCGCTTCGCCACCGAGAAGACGGTGACGGTGAACACCACCGCCGCCGGCGGCAACGCCTCGCTGCTGACCTTGGGCGACTGATTCCGGGCGTCATGCGGTAAACGAAAAACCCCGCGAAAGCGGGGTTTTTTGTGCTGACCAAGTGGATGCGAACTCCGCTCTGGTGGGTGCGGACCTTGGTCCGCACAGAACATCGGCGTCATGTCACTCCCACCGGTCGATCAACACGCCGCCACGCTGAACCGGTTGTCCGCACGCTTTGCCAGCTCCGCCTGCACGCGCGCGATACGCGTTTCCAGATCACCTTCCAGCAACACGTAGTCGACCCCACGCGCCTGCAGCTGCTGCAGATACCACGCGTGTTGCTGCATGCGGAATTCCTGCCCCACACGCGTCCCATCCTGCTCGAACGGAATATCCGGGGCGCACAGGAACAGCAGGTCGTACGCACGCGCTGCGGCCCGCTGCAGCGGTTCGGGCGCTGTGCCGAACATCCAGCCGCTGTAGCCCAGCGTCACCAATGGCGTGGTATCGCAGAACAGCCAACGATGCGCGTGCTTCGCGGCGCGGTCCTCGTGCTGCGGCTGGGTCGCAGCGATGCGCAGCAGATCCTGCGCCTGCATCTCACCGCCCTGCTGCTCCCACAACGTACGTCCGAACTCCGGCACCCATGCCGTGCCCAGGCGTTCGGCCAGCACCTGCGCCAGTGTGGTCTTTCCGCTGGACTCGCCACCAATGAAGGCCACGCGCTGCACGTAGGCCGCATACACCTCCGCTGACAGGCTGTGCCGGTGCACATGCGGATCGGCGCGCAACTGGGTACCGCAGGCCTGCCCGATATCCAGGGTGCGTTCCAGGCGCTCATGGCGTACCGGCGTGCCGAAGTGCGCAGCCAGCGCCTGCGCGAAGCCGTCGCCATAGTCCTCACCGGTAAACACTGCCTGCACCGGTCCGCCGAACAGCGTCATGCACAGCCATGCGGTAAATGCGCGCTGCACCTGCTCGTCGTCGCCGTCCTGCGGCAGCTCGCGTACCGGTACCCCCTGCTGCTCGCACATCGCCGCCAGACGCACATCATCGAGTACCACGATGGTGGCCTGCGGAAAGCGCGCGCGCAGCCAGCCTTCGCGGCGCTCTGCGCTGTAGCCGGCAAAGCCCGGCTGCGACCAGCCGATCACCAGCAGCTGCGTACAGCGGGTAGAGGCGAATTCGATCAGGTGCTCGTGGCCGATGTGCAGCGGGCAGAACTTGCCGACCACCAGGCCTCGCGCAGCGTGCTCAGGCAACAACATCGGCCGCCGTGGCCTCATCCCGCATCAGGTGCCGCCAGTGACGAAGCGCCACCAACGCGTTGATCCAGAAACCAACATACAGGATCGAGGTCAGGTGCAGGCCACGGCTGTAGTACAGCGGCACCGCGATGGTGTTGACCAGCAGCCACACCCACCACGATTCCAGCTTGCGCCGCATCATCAGGATCTGTGCGATCACGCTCAGCACCAGCACCGCCGAATCGATGTACGGCGCATAGGCATTGGTCAGGCGTGTCAGCATCCAGCCGTAACCAAAGGTCGCCAGTACCGCCAACGGCAGCAGCCAGCTCCACGCGCGTGCGTGCAAACGGGTGATTGGCAGCGGCGCACCATGGTCACCCCGCAGCCACTGCCACCAGCCGAACACGCTGATGACCACGAAGAAGAACTGCAGGACCATGTCCGCGTACAGGTGCGAGCGCTCGAACACGGCGGCGAACAGCGCACAGCCGACGATGCCCAGCCACCACGTATGCACGTTGTTGCGGCCGGCCAGCAGGATCGAGCCGGCAACGGCGATGTTGGCGGCCAGCTCCAGCTGGAAGTTCGGGTCGGACAGGTTCATCGCGCTATTGTCGCGTAGATCCACGCCACACGTCCTCGGGCCAGTAGATCCACGCCATGCGTGGATGCGGCTCCCCGGAAATGGAAAGGCCCCGCTTACGCGGGGCCCTCCATGTACTGCGTCAGGCGTTGGCCCGAATCAGAACTTGTACTGGAACGAAGCGGCCAGCACGTCGCCACGGACCTTGTACTTTCCGCTGAGCGTGTTGCCCTGGTTGCTGGTGGTCGCCGGGATGTTCACGTTCGGATCGCTGGTGAACAGGTGGGTGTAACCGAAGTTGTATTCGGTATTCTCCGACGGGGTCCAGCCTACGCCCAGCGACAGCCACTTGCGGCTGGTATCGGGCACGCGCACGTCGCGATGGGCATCGGTGGTCGGAGTCTGGTCCAGCGCCACACCGCCACGCAGGGTAACCGTATCGCTCAGCTTGAAATCGGCACCCAGCGAAACGAAGGTGGTGTCGCGGTAGCCGAAGTCCAGCACCGAATCAGGCTGAGCCGAGGCGTAGTCGATGGTCACGCTGTCGAAGGCGGTCGACCAGGCGGTGCGGGTCACGTCACCCATCACGGTCCAGCGGTCATTGACCTTGTGGGTCACGCTGAGGGTGGCCGATGCCGGCATGGTCACCGTCGCTTTGCCGCTGGTGCTGACGAAACGACCCGGCTGGGCCACGGCAAGCACGGCAGCTGCGTTGGACGGCACGTTGAAGGTGGCGTCGCCACCGGTGATCTTGTGCTCGACCTTGGAACGGTAGCTGATACCGATATGGGTATTCTCGTCCGGGCTGAACAGACCGCCGACGGTCCAACCCACGGCATTGTTGTCGCCCTCAACGGTCAACTTGCCGTCGGCGCTGCCCGGAGCGAAGCCTGGAACACGGGACTGGGCCAGCGCAGTGCCAAAGTCGATGTTGTTGCTGAGCTCGATGGTCAGGTGCTCAACGAACACCGATGCACCGAAGGACACATACGGGTTGACGTCGTACGAAGCAGCGAAGCCCAGGTCGATGGCCTTCAGGTCGGTCTTCAGGCCGCTGTAGCGCCCCACCCAGCCATTGTCATACTGGGTCTTGAAACCGAACGGTGCGGTCAGCGAGACGCCGAAATGCGCCTTCTCACCGATCGGCATATGGAAGTACGCGGCCGGAACCGGGGCGATCATGCCGGCGTCGCCACCGTCACCGCCGGTCTGGGCGGCACCGGTCGGCTTGCGGCCGGAACCCTTGAACTCCGCCTTGAAACTGATGGCGCTCAGGTCACCCTGGACCAGGGTGCCGTCGAGCTGGCGCATGCCGGCCGGGTTGACGGCAATGATGGAAGCGTCGCCTTCGGCGCTGCCGGAACCTGCGAAGGCGCGGCCCAGGCCCTTGGCGCTGTTTTCCTTCAGCTGGAAAGCGGCGGCATTGGCGTCGGCGGCGGCCAGCGCACCGGCAACGCCGACGGCCAGCAGGGTCAGTCGTGCAATGGTGGAAGCGGTTTGCATCGTAGTTCTCTCTCCGGTAAGCGGTGATGGTGCTCTAAGTGCGCCTGCGCCCGTCAGGCCGGATGGCCTTTCGAAGCGCGCCGGATTCCCCTCCCGACATACGACGCCGTATGCGAGTATTACCCAGAGCCGTTAATGAAACAATAACAGCGCCGAGGCTTTCTTCGTCGCAAAAGCTGAACAGGCTCCCTCCCCGCCAAAAGTGCCCGCACGCTAGGCTAGTGCCATGTTTGTCTCCCTCCCCTCGCGCAAGAAGGCGACCCTGCGGTGGGCTACACCCGTGCTGTTTGCGGCACTGTGGCTGGCATTCCTGTGGTCGATCTCGCGCCCGGACGATGCCCGTGGAAGCCTGTGGCTGGACTGGGGCGCCCTGTCCACCGGCCTGACCCATCCGCTGGACTGGTGGGCGACCCTGCAGGACGGCAGCGTGCTGCGCCTGTTCACCGCCCTGTTCCTGCACGCCGACTGGTCGCACCTGCTGGGCAACCTGGTGTTCCTGCTGATCTTCGGCCTGCCGGCCGAGCGGGTGCTGGGCCCGTGGCGGTTGCTGCTGCTGTTCCTGGTGGGCGGGGCGATCTCGAACCTGGTTGCCATCTACACCATGGGCAGCCCGGACCAGATCATCATCGGCGCCAGTGGTGCGGTGTCGGCGTTGATCGGCGCCTATCTGGCGCTGTTCCCCGGCGCGCGCCTGGGCGTGGTGATTCCGCTGGGGCTGTTCCTGGAATTCGTGCGCGCCCCGGCCTATCTGCTGATCGGTGTATGGGCGGCGCTGCAGGTGGTGTTCGCCTACATCGGCCCGACCTTCGGCATGGTCGCCTGGTGGGCGCACATCGGCGGCTTCGTGTTCGGCGTGGTGTACGGCATGTACGTGCGCGCGGCGATCGCACGACGCCTGCGCAAGCGGCACGGATTCTAGCGTCCGCTTGCCGCGTTCTGCGAAACGCCCGGGCCATGCTCGGGCGGCGTTCGCATATCAGTCGAGCATTGGCTCGACGCTACTGAATCTGAATCAAGGCTTAGCCGGGACCTCTGTGGGCTTTGCTTCCGGCTTTGCTTCCGGCTTTGCTTCCGGCTTTGCTTCCGGCTTTGCTTCCGGCTTTGCTTCCGGCTTTGCTTCAGCCTTGGGCTCCGCCTTCGGCGCAGGCTTGGCGGCGGCCTTCGCTGCCTTGTCTGCTTCGGCCTTCGCGGCTTCTGCCTTCAAGCGCGCCGCCACCGAACCTGGGTTCTTCAGCTCAGCCAGCGCGTCGTTGATCGGGCCATCGCCCGGCAGCACGGCGCCTGCGTGGTAGCCCTCGGTGCCTTCCTCGTCACCGCGCAGGTGGCCCGGCAGGGTCGCTTCGCTGTAGTCACTCAGACTGGCCGGCAATGCCTCGTCTTCCGGACGTGGTGCAGCCTTCAGTTCCACTTCCGGCACGATGCCGGTGGCCTGGATCGATTTGCCGCTGGGCGTGTAATAGCGTGCCGTGGTCAGCTTCACCGAATCGCCGTTGTCCAGCGGCAGCACGGTCTGCACCGAGCCCTTGCCGAAGGTGCGGCTGCCGATCACGCGCGCACGCTTGTTGTCGCGCAACGCACCGGCCAGCACTTCCGATGCACTGGCCGAACCGGCGTCCACCAGTACCATCACCGGCGCCCCCTTCAGCAGGTCGCCCGGGGTGGCGTCGAAGCGTGCATCGCTGATGCTGATGCGGCCACGGGTGCTGACGATGTTGCCCTTGTCGAGCAGGTCATCGGCCACCTGCACGGCAGCCGTCAACAGACCACCCGGATTGCTGCGCAGATCCAGCACCAGCCCCTTCAGGTTGCCGCCGGACTGCTTCTGCAGCTGCTGCAGGTGCTTCTGGAAATCAGAGCCGGTGTCAGCCTGGAACGTGCTCAGGCGGATGTAACCATAGCCCGGTTCCAGCAGGCGGCTGCGCACGCTGGTCACGCGGATCGTCTGCCGGGTAAGGCTGACGTCGAAGGGCTTGGGCTTGCCGTCGCGGACGATGGTCAGCACCACCTTGCTGCCGGCCGGACCACGCAGCGGTTCGCTGGCGTCGATCGCGCTGATCGGCTTGCCATCGATGGCGATGATCAGGTCACCGGCGAGGATGCCGGCCTTGGCTGCCGGAGTGTCGTCGATCGGCGAGATCACCTTCATGCTGGCGTTGTCCGGCTGCTGCTGCAGCTCCACGCCGATGCCTTCGTAGGCGCCGTTGGCCTGCTCGTCGAACGCCTCTGCGTCTTCCTTGTTGAAGTAGGTGCTGTGCGGATCGAGGTCGAGCAGCAGGCCGCGCACGGCCGACTGCATCAGCTTGTTGTCATCGACCGGATCGACATAGGCCGCGCGGACCGCGTTGTAGACGGCGACGAAGCGACGGATATCGTCCAGCGGCACCTTCGAGGTCACCGCCTCCTCGCTGCTCGCCGCCTTCCCGGGAGTTTCCTTCAACGGGACGGGGGCGGTCTGCTGGGCCCAGGACAGGGCCGGCAACAGAGCCAGCAAGAGGGTGGCGGTACGGGCTGCGCGCATGGATCACTCCTGTCGACGATGTCATCGTGCCCAAGGCACATGCACCGATTATGCGCGAAGCGTGGCTAAATTCCCGTTGAATCCGGCCTCGTGCGGCCAGCCGGAATTCAGCGCCGCTGCAGCCAGCTGTCCGGATTGACCGGTTGCCCACCACGGCGCAGCTCGAAGTACAGCGCCGTCACGCCCTGGCCACCGGAGTTGCCGACCTTGGCCACCGCATCGCCACGGCTGACCCGCGCGCCGGCATCCTTCAGCAGGGTGTCGTTGTGGGCGTACAGGCTCATGTAGCCGTTGCCATGGTCGACGATCAGGATCATGCCGTAGCCGGTCATCCAATCGGAGAACACCACGGTGCCGTCGGCCACAGCGGTGACGGTGCTTCCGGCAGGTGCGCCGATCAACACGCCGCTGCTGGTGCGGCCGTCCGGCAGCTTGCCGCCATAGCGGGCCAGCAGATTGCCCGACAGTGGCCAGCCCAGGCCTCCGACCTTCGGCGCTGGCGCCGAGGCAACCGCGGGGGGAACCTTGCTCGGCGGCGGCGGTGGCCGGCCGGCGGCAGAGGCCTGGCGGGCCGCGCGCTCGGCGGCGGCTTTTTCGGCAGCGGCCTTGCGGGCGGCAGCACGGCGCTCTGCCTCGGCACGGGCCGCAGCCGCGCGCAGGTTGGCCAGCAGGGTTTCCAGTGCCTTGGCATCCTGGCCCAGTGCCTGTTCCTTCTCGCGCTTGTCCTTGAAGCGTTCCTCCAGCGAAGCCACGGTCTGCGCGCGTTCGCGACGGTCCGACGCGAGCGTGGCGACCTGCTGCTTCTGGTCGCGATGAACGCCCTGCAGCTGCTGCTGACGCTGCGCGATCTGCGCCTGCAGTGTCTCCAGCTCCTTCAGGTCGGCCGTCAGCGTGGTGATGCGCTGCGCACGCTCGCGCTGCAGGTAGCGGTGATAAGCCAGCGCACGGTTGGCGTCGGCCACCGTGTCCTGCGAAAGCAGCAGCTTCAACGGCGCGTGGTTGCCCAGCTGGTAGGCGGCGCGCAACAGGCCCGCCAGTTCGCGATTCTGTTTGACCAGGTTGGACTGCAGTGCATTGCGCCGCTGTTCGGCCTGGGCCAGCGCCTGGGTCTGCTCACGCAGCGCCGCCTCGGTCTGGGCCAAGGTGCGACCACTGCGCGCGACTTTTTCATCGGCCTCGCGCAGCTGCTGCGACGCCTGTCCACGCTGGCCCTCGATCTGCCGGCGCTCCTGCGCCACCCCCTTCAGCTCGGTGCGCAGCTTCTGCAGCTTGCGCTCGGCCTCGCGGGTCGAAGCGGTCTGCGCCGCACCCGGCAATGGCAGCGCCAGGGCAAGCGCCATTCCCAGCAACAGGCAACGTCCACCGCGCAGGGTGGCGATGTGATGCCGGCGTGAGGGGAAGACGTTGTTGCGCAAGGGCTTTCCAGTGACTTCAGGCAGATGCGGAGACGTGCGGGGAATGGTGACATCTCCGCACGCGGCCTGCCAGCCGCACAACAACGAGGTTCCCATGAAAGCTCTCTCCATTCCGCTGCTGTTGGGCATTGCGCTGGCCAGTGGTCCGGCCTGGGCCCAGGCGGATGTCAGCAAGGTCAACGGCAGCATCAGCGCCGATCCGGGCCAGCGCTACGGCAAGCTGGACACTGTAAATGGCGGCATCCGTGTCGGCGAAGGCGTGGAAACCGGCAGCATCGACACCGTCAACGGTGGCGTCAAGGTCGCCGATCGGGCCCGCACCGGCAGCATCGAGACCGTCAACGGCGGCATCCGCATGGGCCGCGAAGTGACGGCCCACGGCGATGTCAGCACGGTCAACGGCAGCATCTTCAGCGACCAGGGCAGCCAGATCGAAGGCGGCGTGGAAACCGTCAACGGCGGCATCGGCCTGGTTGGCAGTCGCGTGCGCAAGGACGTGGAGACCGTCAACGGCGACATCACCGTCGGCATCGGCTCGCAGGTCGGCGGTGGCGTGCATGTGCGCAAGCCGAACTTCAGTGTCTCGCTGACGGCTAGTCGCAAGCCGCGGGTCATCATCGGCCCGAATGCCGTGGTCAACGGCAGCCTGCTGTTCGAGCGCGAAGTGGTGCTGTACGTCCACCGCAGTGCACGCATCGGCGCGGTCACCGGCGCCGACCCGATCCCCTTCGATACCGATACCGCCCCGGCCGACTGAGCCTGCCGCTTGGGCGATACTGCCGATACCGGTCGCGCCAGCTGCGCGGCCGTCCCTTGTGTTTCCAGGAACCGATGATGCCCCGCAAACTCCTCCTGTGCCTGGCCGCTGCGGCCGCGCTCAGCGCCTGCAAAGGCGAAGACACCCCGGCGCCCAGCGCCGACAGCACCGCCAAGCCGGCCCCGCACACGTTCTCAGCCGCGATCAACGCCGCCGACTTTGCCGAGATGGTGAAGGCCCTTGCCTCTGACGAGTTCGAAGGCCGCTCGCCCGGCAGCAAGGGTGAAGAACTGACGGTCAACTACATCCGCGACCAGATGCAGCGCATCGGCCTGCAGCCCGGCAACGGCGACAGCTGGTTCCAGGACGTGCCGATGACCGAGACCACGGCCGATGAATCGACCGTGCTCACCCTTACCCAGGGTGGCAAGACCCGCGAACTGAAGTTCGGCACCGACATGGTGGTGGGCACCCGTACCGGCCAGACAGAAGTGAAGGTCGATGCCAGTGACCTCGTCTTCGTCGGCTACGGCGTGGATGCACCGGAGCAGAAGTGGAACGATTACGCCGGCCAGGACTGGAAGGGCAAGACGGTGGTGATGTTCGTCAACGACCCGGGCTTCCATGTCGATGACGAAAAGCTGTTCGACGGCAAGCGCATGACCTACTACGGCCGCTGGACCTACAAGTTCGAGGAAGCCGCGCGCAAGGGTGCCGCCGCCGCGCTGATCGTGCATGACACCGCAGGCGCCTCGTACGGCTGGGACGTGGTGAAGAACTCCTGGGCGGGCCCGCAGTACGACCTGCCGGCCAAGGACGATGCCGAACCGCGCCTGCCGGTGCAGGGCTGGTTGAGCGCCGACGCGGCCAAGGCGCTGTTCGCCGGCGCCGGGCTGGATCTGGACCAGGCTTACAAGGATGCCAGCAAGCGCGGCTTCAAGCCGGTGCCGCTGAAGGCAACCGCGTCGGTGGACCTGAAGAGCAAGGTCGCGCAGAAACAGTCGCGCAACGTGGTGGGCGTACTGCCGGGCAGCAAGCGCGCCGACGAGGCAGTGCTGTACATGGCGCACTGGGACCACCTCGGCAAGCACGAGGGCGAACAGGGCGACAACATCTACAACGGTGCCGTCGACAACGCGACCGGCGTGGCCGGCATCCTTGAGGTGGCCGAAGCCATGGCCCACCAGGAGCCGAAGCCGGAACGTTCGGTGGTGTTCCTGGCAGTTACCCTGGAAGAATCCGGCCTGCTGGGTTCGAAGTACTACGTCGCCCACCCGACCTTCCCGCTGGACAAGATCGCCGGCGTCATCAACATCGATGCGATGTCGGTGGCCGGTCGTGCCAAGGACGTGACGGTGACCGGCTTCGGCAGTTCGGAGCTGGAAGACATCCTCAAGCCGCTGGCTGAAGCGCAGGATCGCACCCTGCACGGCGAGACCTCGGTACAGAGTGGCTTCTACTTCCGTTCGGACCACTTCAACTTCGCCAAGGCGGGTGTGCCGGCGCTGTATGCCGACGGCGGTGAGGACCTGCGCGAAGGTGGCGTCGAGGCGGGCCGCAAGGCAGCCGCCGACTACGGTTCCAACCGCTACCACGGCCCGAAGGACGAGTATGACGCGGCGACCTGGAAGCTGGATGGCACGGTCGAGGACCTGCAGCTGATGTACGGCGTCGGCAAGGAACTGGCCGGCGGCGATCGTTGGCCCAACTGGTACGAGGGCAATCCGTTCAAGGCTGCCCGCGACACGATGATGAAGGCCAAGGTACCGGCCGCTGCGGCGAAGTAAGTCCGCCAGCGGTTGAGCTGTACAGAAAGCGGCGCCCTCTAGGCGCCGCTTTTTTTGTGCGTGTGTGGAGGGCGCATCCGGCCCCGCTGTTGGTAGTTGCCAACCTTGGTTCGCAGCACCGTACGCGGCGACGGCATCCACGCATCTGCCGGCCCGCGGCCGGCACTAGCGGGTATTTCCTGCGCACAAAGAAAAACCCCGCTGCGTGAGCAGCGGGGTTTTGGATGTAAACCCTGGCGATGACCTACTCTCGCATGGCTTAGGCCACACTACCATCGGCGCAGCTACGTTTCACTTCCGAGTTCGGGATGGGATCGGGTGGTTCCATAGCGCTAATTTCACCAGGGAGGCGGT
>NZ_JBBPFR010000030.1:0-61968 GCF_037969685.1 Stenotrophomonas sp. G106K1 | reverse complement strand
GCGCCCCCGCCCCCCCCCCCCCCCCCCCCCCCCCCCCCCCCCCCCCCCCGACCCGGGACAGATCTCTGCGGCGTTCCACCACGTAAGAGAGAAGAGAAAAACAACAGCGGGTCGCTACGCTCGCACGTTCTGCTCTCTGTAGTGCCGGCCGCTGGCCGGCAATCCCGTCACCGTTGATCGACGCCTATGCCCAGGCCTTCGGCCGGGTCCACAGCCAGGCTGCACACACTGCCAGCAGCAGCAACGGCAACCAGGCCAGGTGCTGTGCGCCGCTGGCCTGCAGCATCAGGCCGCCGCCGACGCCACCGGCGGCGATGGCCAGGTTCCAGCCGGTCACCAGCATCGATTGCGCGAGGTCGGCAGCGGCGCCGGCGCGGCGGGCCAACGCGGTCTGGAACAGGGTTGGCACGGCACCGAACGCGACGCCCCACAGGATCGTCACCAGCAGCAGCACGCCCGGCACGCCTGGCCACAGCAGCAGCGAAACCACCGCCAGCACGAAGCCGATCACGCTGGCCCATACCAGCGCGCGCAGATGGCGGTCCACGCCCCAGCCGGCAATGGCGATGCCCCCGATCGCGGCGATGCCGAACGCCAGCAGCAGCCGGTCCAGCCAGCTACCGGCACCCGCCTGCACCGCCAACGGCTCGATGTAGGTGTACAGCACGTTGTGCGCCAGCACGTACAGCACCATCACCAGCAGCGTGCTGCGGATGCCGGGCATGCGCCAGACCGAACCCAGCGATATGCGCCGGCCTGCACCGGCGGCCGGCAATGCGGGCAGCGCCCAGCGCGCGTAGCCGAGCAGCAGCACCGCCAGCACGCTCATCAACGCGAACGCCCAGCGCCACCCGATCTGCTGGCCCAGCAAGGTACCTGCCGGCACCCCCAGCGACAGCGCCAGCGGCGAGCCGATCATCGCCACCGCGATCGCCCTGCCCTGCAGTTCCGGCACCACCATGCGCGCGGCATAGCCGGCCACCAGCGACCACAGCAGGCCCGCCCCCACACCCGCCAGGAACCGCGCCACCAGGGTCAGCACGTAGTCATGGCTCAGCGCGGTCACGGTGTTGACCACCATGAAGCCAGCAATCGCCGCCAGCAGCAGCGGACGACGCGGCAGGCGCTGGGTCAGCGCGGTCATCGGCAACGCAGCCAGCACCGAGCCCAGTGCATACACGCTGACCAGTTGTCCTGCCGCCGCGTCGCTGACGCCGAGACTCTCGCCCATCGGCCGCAGCACGCCGGCGGGCAGCGTTTCGGTCAGCAGGGTGATGAAGCCACCACCGGCCAAGGCCAGCAGGCCACGCCACGGCAGGCGCGTTGCCTCACCGGCCGGTGCCCCCGCATCGATCGCGTGGCCACTCATCACGCCGTCTCCAGATCGGCATACACCGCATCGCGCAGTTCATCCACGAACGCGCCGTGCATGCCTTCGTACAGTGTGTTGGTCAGCGCGACCACGCTCAGTCCGCGCGCTGGATCGACGAACCAGCTATGGCCGTAGGCACCGCCCCAGCGCCATGTGCCCACGGTCTGTGGTGTGCCGCTGGCCGCTGCATCACGCAGCACGGCAAAGCCCAGGCCGAAGCCCCAACCGGGCGGATCGACCGGTCCCAGCTCGCCCAGCTGAGGCGTTCCCATCTGCGCCATCAAACTGTCCGGCAGCAACTGTGAGGCACGCGGATCGCGCAGTGCCTCCAGTACGGCCATCACCTCGTCGGCGGTACCCACCAGTCCCGCGCCGGCTGACGGATAGCGGAGCGGATCGGTTGCCCGTGCCAGGCTGTACTCGATGCCTACCGTGCCGTCGAACGGCGGCACCACCTCGCCCTCCTGCAAGCGATGCGGCTGCGGTAGGTCACTGGCATACGGCGTCGCCAGACGGCTGCCCTCGCCGGTGGAAAACGCAATATCGCGCAGGCCCAGCGGCTGCGCCAGCAGCCGTTCGAGCAACACCTGCAGCGTCTCACCGCTGGCCGCTTCAGCCACCGCGCCAGCCACATCCACGCCCAACGAATACAACCACTGGCTGCCCGGCGCGAACAACAGCGGCGCCTGCGCGATGCGCTGCACGTTCTGCTGCAGCGTCACCGCGCTCGCGTCCATGCCATCGCTCACGCCCGCCTGCGCGTAAGGTCCCTCGGCATCGGCTTCCAGGAAGCGGTAGCCCAGCCCACTGCTGTGGCTGAGCAGCTGGCGCAGGCTGATCGGTGGCCGGCTGCCGTCGGCCAGTGCCGGGCGGAACGCCGGCAACCAGCGCTGCACCGGCGCGTCCAGGTCGAGCACGCCCTCGGCCACCAGGCGCAGGATCACCGTGGTCAGCAGCGGCTTGCTCACCGAGGCCAGCCGGAACAAGTGGTCGCGGCGCATCGGCGTGTTCGATTCGCGGTCGGCCAGGCCAGTGGCGCTGGCATGGCGAAGCACGCCGTGCTCACGCACCAGTACCACCGCGCCGACCAGGCGCTGCGGATGCACGGCCTGCAGCAGCGCGCTCACCGCGGGCAGTGCCGGTGCAGTATCAACAGGAAGGGCGAGTGTCATCGGGGTGATCCGTGGGGAGAGGCCGCCACGGTAGGCAGCTTCGGCGCCCGCAAAAAGCGGGGTGGGGCTCCGCGCATCATGGACCACACGGTCCCTAATCGGCATGATGCCCGGAACCAATGGGCCGCACCGACCCGCCGAGCGCCCGCACCGCACTGTTGCACCGGCCGCGTCACCGGGCCTGCCGACCGCCGCCTACCCTGCCCTCTTTCGCAGCGACCTTCCCCATGTCCGTCCTCGACAACCTGGCCAACCTGCAGACCTTCGTCCACGCCGCGGACACCCGCAGCTTCGTCGACACCGGCCGCGTACAAGGCATCTCCGCCTCGGCCGCCGGCAAGTGCGTGGCCCGGCTTGAACAGGCGCTCGGTGTACGCCTGTTCCACCGCAGCACGCGCAGCATCACCCTCACCGCCGAGGGCCAGCTGTTCCTGGCGCGCTGCCGGCGCATCCTCGACGAGCGCGACGCCGCGCGCACCGAACTGGCCCAGCAGCATGCAACCCCCAGCGGCACCCTGCGCATCAGCCTGCCGCTGGTAGGCGACCTGACCCTGCCGTTGATGGCGGAGTTCATGGCCGCCTATCCCGACATCCGCCTGGAGCTGGATTTCTCCGATCGACTGGTCGACGTCATCGAAGAGGGATTCGATGCCGTGCTGCGTGTCGGCGAGCCCAGCGATTCACGCCTCACTGCACGTCGCCTCGGTGTGTTCCCACGCCGCGTCGTTGCATCGCCTGCCTACCTGCAACGGCATGGCACGCCGCAGATGCCGGCGGACCTGCTGCAGCACCGCCTGCTGCACTACCGCTTCCCCAGCAGCGGCAAACTCGAACCGTGGCCGATCCTCTGGCCCGAGGGCGACACGGCACAGGAACTGCCGGTGCACCTGGTCGCCAACACCATCGAGGCGCGGGTGGCACTGGCACTGCGCGACGGTGGCCTGGCGTTCGTACCGGTGCATTCGGTACGCGATGCACTCGCTGACGGCCGGCTGGTCACCGTGCTTGATGAGCACGTGCATTCCTGCGGCACGTTCCACCTGTTGTGGCCTTCCGGCCGCCATGTGCTGCCGAAGCTGCGGGTGTTCATCGAATTCGTCGGCGCGCGGCTGGATGCGGTGCCGTAACGCGGCGCAGCGGCCGCGACCATTCAGCTCACGGCGCTATACTGCGCACTCATTCCTGCAAGAGGCTCGCGACCAATGCGCCAGTGATGCCGCCGTCTTCGCACTAGACGGCCCGACTCTTCCCGCCCCTGCGCGCAGGGGAGAACCAGGCATCCATGGAGGTCGCATGACTTCGCATTCCCTCACGCTTGATCGCGTGTCGTATCGGTTGGCCGATGGCCGACCGCTGTTTTCCAATCTGTCCTTTTCCTTCGAACCGGTGGCCACCGGCCTGGTCGGCGCCAACGGCGTCGGCAAGAGCGTGCTCGCGCGCCTGCTCGCTGGCCAGCTGTCGCCCGACGAGGGTCAGGTGCACCGCAGTGGCCAGCTGTTCCTGTTGCCTACGCCCGGCTATCCGCCACGTGGCACGGTCGCCGAACTGGCCGGCGTGGGCGCCGAACTGGCGGCGCTGGCGCGCATCGAAGCGGGCAGCGTCGATGCAGCGGACTTCACCTGCATCGGCGACCGCTGGAACCTGCGCGAACGTCTGCAGCAGCAGTGGCAGGCGATGCAGCTGCCGGCCGACCTTGATCCCGCGCAGCCCGCCGCGCGGCTCAGTGGTGGCCAGGCGATGCAGGTCGCCTTGTCCGGCGCGTGGGCCAGCGGCGCAGACTGGCTGATCCTCGACGAGCCCAGCAATCACCTCGACGCCCATCATCGCCGCCAGCTGTATGCACAACTGCAGCAGTGGCAAGGCGGCCTGCTGGCGATCAGCCACGACCGCGCCCTGCTTTCGCAGATGGCGCAGATCGTCGAACTGGATGCGCACGGCCTGCATCGTTATGGCGGCCCATGGCAGCACTACGCCGACACCCGTGCCGCCGAACGCGAGGCCGCCGCCGCCCAGCTCGACCACCTCCGCGCCCAGCACCGGCAGCAGCAACGCAGCGCGCGCGAACAGCACGAGCGCCAGCAGCAGCGCCAGGCACGCGGCAACCGTGCGGCACGCGAGGCCAACCAGGCGCCGATCCTGCTTGGCCTGCAGAAGCAGCGCGCTGAAGCCAGCCATGGGCGCGCTCAGCAGATCCAGAGCGATCGCCTGCAGGCCAGCGCCGCGCAGGTACGCACCGCCGCAGCAGCGGTGCACGTGGCGCCGGAACTTGCGTTGTTCAGTGGCGAAGGCGAGCGTGGCCAAGCCCGTTTGCTGCAGGCGCATGAGCTGGTGCTGCCGCGCGGCTGTCGTGCGCCACTGCAGCTGGAGATCCGTCGTGGCCAGCGCATTGCCGTGGTCGGCGACAACGGCAGCGGCAAGTCGACGCTGTTACGCGTGCTGGCCGGTGAACTGGCCGCAGACAGCGGGCAGGTGCAACGGCACGCGCCCTTGGCCCTGCTCGACCAGCAGCTGCTGAATCTGCGCAGCGAAGAGAGCATTCTCGAGGCGGTGCAGGCCGCCCATCCCACGGCCGATCCGTCTGAGCTGCGCACGCGGTTGGCGTTGCTGGGCCTGGATGCACAGCGCATCCAGCGTCCGGCCGGCAGCCTCAGCGATGGCGAGCGGGTGAAAGGTGCGCTGGCCAGCGTGCTGTATGCCGAACCTGCCCCGCAGCTGCTGTTGCTGGACGAGCTGGGCAACGCGCTGGACCTGGCCGCGCTGCAGGCGCTGGAAGAGCTGCTGGCGGCATGGCCGGGGGCGTTGCTGATGGTCAGCCATGACGCGCACCTGCTGCAGGCCATGCGGCCAACGCAGGTGCTGCAGGTGAGTGATGCAGGTTGGCAGTGGCGCGATGCGTTGTAGAGCCGAGCCCATGCTCGGCTCCTGCCGGCTGGCATCCACGCATGGCGTGGATCTACTGCCAGCCGAGCATTCATCCACGCATGGCGTGGATCTACTCATCAACGCTTCCACACCGGGAACGTCTGCGGCATCTGCTGCCACAGCAGGGGCCCGGCCTGCAGCTCGTCGTCGTTGAGCAGGCATGCATCCAGTACCGAGCGCACGGCGCGCTCGTCCATGTGCACGCCGATCACCACCAGTTCCTGCCGCCGGTCACCCCACAGCGGGTGCCACAGGCGTGCCATCGCCAAATGCGCTGCCGCGTCCGGGAATTCCTGTGCATCGGGCAATGGCGCGCTCCAGCAGTCGGCCTGCTGCCGTGCCCAGCCCAGATCGCTGTAAGGCAGTGGCGTTGGCGGCAGCAGTGGCGTGGTGTCCTCCTGACCGGCGCGCACGCGCTCGCGCGCCGCATACCAGAAGCCCGCCGCCTGGGTGCGCGTGGCCGCGCCCACGCTGTTCAACTCACCCACCCAGTCCATGCGGTTGGCCAGCCAGAACCAGCCCTTGCTGCGAATCACCCCGGGCATGCCGTGCTGCAACGTGCGTGCGAAGCGGGCCGGATGGAACGGCCGCCGCGAGCGGTAGACGAAGCTGGCAATGCCGTATTCCTCGGTTTCCGGCGTGTGCTCGCCGCGCAGCTCCTTCACCCAGCCCGGAGCCTGCTGCGCGCGCTCGAAATCGAAGCGGCCGGTATCCAGCAGTTCCGCAAGCGGTACGTCGCCGAAGCGGGAGAGCAGCAGCTTCGCATCGCGGTTCAACCCGCGCAGCACCGCCAGCGTGTCCTGCAGCAGTTCCTCTTCCACCTGGTCTACCTTGCTGACCACGATCACGTCCGCGAACTCCACCTGTTCGCACAGCAGGTCAACCACGCCGCGGTCATCGTCCGGCCCCGCCTGCTGACCACGCTCGGCCAAGCGCAGCGTCGACCCGAAATCGGCCAGGAAGGCGCTGCCGTCCACCACCGTCACCATCGTGTCCAGCCGCGCGATATCGCTCAGGCTGAAACCGTGTTCATCGCGCACTGCGAAGGTGGCCGCTACCGGCATCGGCTCGCCGATCCCGGTCGATTCGATCAGCAGGTAGTCGTAGCGGCCGCTATCGGCCAGACGACGGACCTCCTGCAGCAGATCATCGCGCAGCGTGCAGCAGATGCAGCCGTTGCTGAATTCCACCAGCGTCTCTTCGGTGCGACGCAGCTCTGCGCCGCCATCGCGCACCAGCTGTGCATCGATGTTGACCTCGCTCATGTCGTTGACGATCACCGCCACCCGCAGGCCATCGCGGTTGCGCAGGATCTGGTTGAGCAGGGTGGTCTTGCCGGCCCCAAGGAAGCCGGAGAGCACGGTGACCGGAAGGCGACGGTCGGCGCGGGAAACAGTGTTCATGTCGGAGCGGGTTGGCTGCGGAACGGAAATGTTACTGTATAACAATTATCGCGCAAGGAACCTCCCCGCATGAAGTCGCCCTCCGCCGCCCTGCTTGATGCCGGTGCCGTCGCCCTGTCCAGCCTGTGCCTGCTGCATTGCCTGGCACTGCCCCTGCTGGCGGCCGCGCTGCCGCTGTTTGGCGTCTGGGCCGAAGCGGAATGGGTGCACCTGGTCTTCGTGGCCATCGCGCTGCCGTTGACCGGCTTCGCCCTGTGGCGGGCCGAACGCCGCCATCCCCTGCCCGCACTGGCGTGGTTGAGCGCCGGCATCGGCCTGGCCCTGCTGATGGCCGGCGCGCTGGCGCTGCCCTCGCACGCGTGGGAGACCCCGCTGACGGTCACCGGCAGCCTGCTGCTGGCCGCCACGCACATCTGGAACGCGCGGCACCGGCACCGATAACGCCACAGGGGTAGTGCCGGCCGCTGGCCGGCAACTGCAGGCTACGCCCGCAGTTCATGAGGTTGCCGGCCAGCGGCCGGCACTACCTGTCTATTTGCCGTAACGCCGCAGCAGCTCCACCAGCACCTCGGCTTCGGCCGCCCGCTGGGCCGGGTCTTCCGCGCCCACCACGTGTTCCTGCAGGTGCTCGTGCAGCAGTTCCATCAACAGGCTGTGGGCAGCGCCACGCACGGCGGCCACCTGCACCAGCACGTCGGCGCAGTCGCCTGCCTCGCCCTCGGGCGTGTTCAACGCCTGCTCCAACGCCGCCACCTGGCCGCCGATGCGACGGACCCGGGTCAGCAGCTGCTTTCGATTCCTGTGTACATGCGCCATGACCGGATCATATACCCTACGGGGGTATCCATTCATCACTACCGCCATGCACCTGGACGCCCTCGCCGCCGCCCGCCGCCACGAACACCGCTTCGACGACGGCAACCCGCTGGCCGAACGCAATACCCGTCGCGCGATGTGGCTCACCGTCAGCATGATGCTGGTCGAGATCGTCGGTGGCTGGTGGTTCAACTCCATGGCCGTGCTCGCCGACGGCTGGCACATGAGCTCGCACGCACTGGCGCTGGGCCTCTCGGTGTTCGCCTACCGCTGTGCACGGCACTACGCGCACGATCCGCGCTTTGCGTTCGGCACCTGGAAGATCGAGATCCTGGCCGGCTACACCAGCGCCATCGCCCTGCTTGGCGTTGCCGCGCTGATGGCCGTGCAATCGCTGGAACGGCTGTGGGTGCCCGCAGCCATCCACTACAACGAGGCCATCGCCATCGCTGCAGTCGGCCTCGGCGTGAACCTGCTGTGCGCGTGGTGGCTGCATGACAGCCCGGGCCACGTGCATCACCATCATGGCGATCATCATGGGCATGACCACGATCGCGGCCATTCCCACGGGCACGACCTCAACCTGCGTTCGGCCTACGTGCACGTGTTGGCCGACGCCGCCACCTCGGTGCTGGCCATCGTCGCCCTGCTGGGCGGCAAGCTGCTCGGCCTGACCTGGCTGGACCCGGTGATGGGCCTGGTCGGCGCGGTGCTGGTCACCGCGTGGGCGATCGGTCTGCTGCGCGACAGCGGCCGCATCCTGCTCGACGCGCAGATGGACGCACCAGTGGTAGCCGAGGTGCGCGAGGTGGTCGAGCAGGGCCCGTGGCCGGCACGCCTGGCCGACCTGCACGTGTGGCAGGTGGGGCGCGGCAAGTACGCCGTCGCCGCCAGCGTGGTCACCAGTGATGCCACGCTCGATCCGGACACCGTGCGCCAGGCGCTGGCGATCCATGAAGAACTGGTGCACGTCACCGTGGAGATCCACCGCAGCGCGTGACCCCGGCGGGGCGCGGTTCTTGCCGAAAATCTGTACCGGACGCTATCGCGTGCTGCCTACACTGGCCGCACTTGCCCGTCGGGACATCCCATGCGCGCGCTCCGCCTGCTGCTGCCCGCTGCCCTCCTGCTGCTGGTGGCCTGTTCCGGCGACACCCAGCTGCCGTTCTCTTCCGACCCGATGCTCGGCTGCTTCGCCACCAGCCCGCGCAAGTCCGCCGAGTTCCGCATCGAAAAGGAAGGAAGCCAGTACTTCGTGTCCTTCGAGCGCGACGGCCAATGGCAACGCGAACCCAACGCGCTGTACAAGGCCAGTCGCAGCGACATCCAGCAGTACTTCCGCGATGACGCCGACCAGATCGACAGCGCACTGATCCGCATGGCCGGCGGCTTCGGCATCTTCCGCGTCAAGGACGGCGCCACGTTGAAGGCGCGGGCACGCGACAGCGACTACATGGCGCTGCTGTTGATCGGCGCGGGGCCGGTGTATGCGGTGAAGTGTCAGTAGCGGCCAGATTGCAATTCTTCCCATGGCGTCAGCGATGCCGCTGGCACACGCTGCCGGTTTCGAGGAGGAATACCGATGCTCATTCTTCTCCTGCTGGCCGCTGGCACCGCAAAGACCCAGGGTGCCTATGACGAGGTGCGTGAGACCGATGACGGCAAGGTCGTGGTGATGCGCACCTTTGACTGGGAAATCGAAGGGGAACGCGCCGAGCGTGCAACCGTGCACTGGTTGCTGCAGGAAGATGGCAGCATGCGCTACGACTTCGACCGGCAGCCAGCCGCCACCCAGGATGCCCATCGCCGTTCGTGCGCGTTGCAGGGCATGCAGCCCTCACGAGGCGTCGGCATGATCTCAGGAGAAGGAACCCTCCACGGATTCAGCTGCACCGACCTGCGGTAGCGCCGCGCCCAGGCCCGGCTCGGCTGCACAGCGCCTGCGGTACCATGCCCTCCCCCGAACCACCCCTGTACCCACCGTGCCCCACTACTCCGGCCCCCTGCTGACCCGTGACAGTGCTGACATCCTGCGCCGTGCCCACGACAAGGGCGCTACCGAATGGCAGGGCTCGCTCGACCTGGGGCGCAGCGAAGAGGCGGCGCAGCTCGACGCCGAGGGTTTCACCTTCCGCGGCCAGCACTACCCGTGGCCGGGCAAGCTGAAGGACCGCACCCTGTACTACTGGGATGGCGAGGAGTTCTCCTCCATCTCCCGCTTCAGCGGCTCGCTGATCAAGCTGGTGCCGACCGAGTGGGGCGCGCCGACCTTCGAGATCGACGGCATCAAGATGCTGCCGACCTCCAAGCTGTCGCCGTTCGAGGACGCGCGCCGCAAGGTCGAGCTGGTCGCCCCCGCAGGCAAGATCATCCTCGATACCTGCGGTGGTCTGGGCTACTTCGCCGCCTGTGCATTGGAGGCCGGCGTCGGTCAGATCCGCTCGTTCGAAAAGAACGCCGACGTGATGTGGCTGCGCACGCTCAACCCGTGGTCGCCCGATCCGGATTCAGCTGCCGCTGGCGGTCGCCTGCACTTCAGCCACGGCGACGTCTCGCAGCAGATCGAACAGGTGGCCAGCAACAGCGTCGATGCGATCCTGCACGACCCGCCGCGCTTCGGCATCGCCGGCGAACTGTACTCGCAGGTGTTCTACGACCACCTCGCCCGCGTCATCCGCAAGGGTGGCCGCCTGTTCCACTACACCGGCGCGCCGAACAAGCTGACCAGTGGCCGCGACGTGCCGCGCGAAGTGGCCAAGCGCCTGGAAAAGGCAGGCTTCAAGGCCGAGCTGGCACTGGACGGCGTGCTGGCAGTCAAGCGCTGAGCCTCACTCGCCCTCCACCTTGGCCAGCTTCATCACCCACTTCGGCACTTCCGGCTCGCCGGCGTAGAATTCCTTGGGCTTGTTCTCGGCCATCGCCCAGCGATGCAGCCAGCTCGGCCCATAGCGACCGCTGTAGCCCTTGGCGCCACGCGCATAGGCGGGGTCGCGCACCGCCTCCTGCAGTGACACGAAGCGATAACCGCGACGCTTGGTGGCCGCCACCAGCTCGGCGAAGGTCGCTGCATTGAGTTCGTTGGCATGCATCAGCCACACCTGCGGCAGCGCATACCCCAGCAGCGCCTGCGACTGCTTCTCGTAGTAGTCCACCTTGTTCAGCATGTACGGCACATAGCCCTTGCGCAGGCTCGCCAGCGTCGCCTCGCGCTGCGGTGAATCGGGCAGCTCGTTCATCACGTTGGCGTAGGCAAAGGCCCACACCCACTCACCGTTGTCGACCGTCACCGGCGCAACGCGATAGCCGTGCTGCTTGAAGAACACGTCCATCGCCGCGCGATCTTCCGGCGTACGCCCCGCACGCAGATACGGATGACGCATCCACTGTGGCGTCTGCCCGCGTTCGGCCAACAACGGCCGCAGTACCTGCTCGCCGCGCAGGAAATCCTGCTGGAATGCCGGCACGCCCTTGGCGTTGAGGTCCATGTGCGACCAGGTGTGGTTGCCCAGCTCGTAGCCGGCATCCAGCCAGTCACGCAGCATCTGCACGCGCGCCGGCTGCACCTGGCCATCCACTTCCAGCTTGTTTTCGTTGACGAAGCCCACCACCGGCACGTCGGCCTGGCGCAGCTGCGCCATCAGTGCGGCATGGCGCGCCTGCAGATCGGCCGGCACGATCTCATCCAGGCGCGCCCACGGCAGATCGTCAATGGTCACCGCAATGCGCCGATCGACTTCGGCAGCCTGGACGGTCAGGGACAGCAGCAGCAAGGGCAGTGCATGCAGCAATGAACGCATCAGGTCGGCCTTGGGAGAGAAGGTGCCCGCGACTCTAACCCAGCTTCTGGATATCGTCCCAGCCCCGCCTCCAGATTCGCCCTCACATCACAAGCATCATGAGTATCAATGGGACAATCAACAGCGGAATGACCGCAAGATCAACGCATGTCGACGCAAGCGGTGACCCATAAAGCTCAACGTGTGCCGCTCTTCTATTGCGCCAGCCGACGAAACTGGCGATTCCAAAAACAGCCAATAGCGCAGCAAACCACGGCGATACCACAACGCTCTCGACGAGTGCGCGGTGTTCAACACCATAGCGCTGGACCAAGCCGAACAGCACTCCTGCAATGCCATACAGGAACGCCGTTGACGACGTGGAAACGAGAAAGTACTTCCTGGGAATGACCGGCCCCGGCACCGAAAATCGCGCAACCACGCTCCGCGCCAGAAGGTAATAGCCGTGACGGATGTAGGAAGAAGCGACTACCATCACCAGGATCAGCAGCGCCGTTTCCCACTTCACCAGGCTGTTGAGAAGGTTCATGCGGCGGTAGGCTGCTATCTCGCCAAGTGTCTCATTCAGTCGTGGAACCAGTTCAGTGGCAACGCCATCAAAAAACAGGATCATGGCATAGACCCAGATGCCTGCTGCCGCAAGGGGCAGCGCGACTGTACCGAACCGCGCCGATGCATAGCTCCTGCGGCTTTCCCCTGCTACAAAGTGCAGCGGCCGGCCGAACATCGGAAACGCCAGCAGAAGCAGATACTTGGCCACGCCGGTGCTGCGTGCCCATTTCCAAAGCGTTTGAATCATTCCTGCTCCTGGTATCGCAGTTTCGTTCTCGTTGAACATCAACACGCAAACAGTGTTCTGACCTGATGCAGCACGATTGCGGCATTCCGCAGGACGCGCTACACAGCCTTTCGCGTCTGTACCCTGTTGTAGCGCAACTGCGAGGTGGTGCGCCACAGCCACAGCCCAACCACCATCGCGGCCAGCAACAGCCCACACAGGATGATGGCCAGCGCGTCAGGTGCGTGCGGCGGCATCAGCTCGGCCCTGGCGAACAGCTGCAGCAACCATCGCCGTATCGAGGGCGGCAGCGCCTGCCCGTCCGGTGCCAGATCTGTCATGCATGCAGCAGGCAGTGCCGTGGTGATGCCCGCCCAGACATGCTCATACAGTCGCAGCATCACGCTGGCCAGCAGCAGCGCCGCCGCATGCAGGGCAAGCAGGCCCCACGCACTGCGGCGCAGCGGTACATCCACATGCCGCAGCCAGTGCACACAGACCAGGAGCGTACCCAGCAGGGCGAGCAGCAGCGTTGCCATCGGCAACCAGAACAGCGGCTGCCAGTCATCCAGCGCGCTGGCACGCGCCAGCAGATGCTCGGCCACGTGCAGGCGCGCGGCCGGATCAGTACCACCACAGGCCAGCGACAGTGGCTCCAGCAACAGGTCCACGCGGTGATGGAAGTACCCTGCGGCCAGGCCAACCGACAGCAGCGCCACCACCTGCAGCAGCAACAGCATCAGGCCAGCGCCGAAGAAGCGCCCGAGGCGGGCAGTAAAGGCAGTCATCGGTGTATCCCCAGCAAGTGACGCGCATGCTAGCCAAGCCAATCGACGCTGTCGGCTGGCAGATGCGACACCGTCGCCGGTGATGCGCGATCATGTGCGTTCAATGCAGGAGTGTTGGCGATGCTGGGGTTGTATCTGTTCGTGCGCACCGTGCTGCCGGCACTGCTGGGCGGGGTGGTTGCGATGCTGGGCGCGCGGGTGATCAATCGACGGCTGGCCCGTCTGCCGCCACGCGTGATTGCCCTGCCTGATGACAGCCTGCTGCCCAGCCCCGCTGCACAGCGGCGTTATCGCCGCCTGCGGCGCCGCAGTCCCGGCCTGAACAGCATCACCCTACCGCCCAAGGTGCCGCGGAGCTGGATCTGGCTGGCAGCAATGGTTTTCATCGGCACGATAAGCCTGGCCGTCTACCTGACGCCCGACGGCCCGCGCTTCCAGGTGATGGTGGAGAGCTTCGTGGGCTATCCCTCCACCGTCATCGAGGTCCGCGCGCCGGCAGAGCAGCAGCTGCGCCTGCTGCACACCTGCACGCCGGTACTGCTGCAGACTGTCCGTCCCATCACCATGCGCTATCGCAGGTCCCGAACCGGCAACCCGGTCGAGGTACATGGCGTGCTGCCAGTGCAGGTGCGTCGCCGAGGCACACTGCTGCAGGTGGCCACGGCGCAGCCGGTGGATGCGGCTGTGCTGCGCGATGCCCTGCACGCCTGCAGCACATCGTCCGGCGCTGCACTGACGATGCACGCCCGCATCGTCGCGCCATGGCGGGAATGGGGTTGGCAGCCGTGGCCGGGGCGCAGCAACCAGTAGGGCTTCAACCACGCGGCAGTTTCGCTGCCCACATGTTGTCCACCAGGTTCGGGTAACGGCGCCCGTTCTCTTCCGCCCGCTGCCGCGCCGCCGCCTTCTGCGCCTCCGTCAGCGGCTGCGTCTTCTGGCCCTTCGGTTTGGGCTTCTTCCAGGGCGGCGTGCGGGCGGTAGGCATGTGCGGATGATGCCGTAGTCGGTGTTACTTCTTCAGGAATTCCAGCAGGGCCAGATTGAAGTCATCGGCGTGGCTGGTGTTGCAGCCGTGCGGCGCATGCTTCAGCACCACCACCTCGCTGCCGGCGATGGCCGCGTGCGTACGCTCGCCTGAACCTTCGAACGGCACCGTGGCATCGCTGTCGCCGTGCAGCACCAGTGTCGGTACCGTCACCTTCTTCAGGTCCGCACGGAAATCGGTGGTGGCGAACGCTTTCATGCAGCCCAGCGCGGCGTTCTGGTCAGACTGATGGGCAAGCGCGATGGCGGCCTGGCGCTCGTCCTCGGTGACCATCAGCTTGCCGTCGGCACTGAAGAAGTCACGGGTGAAGCCATCAAAGAACGCTTCCCGGTCTTTCTCCAGCCCCTGGCGCATCTCATCGGCCTTTTCCTGGGTCAGCGGCCCGTCCGGGTTGTCCGCGCCCTTCAGCAGGTACGGCGGCACGGCGGAGGCGAACACTACGCTGTGCAGGCGGTCCTCACCGTGGTTGGCGATGTAACGGGCCACTTCGCCACCGCCCATCGAGAAGCCGACCAGGGTGACATCGCGCAGGTCACGCTCGTCGATCAGGCCGGCCAGGTCAGCGGCCAAGGTGTCGTACTCGTAGCCATCGGCGGGCTTTTCCGAGCGACCGAAGCCGCGGCGGTCGTAGCTGATCACGCGGTAGCTGGCATCGCGCAGCAACGGCACCTGTGCCTTCCAGGATTCGGCCGACAACGGCCAGCCGTGAATCAGGATCACCGGGCGGCCGGTGCCGCCGGTGTCTTCAATGTGCAGGCGGACGGAGGAGGTAGCCATGGGAGCTCCCGGGGAGAATGAGGACCCCAGCCTAGGCACTCGCAACGGAGCCGCCCGTGATGGAATCGGCTCAGGCCATGACATCGCGTACACGGGCACCGGGTTGCCTGAGTTCGCACCCGCAAGTACGGCGCTGGTCGGGCCCTGCCCCCGTTTCGTCAGCGGGCAGTTACGGTGAGGCGGCTCCCGTGCCAGTCTGCGCCGGTCCTCAACGGAGCCATGCCATGCTGCTCGCCCTGCCCCTGCTCGCCGCCGCCGTTACCGGCACCTCCCCCGCCAGCGACACCCTGCACGAGCAGATCCGCGCGGCCGACACGCAACTGTTCGCCGCGGCCTTCGAGGCCTGTGATGCCGACAGGGCCGCCGCGATGACCACCGAGGACATGGAGTTCTTCCATGACAAGGATGGCAAGTCCGCCAGCAGTCGCGCCGACTTCCGTCGCAGCGTGGCCAATCTGTGTGACAGCGCGCGCAAGGGCGGCTGGCACCTGCGGCGCGAGCTGGTGGAGAACTCACTGCAGGTCTTTCCGCTGCAGGACGATCGCGCCCTGGAGATCGGCGACCACCGCTTCCATGAGCGCGGCGCCGATGGCGTCGAACGCTGGATCGGCCAGGCCCGTTTCATCCAGGTCTGGCGCCGGATAGGCAGCCAATGGCAGGCCGAGCGGGTGATCAGTTACGACCACCGCCCGGCGAACAAATGATCATCAGCGCCGCAGCGCCCGCTCAGTCGCGCAGGTTGCTGGCGCGCGTCAGCATCCAGCAGCCGTAGCGCCGCGCGAAGGTGTAGGTATCGCGCTCGGCGTCGCTGCCGAAGGTCACGCGCTGCCCGTTGTCGTCGATCGCTTCGATGCGTGTGGGCGCGTTGTAGGTACCTGCGCGCATGCACTCCAGCGCGACCGGGTCACGGCTGACCGGCGAAGGCACGAACAGATCGAACGCAGCGAGGTAGCGGTAGCTGAAACGTCTCAATCGCGCGCCGCCCTGTTCCAGCACGACGTGCGTGGGTGCCAGCCCCTGGTGGTCGTCGCGCACGGTGTGCGTCGGCACCTCGTACTCCAGCGGGTCGGAGGTATAGCGCAGGCGCACCCGGTCATCGGCCGGGTCGGCAAAGCGTTGCAGGAAACGCGTGAAGTCCTGCGATGGGCAGGCGGGATCGTCCGCTGCCACGGGCGTATCAGCCACTGCAATACCTGCGCAGGCCCACAGCCCCATGCCCAGCAGCAACCGCGCAGCCGCCTGCCCCCGTATCCGGTTTGTCTCCCCGTGCATCACCTTCTCCCTCCATCCCATTGCAGCCGGGCGCCATCCCCTGCGCCCCGGGCCACAGGCTAGCAACAAAGCGGTTACCGGCGCAGCCCACGGCCGTTTTACACTGGCACCATCTGGCCACACGGTAGCGGCCACACGGAGCCCCCATGACCCCTGATGATTCCCTTCACCAGCAGATCCGCCAGAACGTAGCCGCACTGGACGAAAAGCACGGCCGTGCGTTCGACGCCACCAGCGAGAACGTGGCCGCCAGCCTGGCCGTCAAAGCCCGCGAACAGGGCCTGGAACGCGCCGACCACGTGGTGGTGAGCAACGCCACCGCCAACCTCCCGGCCGGGCACAACATCTTCGTGGTGCAGGGCGACCCGGCCAACCCGGCGCACCTGCGGGCGATGCTGCCGACCGCCGTGGCCGCGCAGACGCCGGCCGAACAGTCGCTGCAGAAACTGGGGTTGGGTGGGCAGCAGCCGGTGCAGGCCGAGCAGCAGACGCTGGATGCACAAGCGCAGGATCAGCAGCAGAATCCTGCGCATCGCATGGGGTGAACACCGCCAGGCGTGGATGACCCCGACGCCGGTGGCATGGGCCGCTATCAGCCCATTCGCAGCTGGGCCTGCTGCGTCTGCTGTTGCAGCTGATCTTCCTGCGCGACGCGGCTGGACTCGCGGCCCTGATGCTGCATGCTGGCTTGCTGGTACACCTCTTCAACCGTGCCCTGCTGGGCATCGGCCAGCGACAAGCGCTGGCGGTTCGCCGCGGGATCCGGTGACGCGGTGTCGCCCGTGCGCTGCAGAAAAACATAGCCCGGCGAATCCGCCGCACCGCCACTGCTGAAGGCCACCTGCAAGGTATCGCGTTCGGTGTAGCCACCCTGCACCGCCAATCGCGTCAGGTGGCCCGCCAACAGCTCGGGCTGTTGCCCCGCCGGCGGCCCTTGGCGCTCGGCTGCGTCGCCCAACGCCGCACGCACCCGCTGGTCCAGCGGATGCAATGCGTCGCCCGGCATACGTGCGTCGTTGGCCAACCACTCACCGCTGCGCTCACCGATGTCGTCGTTGTCGCTCAGCAGGTGATGCTTCCACGTACGATCGGGCATCGGGTTGGTTTTCGTACGATTGAGATCACTGTTGGGGAACGGCGGATCGATGCTGTCGACGCCGTGGATGTTACGCAGCGGACGATAACCGTCCTTGCCCCCGCCATTGATGTCCAGAGGAATGCGGACATCCGGGAAAAGCTGCCCGGCGGGACCTCCCAGCGCATTCACGTCGATGCTTCTTTTCCGCTCGATGCCCGCGTGGTTCAGCGCTTCCCAGGTAAAGTCCACGCAGTTGTTGCGGACGTCCTCGTAGTGCTTGCCGAAGCCGAACTTCTCCGGATCCGAGCCGAAGGCCTCGAGCTTCCTGTACTGCGCTTCGCTGATCTCGAGGGTGCGGGTGTGTAGTGGATCCTTATAGACATCTGCATCATCCGGCATGATGTCACCGGGTCCGTTGATGCTTCCGTGTACCTTGGGCGCGAACCCGAAACTCTTCGCTGGCTCGCCTGATGCATGCAGGACATAGACATTTGACCTGGAGAGGATGTCTGCGGAACCCAGTCAAGGACCTCCTGTAGACCGGTCTTCGGGTCCATCAGAGGCGTACCAGGTGCGGCGATGACGATATCTACGGTATAGCGGGGCTTATCCATAAGCTGGCTCCTTCAGTTCCTTCCAAGGGTGAGATGCTGACTACTTTCCAAGCGGGCGGGCGGCGTGGACCTTCAAACGAGCCGAATAGTGCTTCAACTCGGCGCTGGGCTGAACCGTGCGCACATCCAGCCGGTAACGGGCATCAAGATCCAACGGCAGGGCAACGATGCTCCATCGATACTCGCCACCGCTGCCCGCGCTCAACGCTGCATAGCGCCAGACAGTGGAGGTGTGCCATGCAGGAAGCGGCTTCCCCGCGTTAAGCGCGAGTGCCTGGTAGCTGTCATGGGTGGGAACGTCCTGCCAGGTACCTGCGCCCCATCGCTGCAGTGACACCTCAAAGGGAATATTCAACTTGCGCATGTCCGGTTCGCCGTTCTCGCGCCCGCCTTGCCGTTGCACCTCAAGCTCCAGCGCATAGGTGCGTCCTGGATCGAAATTGCGCGCATTCGCTTCGAACTCGAACCGCACCTCTTGGCCCGGCTGATCCACCGTAATCGGTTGCGTCAGTTCCAGCGGTTCCGGCGGCTCCGGGATGCGGCTGGAACAGGCGCCCAGCACGGAGCTCAAGATGATCAACAGGCCGGCGCGCAGCCAGCGGTGGATACCCAGCATGGTTCAGACCTTTTGGCTCCCTGCCATGGGCTTCAACCGTAGCGGGTTGGCGGCGGGGACTTCAACCGGGCAAAGAAAAAGGCAGGGCAAACGCCCTGCCTTTTTCACGCGTCAGGACGCCGGGCGTGGCCCAGCGTCATCGCATCACAGCTGAATCCGCGCCACGCTCTCTTCCGAGCCCTTGGCATCCTTCTCGCCGTTCTTGATGCTCACGTACAGCACATTGTTCTTCGCATCCAGCGCCAGGCTGTTCGGGTGCGTCGGCACGGCGTAGGTGGCCACCTTCTGGTAGCTGTCGCTGTTGTACGCGGTCACCGTCCCGGCTTCGCGGTTGGTCACGTACAGGCGCTTGCGTGGTGCATCCAGCAGGATGCCCAGCGGGCCGGCGTCGGTCGGGATGCTGGCCAGTTCCTTGCCATTGCTGCGGTCGAGCACCAGCACGCGCTGGCCCGGGTGCTTGCTGACCAGCCCGCTGCTCTTGGCCTGGTAACCACGCAGCATTTCCGAGCCCTGGTCGGTCACGAACAGGCGCTTGCCGGCCGGGTCCAGCGCGATGTTCATCGGCTGCTCGGCGGCGATCCTGTGCTGGGCTTCCACCTTGTTGGAGTCGGTGCCGACCACCACCAGATCGGCCAGCAGGTTGCTGGTGTAGACGCGCTTGTTGGCCGCGTCCAACGCCAGGCCCGGCGCCTTGGCATTACCCAGGCCCGGAATGGTGTTGATCACCTTCAGCGTGGTGGCATCGATCACGAACAGCACGCTGCTCACATCCGGCTGGCTGCTGTGGCCTGTGACGTACAGACGGTTGGCGGCGCTGTCGACCACCAGTTCGCGCAGGTCGTGGGTGTAGGCGGCCTTGCCGTCCTTGCCGGTCTTCTTCTCCATCAGCTGCACGGTGCCGATGGCCTTGTTCTGTGCGGTGTCGACCACGGTCACCGACAGGTCCACGGTGTTGCCCACGTACAGGCGGTTGTGGGCGTCGTCCAGCACCACGCCGAACGCCTTGCGCTCCAGCGGGATGCGGGTTTCCACGGCCAGCGTAGTCGGGTTCAGGCGCAACACCTGGGCCGCGCCGGCGTTGTCACCGAAGCCACCGGACGAGGCAACGAACACCGCGTTCTGCTTGGGGCTGTAGGCCAGCTCGTACAGGCCCTGGGCGACGGCCTGGCGCTGCACGGCGGTGGCGGGGCTGGTGGCGGTGGCGGCGTCAGCGGCGAAGGCGGGCGGAGCACCGAGGCTCAGCGACACGGCAACGGCCAGCGCGGCCGAACGGAAAAGGGAATTGCGGATCATGCGAGCGTCCTTCAATGGGCACGGAGGGTGTCCTGGCTCGCGGGGCCGTTCTTCGACGGCCCGGCCCTGCATCTGTCTGCGCGGGGTGGGGCTGGCTGGGTAGCGGGGGAATGGTAGCAGGTAGGGGCCGTGGCGTCCGCCTGCGGATGCATGGCGGACGCGCTGTTCGGTGTTGGACGCCTACGCCATGCGCGGGGCGTGGGTCTGGGTCAGCTGCTGCTCTTCCTGTTGACGCTGGGCATCCCGCTGCGGCTGTGCCTGCGCCAGCTGCTCGATGCGCTCGAAGGAGGCAGCTACCGGCGTCTGAGCCGCGACGTCAGCCGGCAGGCTGGCGCGCTGGTGGGACGGGTCGTTGCGGTCGCCCTGCACGATGAAGAGATTGGGCGCTGCATCGCCACGGCGTTCGCCGAGCAGCACGTCGTCCACGCGGGCGAACTGCTGCTCCTTGGAGAGCGCGAGAAGGCTGGCGCTGACGTTACCGTTCTGGGCACCGAAGGCACCGAGGTCGGCTACCTGCTGGTGGATCTGGTTGAGGCGAGTGTGATCGGCGTGGGATGGATCGGCGGGGGTTCCGGCCGCCGCGATGGAGTTGTTGCGAAGATGCTCGCCATTCTCGGTGAACATCCACTCCCGGAACGTCTGCTTCGGCATAGGGTTCCACTGCACCTTGTCCAGTTCGCTGCCCTTTACCTGCTGGGGAATGGCGTTGACTGGCAGGACGTTGTCCAGGACTCTGCTGGCCCCTTCGTAGTTCTTGATCTCACCGGCCAAGCCCACTGGACGCATGCCCGCGTGGTTCAGTGCACCCCAAGCGAAATCGGTGCAGGCGTTGGAGAAAAAGTCGTAGTTCATGTCGAAGCCGTGCTTCTTCGGGTCGGCCGAGAACTCGAGGATACGGTCGTACTGCTCCTTGCTGATCTCGATCGTTCGCTCAAAGCGGGGGGTGTCGTAGACCCACACATCCATGTCATCGACCTTGCCCCTGTTCGGGTTCTCCTTCGTCCCCGCCAAAGTGAAACCAACGCTCTCCGGCAAGGACTCGCCCGAGCGACGCAGAGACAGGAACATGTGCCCCGCGAACGATGGCTCCAGCAGCAATCTGTTCCCCTCAGCGTCACGTCCGTAACGGGGTGTACCGGGGGCCGCCAGATGGATGGTCACGCTGTAGCGCTCGGCATCGTCCTTGTGCATGTCTACTTTCCTAGTGATTGGTAGCCAACGAGCAATTCTGCTTTCAAGCCTTCCAGCTGGGGTCGATCCTCAACAATATCTACCACCAGAACGTAGCGCCCAGGCGCAATTCCCCCGACCTGCGCCAACTGCAGCGTGCGATAGAGCACCTCTTCAGAGTACAACCCCGCCTCGGCAAGACTGTTGATATCAACACTCCCCGTCGTCAGGTCCGTCACCACGCCATCATCTGGGATCTTCTGCGAGTCACGCCCATCGCGGGTGCGCTGCCAGAGCTGTACAGGGCCAAGCGCGCTACCATCAATCCGCTCCAAGTGCAGCCGCGTTGGCAACCTCCCCAGTGTGATCTTCTCCGACGCATCCAGCAGCCGGTGTGCGTCGGTGTCCTGCAGCCGCAGCCCGACGTTCAGGATCGGAATGGCGGGCTTTTGAGGCGCGGGCAGGTCGAAAGTGACCTCGGCAACCCGCCCGGCCTTCTGCAACTGCACTGCCCGTGTGAACGGCACCACGGTGCGGGCTTCGGCCTGCGCTGGCGTCAGAAGCGTGGGCGCAACCTCAGGCGCTGAAGATGCACGGCACGCCGCCAGCACGCCCAGCACAACCAAGATCACCAGCACCCGCTGCAATTGCACGATCACTGCTCCTTCAACCGCAGCGAATCAGCCACATCGGTCTGCGCCGCCACCTCCGTAGCGATGCTCGCGCGACGATGCCCAGGGTCATCGCGGTCACCCTGCACGATGAAAATGCTCTCCGCCTCATGGCTGCTCTTCGTCGGCCGGCTGAGCAGCACGTGGTCCACGCGGGAGAGGTTGTTCTGCTTGGCCAGCACCAGCAGGCTGGCGCTGATGCGCTGGCTGGTGTCGTCGAAGGTGCGGCCGTGGGCGGCGTCCAGTTCGGCCACCTTCTGGATCAGCTGCGCGAACAGCCGGTGGTCGGGGTGCGAGGGGTCCAGCAGCGTACCGGCCACTTCCATCGGGCTGGGCGGCGGCTCGTGGCTCGGACGACCGCCCTCGCGGTGCAGCTCGGCCTCGCGTTCGGGCATCGGGTGATGCTGTTCGCCATTCAGCTCGCTGGCCGGGAACGGTGCGGCAATGCACTGGATTTCCGGCAGGTTGAACAACACCGCGAACTCGCCCAGATTGCTGCCGCCGTCCAGCGGTGCCGGCTGCGAATGCAGGCCGGCATAGTGCAGCGCGGCCCAGACGAAATCGCTGCAGCGGTTGATGGTGGCCGGGCGATCGACATCGAAGCCGAACTCGGCCGGCTCCTCGGCGAAATCGCGCAGGCAGCCGTAGTGCTCCTCGCTGATTTCCAGGGTGCGGCTGTAATACGGGTCGCGGTGCTCGTCGGCATCATCGTGTGCGACCTCGGCGTACTGCACACCGGCAGCGGCCTCACCGGGCGGCAGGCGCGGCGGTGCGAAGCCGTAGCTGTGTACTTCTTCACCGGCGGCGGTCTGGAAATACATGTGGCCACGCGGTGAGCTGCCGCCGCTGTTCAGCGGGGTGCCGGGCGCGGCTAGAAAGAGGGTTACCGTGTAGCGTGTTGCTTGCTCCATGCCTGCTCAGCCTTGTTGGGTACTGCGGTCCTGGCCGGATGATCGCATAGGTGGGTTCGCGGGCAGGTGGAGAGCCCGGGCCGGGGTGGCGGTGGTTTGCTGAATGTGTGAACCAGCGTGCATTCCAGGGCGTCCGCGAGCTGGGGTGTGGAGTACAGCAGGGACGCCTCGTATAGTTGGCGCATGTGAAGCAATGGACTTGCTTATGGGCCTCATCATGAGGCTGCCGACACTGCTGCCGTTGCATGAACGCTTGAGTGGACCAGGCTTTCAGACCAGGACCACTGTCGTTATTGGCTCAAGATCACGCAAGCGGCTATGCAGACGCGGAACGTCCAAGCCCTCGGACACTCCTTTAGAGAAGTCCGCCGTAGATCAGAAGAGCGGAATCTCCATCCTGCGACCCAGGATGCTTCCGGATGCTCAGTCAGGTGGCAGCGTAGGCATTGAGTACCAGTACACGTTCCGCCGCAACGGAATGACTGTGGGGGCCATGGGATTGTTTGGCAAGGAAGCTCTCATCAGTACGAACGGAGGCCGTGAACGACGTTACACGCTAGATCTTGGCCCTGACTGGGTCCTCGAAGACATGCTCAAGCTCAAAGACTCACTCGGCAGCTCAGACGAATCATTCGCGTTCGTTCAGAGCCTTGCACAGGGTCTTGTAAATTCGTTCGCTGTACAGACGGGCAACCTGGAAGATCTGCGCTATGTAGCTTTCACCCGTGCAGATGCCTTGACACGAGTTGCCGTACCGATCCCAGAAGGCACTCCAATCCTTGACGACGGCGTGATCATCCTCGCCAGCGCGTTCATCCACGCCCACCAAGTCTGAGGAGGATCATCATGGCTAGGTTCATCTTCGATGACTATGCCAGGACGACGTTCTCCGTGTCGACGAACATGGGGGACAACAGCGTCATCTGTCCCCAGCAGATGGACGAGCTGATCGGCTATCTGAAGTCACCAGGTTCGGGCCCCGATAGCGCGACGAGTTTCGAGGAACATACGGAAGCGCGCACTGGCGATGCAGAGCGAGCAGCAGGGCGACGACACCCGCGTCCAGGGGCCCAGTCGCATTCAATGCGAATGGGCAGATCGCGAGATCTCCGTAATCCCCAGCTAGGATGCGATGTAGGTGTCAGGTCTATCCTGACAACCCTTCAGACAAATCTGATGTTCTAAAGATGAGGATCGCGTCACACTCTTGAGGAGGTCGAGGCTAGGGCTGCTCTCCCCGCCCGGATGAGCACTCTGCCAGATAGATCATCCGTTGCGACAGGGGCTTGCATGGGCAACATCAAAGCATTCTTTCGGGAACGCCTTGTGGATATCTCCACGAAGCGGATTTACATCGCGCCAAACATCGAAGAAAAGAAGCTAAACAACGCCATCGGGGCATTTGGTTATGCGGGAAGGCCTGGCAATGTCGTCGCGGTATACGACGACACCCTGCTCGGCAACGCCAAAGAAGGACTGTTTTTCACAGGCGAGCAGGTCATCTACCGACCACCGATGGGCAAGCCCCTGGCGGTGACATCATTGGCTTCTTGCTAAGAGGGAACATGGTGGCATGGGTCCGGTTCGGATGCATCTCATTGACCGAGACGAAGGCGCTTATTGCCGCAGGCAGCCTTGATCACGACGCTGTTGATGAGTACCTCGACGCGGAGTACGCCCGTCTGCTGCGGGCATGACCTTGCACAGGCAGTAGTTTTTTTGACTTTTCTTAGACTTACCAAGGGGATGGCCGCGATGGTCTTTGATCTGATTGATGACGCGGGACTGAGGGAAGCGAGCGCCAGAGCACTGGAGCTGCATCGAAATGGACACAGCTTGGATAGCTGGATCTCGCGCGTGGCCGATTGGCTCATCCATGTTGAAGCCGCCAACCATGACACGTTCGTGGGGCAGGACTTCCAGCACCAACTGTGGGAAGTCCAGACCATCGCCGCTACTGGGCAGGGTCACATCGATGTGTCTGCAGTCATTTCCGATAATGCAATTGCTGAGAAGCTCTGGTCGCTCAAGCAAGCTAAGCTGCCAGACTCTCTCAGCGAGCGTATCGCTTGGCTGGGTGCTGCGTGGGAGGAAGTGAGCGCGCTGGTAGTTGCGCTCACTCTCCGCAAGCCCAGACTGAAGCAGTATCGCGTGTTCGCTTCGCTGTGGCCGCAGCACTTCACCACAGTTGCGCATTACCAGAAGCTCAAGAGCCTGGGCAGAGCGCTGGGACTGAGCATTGGCTCTGACCACCGCACGGAGCTACACCAGCGCATCCTGCAACGACTCGATGATGCTGGCGTTGCCTTCCGCAGTCGCGAGGAACGCATGACCCTTCCGTGGGTCCTTTACGTGCACTACGTTCAGGAGAATGGGAGCGAGGCGACAGAGCTTCCCAGTGAATCCGCCGGTGATTTAAGGCTCAACCCGCTGCCCGCTGGACGCCGCCGGCGGGGCATGCTCGCCATCAACGGGTCAGTTGCAAGCGTACTTGCGATGCTGGAGTTCGCAAAAGGAGGACGCAAGCGTGCGGACTTCCTTGAGCACATCCGCTCAGTGAATCCGAAGCTGGCGACCAATTCTCTGGGTACCAACTTGAACGCGCTGATCGCTGAATGGGGCGCACTGCGATCCTCTGGCGATGATCTGTTTCTGACACCGCGCGGCGAGGCTTTCCTGGAATCAGGAGAAACGGAGGAAGTTTCCGACTGGCTGCTCACCCAGATCCTGGGATTCGACAATCTTCTGTACATGCTCAATCAGACTCCCCTGCCACAGAAGCAAGCCATCAGCCGCCTGCAGAAGGTCAATCCCGGCTGGACCAGCAACTACGCCCCGACAGCGCTCATCAACTGGATCAAGGGAATAGAGCTGGCCGAGCTGGATGCCGGGAAGGTGTTGCATCTGACGCAGCGGGGCCGTGAATGGGCATCCCGTATCCACTGGACGCCTGGCGAACTGCCCCCGGTGGTCAAGGATGCAGGCGAATCACGGACAGACACGCCTGCCGATGAAGTTGAGGATCTGTGGTCAAGCCTTCCCACGCTCGGCGAGATCAGGGCAGCGTTCCCCGCTGATCTCGCGTTCGACGCAAGCCTGATTGCGCAGTTGCACGCAGGGCTCTGGAACCGGAGACACCCCCGCCGCCACTTCGCCGTGTTGACCGGCCTGAGCGGCGCCGGCAAGACCCAGCTCGCCCTGGGCTACGCCAAAGCACTGTGGGCTGGCGTGACTGAGTTGGAGACCGGACAGCGCGGATACCACATCGTCGCCGTGCAGCCGGGGTGGCATGATCCCAGCAGCCTGCTCGGCTATGTCAACCCGATCGACACCGATGTCTACATGCGGACCGGTTTTCTGGAATTCCTGCTGCGCGCGATCGCAGACCCCGACCGTCCCTACGTCGTGCTGCTGGATGAGATGAACCTATCCCATCCAGAGCAGTATCTGGCACCGCTGCTGTCGGCCATGGAGAGCGGCGATGCCGTTGAACTGCATGCGCTTGGCGATGAAGTCGGCGACGTCCCCGGACACATCGACTATCCGTCCAACCTGGTCATCATCGGAACAGTGAACATGGACGAGACGACCCATGGTCTGAGCGATAAAGTGCTGGACCGCAGCGCGGTCATCGAGTTCTGGGACATTAATGTAAACGACTATCCCGGCTGGACTTCCTCGGCGCTGAGCGCAGAAGCACTGGCTCAGGTAAAGGCTGTTTTGAACGCATTGATGACGCCGCTGCGTGCCGTTCGACTGCACTTCGGCTGGCGCACGATTGCCGATGTCCTGGGCTACGTTGAAGCGGGCGTGGAAGGGGGAGTTCTTACTGCGGCGGAGGCCTTGGACCACTCTGTCTATGCAAAGATTCTGCCCAAGCTGCGGGGAGAAGACACCAAACGACTGCGGGACGCCTTCGATGCAGTCGCAGGAGTTCTGGAGAACCATTCGTTGAGCAAATCCGCCAGCAAGGCACGGGAGCTCTGTGTCGACCTGCGCGAACAGGGAAGCGCGCGATTTTGGCGCTGATGCGATGACGACGCTGACCTGCATCGACCAATCACAGACTGAGTACCACCTGATACCCGACGCCGTCTGCAGTGGCTTCCGCGAGTTGGGGATCTACCGATTCCAGGCGCTGCCGGCAAACGCCTCGCTCTATATCGACGAGGCGTTGCTGGAGACCATCAGTACCAGCAGCGGGCCGATGCTGCAGTGGCGACCCGGATTCTACGCCGGTCGGGTGTCTGTGGAGCTTGTGGACCGGGTCGGTCGCCGGCTGGCCATTTACCATCTTGACGTTGCACCAGACGAAAGAAAGCTGGGATCCGACCTGTTCCAGAGCATGTTGGATGACCTTTACGCATTTGACCCCGCGCTCGTCCTTGGAACCGAGGCCGCACAATCCTCAATCGGCGTCGCTGGCGATGTAACAACGCTGTTGCTGCAGTACGCTCGGCTGCGGCGCCACGCCGACGCGGTACTTGCTGCGTTCAGCGCAATCACAGAGCACCCCCTCACCCGGCTTAGGCACGAGCGCCGCCGGATTCCCTTTCATCAGGTCAAGCGCATTGATGCCACATCTGCGCGACAGATGATGCGGCATCCAGACGTCGGCGCTTTACTTCGGCGGGCGCCTCTGCACGGCGCGAGTCTCCCGTCCATGGAGGTCGTGCATTCCTACGAGGATCTGGACAATCCGGCGAACCGCGCATTGGCCAGTTCGTTGGCCGCACTGCGGTTGCGCTGCGGCAATCTGGCGGAAGCCCTTCTACGGATAGCGCAAAGCGAGAAGGCCGAGAACACCCGAACCCCCCTAGGCGCTCGCGTGGGTAGAAAACTGATGTTTCTCGAGGCCTTCTCCGCGCGGCTGCGCAGCTTGGCGAAGCGTCTCCCCTACGCAGCGGCCACGCAGACAGAGATCAACGCATCGGGACTAACCGCGATCTCAGCCAACCCCGACTACGCAAGGGCCTACCGACTGGGATGGGCAGCGCTTCGCCCAGGTGTGGCTGGGCTGGATCGAGATGAGTCACTGTGGATCAGCCCAACCTGGGAGATCTACGAGCGCTGGTGCTTCGTGCAAGTGGTGCAGGCGATTCAGTCTCTTTTCCCCGAGCTGACGTGGACGTGTCAGCGAAGCGCCACAGTGGATGTAGTCCGGCACATTGGCTCTGCTGAAAGTGTGCGGGTGGAAGTGTTGCTGCAGCGAACCTTCCAATCGGCAGGACAGCCCAATTTCGGCATGAGTAGCGTGTCGCTTCAGTTGAAGCCTGACATCGTGGTAACAGCTGAGATCGGACCAGAACGAAGGATGCTGGTATTGGATGCCAAGTACCGCACCTCGCGGCAGGGTGTGCTGGACGCGATGAGATCCGCACACATTTACCAAGACGCACTCCGATGGAAAGGCCAGCGCCCCGACTGCTCTTTGCTGCTGGTACCGCGCGCTGGTGGAGCTTCATGGCTCGAGGATGCGGCGTTTCACACCAGTCACCGCACCGGCATTCATGTACTTTCGCCTGATCAGGATCCTTCTGAACTGCGAGCGATGCTGGAAAGATGGATGAATCCAGCGTAGACCGCCAAGGATAAAGCACTGGGCTACAACCTTTACTTCCTGGCAGCTGCAGAACCAGCCGACGCTTGATTGCTTGGGGTTTTGAGTGAACTGCCGTTGCCACGCGGACTTGTCGTCACACGATTCAACGGAGCATTCAGCAAAGCCTACGACCTGGAGCGCAATGATGCGCTGTGGCCACGCGGGAATCTCGATAAGGCGTGTCAGCACAAAGCGCTGATCACTCACAGAATCACCCCATACTGGCCGCACGAATCTGGATATCCTGCTGCACGCGCTGATCCTCCAGCTGCTGCTCCATCTGGTTGGCAATGGCACGCTGGCTTGCCTCGCGACTGACCGCATCGAACTGCTGCATCGACTCTTCCACCGATGTCTGCGCCGCCAGTTCGGTAGGCGTGGCCGCGCGATGATGCGCCGGATCACTCGGCTCTCCCTGCACCACGAACAGCGTGTGTCCTGCGGGATGCTCCCTGGTCGCATTGCTCACCAGAACATGATCCACACGCTCCAGGTCGTTGTCCTTGGCCAGCACCAGCAGGCTCGCGGTCACCCGTTCGCTCACTTCGTCGAAGCTACGCCCGTGGCGGGCATCCAGCGCTTCCACGCCCTCGCGTATCTGCTGGTACAGCGCGTGATCCGGATGGCCCGGCTGGGTCGGGTCGCTCCGCGGATCACGCGGGAGCGGCGCGTCGTCGACATCGGGCACCGAGACGTCGGCTTGGTGCCGCGCGGGCTCTGCCACCGGCTCGATGGATGAGTCGAGCTTGCTCTCCTGCGGTAACAGGTCCGGCCGCTCGGACTCCGCGTGAGGGTTGGCGTGCGCAGCAGGTGACTGCATTTGCGCTTCAGGGTCCGGCGTCCTCAGTTCGACCGGCTCGGCGGGCGATGAGTGCTCCGCGACCAGTGGCGCCTGTTCCGGCACTGGCTCGGGCCTCGGCTCCAATGGCTGTATTGCGCTGTTGAGCGACGAAACGTCAGGGATTTCGACAGCCTGTTCGGAAACGTGCGTAGCGGTGAGCGGCTCTGCCGCACGGGTCGGGGTGGCGTCCACTACTGCCTCGTGCGAAGCCCCCTGCCCTGACGCTTCCTGCTTAAGGGGCTCAGCGGCCACCGCTGGCGCCACCGCAGAAGTGGCGTTCTGCGCCGGCAGTGGAACGTCCGCCACGCGCGGCTCCGGCTCGAGCGGCGGCGTCTGTACCTCTGGCTCGCGTCGCGGTGGTTGTTCACGCTGCTCGGCATGTCGCACGCGCTCAGGTGTTTCAGGTTCAGGGACTGACGCCGGCACTACCACCGGCGATGGCGTAGCAGCCACCGGCTCAGTCGCTGCAGGCGGGCGATGCAGCGCTTCCTCGCGTTGCGCATCGGCCACCGCCTCACGGGCGTCGGAGGGCGCAGATGCGTCGTTCTGGACATGCTGGGCGGCCGCACGTGCCACCTGCCCGGCATCCACCGTCGCGGCGCCTTGGCGGTTGGCTTCCTGCAAGGCCTGTTGGTACGCCTCCCGCTCGCGGGCGGATAGCGCCGCGATGCGCAACTCCGGCGATTCCGGCACGGGCGCCTGTTCGGCAGCGCGTGCACGAACCTCGCTCCACGCCGCCTGCAGCTCTACTGTCGTGGTGGTCGCCACCGCCCGCGCCACCCCATCCTGCCCCACCTGGTAATGGGTGATGGGCCTTGATTCGCCTGCGTTACCTGCAACGGACGGCCCAAGCTCCTGCATCGTCGGGCCAGTGATGCCGTGCTGCTCGCGAGTGCGCGTGGTGGCCAGTTCGATCGCCTGCTCCCACACGGGGGTAAGCGCGATGCCCGCAGAGTAGTAGCTGTGCCGCAGCTCGTTCTGGTTCATCTCCGCAGCGGAAGGCAGCGGCCGCGCCTCCAACGCAGCGATGGTCTCGTTGAACCGCTCGAGCGATGGTTGCTGGATCGTGCGGGTCAGTTCCAGCTCCAGCGCCATATTGCCTTGCGCTGTTTGCCCGGCGTGCGTCCATTGGCCAGCCTCATCGCGTTGGTAGAGCTGGTTGTCCGAGCCACGAACGGCATCGCTGCTGGCGCGGGCCTGCTCCACCGCTTCCGGCACCAGCGGCACGAAGTCGCTGGCGCGGGTGGCGGCGCGGGTCTCCAGGTAGCTGGCGGCGATGGCGGTCCTGCCATGGGCGATGTTGTTCTCGATACGTTGCACCGCCTCGCGATTCAACTCGTTGGCGCGCTCGGGGCTGGCGGTCTGCGTCTCGTAGACACCCCGGTCGTTTACGCCGGATACGCCCACCTTGACCTGTCGCGTCCACTGCTCGGTCTGCGCGTCGCGGTGCCAGTTGGGATTGTCCAGACGGCCCTCGCCGTCCTTCGCCGGGATGCTGAAAGGATCCTGCGGTGGCGGTGCCTTGCCCAGCGCCAGCTCTACCGCTTTTACATGGGCGTATGCGCCCAGCTCGCGGGCCTTCTCGTAACTGGCACCCACGCTGCGCTCAGCCGGGTTGCCCAGGCCATCGCCCGCGCTGTCCATGGTCGCCTGGCGGTCCCAGTTGCGGCCATTGAACTGCCACGTGACGCCGGCCTTGTCGGTCTGCCGGTAGACGGCACGGTTGTCGAGCAGATCGGCGCCCTTGTCGAAGGCCTTGCTCATCAGCAGCGCATCGCCCGCGACGAGGGCCGCAGGGACGAAACTGGAGGTGCCAATCACCGATGCGGTGGCCATGCCGCCGATCCAGCCACCGCCGTTGCGCGCCAGGGCGTGGGTGAGCTCGGACTGGGCGGCGGTGCCGTTGCCTTCTTCCAGCAGCTGCGAGGTGCGGCGGGCGGTGATGACGGCATCGGCGCCGGAGGCGAGCAGACCGCCGGAGCGGATCAGTTGGCTGGAGGACGCTTCGCCCAACAGTGCCCCAACGGTTGCGAAGCCCTGCTGAGCACGGGGCACGCGCAGGGGCGCTGCCGCCCCTGTGCCCAACGTGTTCTCGACAATCACGATTCCCTCCGGCGAAAAGCTCAGGCGACCAACCTGATGGGCATTCGAGATCGCCTGGGAGAGCCCATGTCGCTGGAGCTCCACTCCTCCACCACGTGTAAGTGGATTAGGAACCGTCTGCACGTGCTGAAGGGTGGCTATGACGCGGTGTTCCGAGTGGGTTACTCCCGCCCAGCCACTATCTATCGGAGCGAAGCTCTTCAGTTGCTGAAGCTGTGCAACATTGGCTTGACCGTAGCCAGCCTCGTTGAAGAAGAAGCTCTGAACCTGTGGCCGGATGTCGTTGGCTCGAAGACCGAGCGGCGCATTGGTGTAGAGATCACCATTGATCAAGCCGACTCGCACCGTATCACGCAGTGCCTCTACGCGACCGACGATCCTGGCCTGTGCGGCAGGATCGCCGTTAAGCGCGCTTGCTCCATCAGCGGTCTGCTCCAGCCGCCGTAGACGCTGCTGAAGCCCTATCTGGTAGTCCGCAATCGGTCCGCCGCTATGTGGTGTGATGCCCAACGTCTGTGCAAACGCCGGATCTGCGGGAAGAAATATTCGGTTCTCTGGCGCATGGATATCGAAGTATCCGGCGTTGGCCAGCCCCTTCAGCAACGGACTGCGCTCCAGCGTGCGCTGCTCGATGGCGTGGTGATCTTGGAAAACAGGTCCATTGCGAGGCATCAATCAGGCTCCTTCCTGCTCAGCGACTTCTGGTCAGCTAGATGTCCGAGGCGTCAATAAACCACATGCCGTCGGCGTCACTGTCCGTCGCGATACCGGCCGCCGCTACCGCATCCTTGAAGGTACGATCGCAGAAAACCGTTCCCGTATAGGGCGTCTTGAAGGCATGTGCCGCCGCCAGCTTGCTGCGATCAAACGTAACGCTGGCACCGCCACTCAGGTCGTAGAATTTTCCATTTATGAAATCCTCGCTCGTATCGATGAAGAGCTTCGAAGCCCCCTCATCCAGCGCATCGATTACCCGTGTCACGGTACACAGGTAGTGGCGGGCACCTTGGCTGCCATCCTCAAGACGATAATCGACGTCCGCGAAGGCGAAGGCGCTGGGATCAGCGGCAGCCATGACATCGTGCAGCCGTTCGGAGACAAGCCAATAGCCACTGAACCCTGCCTCCAGATCCCGGGGAGGAGCGCCCACGGCGGGGTTGAAAGCCAATCGTGGAACCTCGCGAAGTGGCGGAATGCCACCCTCCTCCGGCAGCAGGATCATACGGGGAGGAGACAACAGGCGATCCAGATTCTCGAAGACGACCCCGCAGGCAGGGCCGCTGATTGCACCCGCCTCAAGGAGAAAGAACTCCCCCTTCTGAGGGTGGCTAGCCAAGGTCGAATCCATGCGCTATCTCCATCTCATTCTGAGTCCTGCATTAGGCCACAGCTTACCGGTCACCGGTCGCGGATCAAATACTCACAATCCAAGGATGCATGCTGAATGGACATGTCGCCCTTTAACTCGGTCTGCAGCGGCCGGCAATCAGATGACAACGCAGTCCATTACATGTTGAGCACCCGTCCCATTCTATGAGACGCACCGCAGTCATCCTCGCTCTTTGGAGGATGATCAGGATCAGGATAGACGCCACATGGCTGGTAGCCCTCGACAAGGAGCTTCCCTACCTGTTCGCCGTCGACCATGGCGGTGGCGGCATGGATGAGTACCTGCGGGGCTGCTACGCGGCCCCTCTCCCCCGCGCGAGGCGGCACTGCCGTTCGGCAGCGACTACGACCCGGAGCGCGACGATGCGCTGTGGCGATAGCCGGGCGTGCTGACGTGAACCGTGCAGCAGTCCGGCGCGCCGGAGCTGGATTGCATCAATCGTCTGCTCGCAAAGGTCAGATTGCCGCAGCGTCCACGAAGGAGATACCGCTGTCTCTGGGATTCGTGGCAAGTCCCGCCGCATGGACTGCATCAACAAACCCTCGGCTCGCGATCACGAAGGTGCTGAATGGAGTCAGGAAGACATGCGCATCTCGCACCAACTCAGAGCGAATTGCCAGACTCGCCCCACCTGCAATCGAATAGAACTTCCCATTGACGAAGTCCTCATCGATCTCGATGTCCAGTCTTGAACGTTCCTCGTCTATCGCGTCCAGCTCACGCACCACATCGCACAGGAAGCGCCGTGGCATAGGCGTGCCATCAGCCAGGCGGACATCACATTCAACAAAGTCGAATGCCTGCGGATCCATGGAATTCATCACCCGCCACAGTCGTTCCGAGACGAGCCAGTACCCACTGAAGCCGCCCTCCAGGTCACGTGGCTCAGGCCCCTTGGATGCATCGAGGATGATACGCGGCTTCTCGCGGAGCGCCGGGAAACCCCCATCGCCCGGGCGCAGGATAATGCGCGGTGGATCAAGCAACGCCGACAGGTTCTCAAACTCGGCGCCACGGAAAGCGCGGTTGCTTTCAAGGTCTGGCGCGAACAGGTAGAACTGGCCTACTTGAGGGCCTTGGATAGGACTCCGTTTCATTGGCTGTGTCCTTCGATTCCCTTCAATGACATCGCTGATGGAGCTTACCCCTTTTGGCATGGCTGTTTCGGGGTAAATACGACAAGCTCACGATCTCCGCTAACGAATCCCCGTGATAGCTGAGAAGCACATGCTGCGTGAATTCGCGTCCTTTGAGACAGCGGCAAACCATCCTCCCCTCCCACACTGGAGGATCACCATGACCAAGATCGACCCCGCATGGCTCGAAGCCTTCGACAAAGAGCTCCTCCACCTGTTCGCCATCGACCATAGCGATGCCGGCATGGATGGGTACCTGCTGCGCTGCTACGCAGATCTTCCACCACGCGAGGCAGCGCTGGCGTTCGGCAGCGACTACGACCTGGAGCGCGACGATGCGCTGTGGCCACGGCCGGGCGTGCCTGTGTGAACCGTGCAGCAGTCCGTCACGCCGGCATTCAAGCCAAGCGATGCCAGGGCATGGCCGCTATGCTGGCAGCGCACCGGAATGGAAACCACGCATGCCCCGTTTGAACACCGCCCTGGCACTGAACCTTGTTCTGATGCTGCTGGGCGCTACACCTGCCATGGCCATGGCGGCAGACCCACAGGTTTCCACCGAAGTGTTCGTGGAGCGCGGTGACAACCCCACTTTCGAGCTGCAGCAGGCGCCTGCCGTTGTGTATTCAACGGCCCCTGCCACGCCGCCCGATACCTTGCTGCAGATTCCCATGGTGGTGCTGTTGGTTGCTCAACTGGATGAGCTGGGCCACGTTTCCAACGTGATGGTGGCGCGGTCCAGCGGACTGCGGGAAATCGATCGTGCAGCCTTTACCACAGTGGACCAGTGGCGCTTCGAACCGGTCGTGGTTGAGGGCGTCGCGCGGCATGCGCGGGTTCGGGTGCGTTTGACCTTTGTGCCCACGGTCGAGGCGCCGCCCGCCTGAACCGCTGATCCAAGCTGTCGCAATTGGTCCTACGCCGCGGGCCTGGTTGTGGGCATCCTGCGCTTGGGGCCAATAGCGCCAAGCCCCTCAAGACCGTTGCGGCGCAATCGCTTGCCGGCTTAACACCGTGTGCGACAATCCCGAAAGCGTCAGGACTGGCAATCGTCAGTTCTGCAGCTTCTTGGCATTTGGCAGCTGCGCGGGTATCTCTTGGCGTGCCACCGGAAAAGGGTGGCGCGGGTTCGAAAGCCCGTTCAGTAACCATGTGTTTTACGCTTGTCAGCCGGCGTCACCTTTGCGTGGCGCCGGCTGACAATCCGTTCGCGTTCCATGGCGGGCGGTGCGTGGGGGTCTTCGGACCCACCGGCTTGGTTACTGTCCGGCTTTCGAACCACGCATCGTCCGCCGCCTTTACTGGTGGCGCTGCTATCTGTCCTGTACGGAGCATTGCCATGAACACATCGGACTTCCGTTCCCTGCACGCGCAGTACGATCCGGACAACGCCGAAACCGAGCGCGAACCGTCTGTCGATCCCAACACCTTCGTTGCCACGCTGCGCCGCATCGGAACCGGTGCTGCTGCGGACGGCCAGCCTTGGCCGGAACGGCATCAACTGCCTGGGCGTTGCCTTGAGCTGGCGGATGCGGACTGCGCCCTGGCTGGTCTGCGCGTGGTGGCGGAGTTGATGCTGGCTGCGGAACGCACGCGGCAGAACGGCGCGCCCGAGGAGTACCTGGGGGATCGGGTGATGGAAGGGTTGAAGATGGCGTGTGTGGCGTTGACTGCGCAGGTGGCTGAGCGGTTGCAGGTGCGGGGGTAGCCCAGTTGGACTTGGCCATCTGTCGTGCGGCTGCTGACTCTCCACGCGCTCTTCTTGGCCGGCCGTTCCCTTTCTAGTCCATCCCCTATCTGCAGGGCGTCCAATGAGAGCTGTGATCTATGGCAGCGTGCTGCTGGCGGTGTTGTCTGCGGCGACCGCCAGCTGTCATCTACCCAAGGCTGGCTTGAAACTGCGGACGTTTCGGAAGGTGTCCGACGCTGAGTTTGCTGTCATGCGCGGGGAGGCCGTTCGGCTTGTGCGCCGGGACCTAGTACTCCACGCGCGGTACGCGGGAGAGAGGTACTTTGAGGTCAGTTGCGACGGCAAGCACGTGATGCTGGTGGACAACTCGTTGGAGCAGCTTGTGGTTGTGCTGTATGCGGGCGGGGATATTGAAGCTCCCTGTCTAATGCCGGTGCTTTCGCATTGGAGCGGCGGGTTGTACCGAAACGAGCGTACCCATAGCGAAGATGAGTGCGGCGAGTTGGGATGAAAACCGTACCGGACGTGTTTATACCAACTACACCTCCTCTCTTTGGGCCCACATTTAGGTGCGCTCATCCTCTTGAAAGGAAGAGAAATTCACGGTTGAAGCCGACTTTCCGCTGTGCGCAAAAGTTCGCTTCTCATGCCGTTTTAGCGAAGAGCCCGAAGTCACTGCCAACCTATGACTACCGCATCGGGATATAAATCGATAGCGCGGCGCATGCGACTTTCGGCACCCCCTCAAGATGAACTACGTGCGCATAATGCTGAATTTGTTGGAAGAGATCAAATTCGGTCGAGAGCGCGACGATGCAGCGCTACGACGCGAAGCAAATCTCGTCGAACCGCCATTCGACTCCACCTACAAATATTGACACGGGCCGCAATTAATATGAGATAAAACTTATTATCGACCGCAACACTTTCTATGCAATTGTCATCTCATATTGAAAGTCCAACAAGATGCACCTAGATTTGGCCATCACTCTTCCAGCCCCATTTTTTATAAATATCACACCACAGTATTATACGAGTCACTACCAATCAAAGTGGGCGCTCGCGCCAACCCCCACCCCGGCGCCTGCAATAATTATCATTAAATCATCGCTTGCATCTGCGTGCAGACGTGAAAGGTTAGAAGCAGCAATCAGACCAAGTTCCATGGATTCAATTCCATCATGGCAGATCTTTAATGACGCTAACCGACGAGCCACCCTACCAAGGAAAGGAATACGAACGCTCTCGAGAGCGAGCTCTCTAAGTGACGAGACATCAGAAAGCCTTCCCCTCCCCGCAGAAAATAAATCTGCAGATCGGCACTTGGCCTCAGCTACGAACAGCCTCCCCTGCTTTAGTGCAATAAAGTCCGGCGCCTTCCTCCGTCCAGACGATTCAATAAAGTATATTCGATTCTGAGAAGGCCGGGAAACGATTACCACCCAACCATTCGACTTGAACTTCTCAGCCACTAGGGCGACCAACTCGCTTTCATCCTTCAAAAGTAGATAACTCCATCTTCGAAGACGATAACATCTGCGGACCAGGAGTATAAGCGAACAAAATTCTTTACAACCTGCGATATACCCTCTCGCAAATGAAGTGTATAGATTGGAAGATCATTTCCAATCTTAGCCAGCGAAGTTTCCCCCAGAGGAGAGCCCTTCCAAGTAGTTGAAACGTAGGAAGCGAAATCCGAGAACTTCAATACACTTAGGTCGATGAACAAGTTTGCATCGCGTTCAACTGTGGTCGGGCCGAGACGGCAGAACAAGTAGTCAAAGACCAGCGGCTGCTGGGTGTATGGATCACCTCCCCGCAGGTGGATCCGTTTGAGTAAAGCGGCCCGCTTCTGTGCAGGGGTGCCACGCAAAACAGGGGTGAAAACTAGATTCCTAGATCGCTTCGCGATCCTATCAGGCACAGAAGTTGGCAACTTCAGCCCCTTAGTGTTCAGCCATGCTGATATTTCACCACCCGTTAAGAGCCTATTATTTGGCATATTTTCCGCCAAACGCATAAAATCTTTTACCTGCGGCACCTTTGCATACGCGCTGGATCGTAGCTCCTGCCTTAGTTCTACGATGAGTCGATCACGGCTTAAAGCATGCAAGTCAGCACCTTTCATCGAGGCATCGAGTACAAGATCAAAGAACTCGAATACTTTCTTTATACCAGCCGCCGTGGATGGTGGCAGGTCTGGCCAATACATATCTCCATCAAGATCAGCACCATTCGTTGACGGCCATTCAGCGATGTACATCGGCGTACTGTGAATTTCCATCACGCGATCGTAGGCAAAAAAGAAGAACGGATCGGTCTTTCCTTTGAAATTTTCTCGCGCCTCCATATCTCGTGGCGCCACAAATGCCCCCGGCACACCCTCTTGCGCGCAGCCAACCAAATTGGGAAATCGCTGGATCCAATGATCCCTAGCAGCGACGTGCTCAGTGACATCAAGGGCGAAAACTGGCGTGATGGGTCTACGCCCATCATCGATCGTGACGACCAAGTCCGGCTTAGCAAAGAATAGAAGCCTACGCAGCTTTTCTGGCAAGAACGCAAATGAACGCGATGAGTTTTGCTGAGGAAGACTTTCTATCTCCACCTCGATTAGTCCAGCAGCCTCAAGCGTCGCAATCGACGTATACCGCTGAAAATAGTGAGCCCAAGAAGCCTCTTTGTGATGAAGTAGCTTAACTTTCACCTTATTCATTACCCCCCCCATTCCATTTGAGAATAGCCACGCCATCATGCGGTATAACTCCCGCAGTCGCATGGCGAGTAATTTTCAGCCGCTGGCGCAATATTTCGTAGTGGAACTCGCCAACCAGCTCGCAACCAAGGTCAACAGCAATCTCTGTAAGAAGACGGTGCGTGTCGATTGGAACCTGTCGAATAGTATTAGTCCCGGTGACGATCACAAAGTGCCCACCAAGGCGGAGATTTTCCAAAATCCCTAGAAAAGCAGCCCTCATCTTTACGAAGAAGTCATAAACGATGTACGACCTCTTTGGCTCCCCTGCGTACACGCGCCGAATAATATCATTTAGCTCGGCAGAAGATGACCAATTCTTATCTACCGTCCATATTTTTTTGTAATCCTTTGCATACACCCTCTCGGTTCCATAGTAGCCCTTCTGATGCTCATTAATTTCAGTCCCTCCGAGCAAGTCAAGAAGAAGCAACTCATAGCGTGAGCTCATTGCATAGTTCATCGCATTGATATATGGAGGTGAAGTGACGACCAGGTCGTATTTCTCCATCTTCCCGCGGCTCGCCCAATCTCCGACGGATTCGGTCACAGACCGATGGGACGGGCGACTGGATAGGAGCTGGTTGAACCGTGCAAGCCGTTCTACATGCTGCGGAAGTCGACGAAGAAATAGCTCGACAGGACTTGCAGTCCCCGCTGCAACCTTTTTTGCATCTCGCTTGACCTTAATTTGTGCCGGGTCCTGATAGCTAAATGCCCTTATCGTAGAAGCTAGCGACACGAGGAAAAAATCCCTCAATTCTGGCTCAACGCTACTCTCAATAAGCCCCCTTATAGATGAAAACTGATTAATGTGATCCAAATTAAACCAAAATTCATCGAGCTCAAATCTCCTGAATTTATTTTCAGGAAGCTTCCCAGCGATTAGTGCCGACTGCAAAGATTCTGATGCACGAAGCAGATCAGACGTTTCGCAGACAGTAGTTTTCGCCCGTGCAAGCAAGGACGCCCACGGCGAAATATCAACCGATACTGCATTTCGGCCAAGGAGCATTGCCTCTACTGCGGTCGTACCCGACCCGGAGAAGGGATCAAGTACGGTATCACCCGCATTGGAATATTCCCTCACAGCCCAACGAGGGATCTCCGGAATGAACTTTGAAGGATATGGAATTAAGGAGTGAACGTGGCGATCCGAGTCATCCGATCTAATGGCTACAACGGATTTATTGCGCGGTGTCTCTGAAAGTTCGATTACAGGAACAGTCGGCGCAACAGTCGCGGCCGGACGCGTCACATTTCGACCGGAGGAAGATTTTGTTGACTCAAGAAGAACTACTCGCTGCATCTTTTTTTGTTTAGCAGAAGCTCCCGCTGATTCACGCGTGTCCTTAAAGGACCTCGAGACCAAGTTCAAGCCGTATGAACGCTCATCAACGAACTTGAATCCGGAATCTTTTGCCAAGTCCGCATACAGCTCGCTCATATTGACGAAGGATCCATTAATAACCGAATCCCCGACGAACAAATAAGCCAGCTTTGATGGCTTAAGAACGCGAGAAAGCTGAGACATCACCGGTCTCATACGAGCAATGAATGTATCGATCGGTGCTCGCTTGCTCGAGTGTTCGTACCTAGAACCAATTTCATCTGACTGCGCATCAGAAAAGCTAAAACCCAGCCAAACCATTCGCATCTTGTGATACAGGTAATAGTCAAAACTATTAGGGTAGGGTGGCGAGGTCACTATGAGATCAATGGAATTGTCCCCTAGAGTCGCGTCCGTTAGTGAAGAGATGGAAGAATTTATCACTTCAGGGGTTCGATCTGACTTCAATCCCAGCGAAGCCCATTCGGACGCAACGATTATCGACTTTCTAAGCTTTCGCTCAAACCGCTGAAGAACGAAGCCATCTTCGATGGATTTACAGACGGCTGTATACCTAGTCTCTGAATCTTGATTAGAAACTGATGTAACAATACTAGAAGCAACGCTCCTAAGAAATCCCCTCAAATTTTCACTATCGACCTTATTGACCTCCGAGAATATCCACGAAAGTTCGCGCTGAACGTTTTTTTGGAACCAATGGTCGATGCGAGGAAATTCTGGAACTCTAAGTCGACCCGCCACTCCCTTAACTCGAGCTTCGGCTACACGTTGCAGCATGCGTTCTGCAGTAATAATTTCATCTGCGTTTAGCGAGGTAGTCTTCGCTCGCGAGATCATCGCCGCCACCGGATTTGAATCAACGCCAACGCTCCGAACGCCTTGAAGTGCCGCTTCGACCAAAGTGGTTCCGCTGCCACAGAAGGGATCGAGCACTCGATGGCGCTCATTGACATGTTCAGCAATGACCTCCCGCGGAAGCTTGGGGATGTACTTGGCTGGATAAGGATGGAGGTTGTGGATCGGATGCCCCTCCGCGTCCCCCACATTCGTGTAGCTCGCAAGTCGATCCAGCAGACCAAGCTCGGGCGGGTTACTACTCTTCATTTCAATTTAGTTCTCACAATTCCGGGAGCGTAGCAGTGAAAAGACTTTTACCACGACCTCTCCATCAGTACCAGTCCTGCAGGAGAAAGAAAAAGGCGGCAGAGCCGCCCTTTTCTCACAGACCTGTCTCAGATCCTTAGACCCCAACAGGATTAGCCTTCTCCGGATCAATCTTGTACTGCTTGATCGCCCGGGCCACATCCTTCGCGGTCATCTTCCCGTCCTTCGCCAGCGCCGCAATCGCGGCATGCGCGATGTAGTACCGGTCAACCTCAAAGAACCGGCGCAGGTTCGCACGCGTATCCGAACGGCCAAACCCATCCGTACCCAGCACCGTGTACGACATCGGCACGAACGCACGGATCTGGTCCGCATACGCACGCACATAGTCGGTGGCGGCAATCGCCGGGCCCTGGCGGCCTTCCAGCAGCTCGGTCACATACGCCTTGCGCTGCTCACCTTCCGGATGCAGGCGGTTGGCACGCTCCACGTCGAAACCATCGCGACGCAGTTCGTTGAAGCTCGGGCAGCTCCAGATGTCGGCGGTCACGCCGAAGTCCTTGTCCAGCAGCTCGGCCGCGGCAATGGCTTCGCGCAGGATGGTGCCCGAACCCAGCAGCTGCACGCGCAGCTCGCCCTTCTTCGGCTTGCCGGCGTCGGTCAGCAGGTACATGCCCTTGACGATGCCTTCGGCTGCACCTTCCGGCATTTCCGGGTGGGTGTAGTTCTCGTTCATCAGGGTGACGTAGTAGTACTCGTCAATCTGATCTTCCATCATCGCCTTGGTGCCGTGCTGCAGGATCACCGTCACTTCGAAGCCGAAGGTCGGGTCGTAGCTGCGCACGTTCGGAATGCCACCGGCCACCAGATGGCTGAAGCCATCTTCGTGCTGCAGGCCTTCACCGTTCAGCGTGGTGCGGCCGGCGGTACCACCCAGCAGGAAGCCGCGGGTACGCATGTCGGCAGCCTGCCAGGCGATGTCGCCCACGCGCTGGAAGCCGAACATCGAGTAGTAGATGTAGAACGGCAGCATCGGCACGTTGCTGACCGAGTAGCTGGTACCGGCGGCCATCCACGAGCTGATCGCACCCGGCTCGCTGATGCCCTGCTGCAGCACCTGGCCGCTCTGGTCTTCGCGGTAGAACATCAGCTGGTCGGCATCGACCGGCTTGTACTTCTGGCCGAACGGCGCATAGATGCCGATCTGGCGGAACAGGCCTTCCATGCCGAAGGTACGGGCTTCGTCGGCCACGATCGGCACGATGTGCGGGCCCAGTTCCTTGTCGCGCAGGGTGATGTTCAGGCTCTGCACAAAGGCCATGGTGGTGGAGTAGCTGCGCTCGCCGCTGCTCTTCAGCAGGCGCTCGTAGCTTTCCAGCTTCGGTGCGTTGAAGCTCTTTTCGGCCTTGCGGCGGCGCTGCGGCAGGTAGCCACCCAGCGCGGCACGGCGTTCCTGCAGGTACTGCACTTCCGGCGAATCCGGGCCCGGGTGGTAGAACGGCACCTGGCCATCGGCCAGCTGCGCGTCGGTCACCGGAATGTTGAAGCGGTCGCGGAAGTGGCGCACCGCTTCGTCGTCCAGCTTCTTGGTCTGGTGGGTCGGGTTCAGTGCCTCACCGGCGCTGCCCATGCCGTAGCCCTTGACCGTCTTGGCCAGGATCACGGTCGGCATGCCCTTGGTGTTCACGGCCTGGTGGTAGGCGGCGTACACCTTGTGCGGGTCGTGGCCACCACGGTTCAGGCGCCAGATGTCGTCGTCGGAAAGACCGGCCACCATCGCAGCGGTTTCCGGGTACTTGCCGAAGAAATGCTCGCGGGTATACGCGCCACCGAAGGCCTTGCAGTTCTGGTATTCGCCGTCGACGGTTTCCATCATCAGCTTCTTCAGGACGCCATTGGTGTCCTTGGCAAGCAGGGCATCCCAGTAACCGCCCCACAGCAGCTTGATGACATTCCAGCCGCCGCCACGGAACACGCCTTCCAGTTCCTGGATGATCTTGCCGTTGCCGCGCACCGGGCCGTCCAGGCGCTGCAGGTTGCAGTTCACCACGAAGATCAGGTTGTCCAGGCCTTCACGGCCGGCCAGCGCGATGGCACCCAGGGTTTCCGGCTCGTCGCTCTCGCCGTCGCCAATGAAGCACCACACCTTGCGGTCGGACTTCTCGATCAGGCCACGGTTTTCCAGGTAGCGCATGAACTGCGCCTGGTAGATGGCGGCCAGCGGGCCCAGGCCCATCGACACGGTCGGGGTCTGCCAGTATTCCGGCATCAGCCACGGGTGCGGGTACGACGACAGGCCGCCGCCGTCCACTTCCATGCGGAACTTGTCCAGCTGCTCTTCGCTGATGCGGCCTTCCAGGAAGGAACGCGCGTAGATGCCCGGGGCGCTGTGGCCCTGGATGAACAGCAGGTCGCCCGGGTGGTTCTCGCTGGGGGCGCGCCAGAAGTGGTTGAAGCCCACGTCGTACAGCGTTGCGCCGGAGGCGAACGAGGCGATGTGGCCGCCCAGGTCACCCGGCTTGCGGTTGGCGCGCACCACGGTGGCCATCGCGTTCCAGCGGATGATCGAACGGATGCGCCATTCCAGTTCGGCGTTGCCCGGGCTCTTGGCCTCCAGCTGCGGCTCGATGGTGTTGACGTATTCGGTAGTGGGAGAGAACGGCAGATAGGCACCCGAACGACGGGTCAGTTCCACCATGCCTTCCAGCAGCTGATGCGCGCGCTCGGGGCCCTCGACATCAATAACGGCCTTCAACGACTCGATCCACTCCTGGGTTTCCACAGGATTCGGGTCGTTGTTCAGCACCTCGTTCAACCAGTTCATTAGCGCTCCCATTACCGCACGCACGCGCGCGACTGTTGATAGATTTCTAGACCGCAAAGTGTAGCGCACCAAGGGCTTTCGTCACTTGGCTACGCTGGCGTATGGAGGCAGGCCACCCCTGTCTGCATGGCATGTCCCGGGACGTCCACCGGCGGGACAAAGCACTGCTGCAGGCCGCTGTGGCTGCCTGCAAGGGCTGCGCCAGCTGTCGCTTGCGGCCTGCTGCGCCCATGCGCAGGACGCAGTGTTACTGCTGCGGATGACCGTTGTGGGGCAAGGCCGGCGCCGTGTCGGCGTTGTCTGACGGGCTGCCGCTGAACCCGCGACAACATGTCGCGCGCGCCTCTCGACGCGGGCGGCGCCGCTGCGCACGGTTGGCGGCGAGCAGGCCCCTTCCCGCGGTTCGCCGCTTGTCTGCTGCGCCCCGCCCGGGGCGGAAACCCGCAGCGCCGTTGCGCGGCCCGATACGGATGTCAGGCCGCGCAACGGTGGCCTGCGCCGCGCGCAACCCTGCCCTGATCCGTTGCGGTAGCTGGCTGCATGGCCCGATCTGGCAAGCGTTGTGGCCGAAGCCATGCTTGTCGGGTCCGGCGTATCGATATATCGTTTGCGGCACACGTTACCGATATATCGAAATGGGCCGCTCCCCCTCCCCCAAAAGCCGCACCGACGATACCGCGGTACCCCGCCGCAACGGCCAGCCGCGCGTGCTCAGCCGTGGCGACCTGCGCCTGCTGGTGCTGGCGCTGATCGGCGAGCAGCCGCGCCACGGCTACGAGTTGATGCAGCACATCAGCACCATGTTCATGCAGGCCTACACCCCCAGCGCGGGCACCATGTACCCGCTGCTGGCCAGCTTCGAGCAGGCCGGCTGGGTGGCGTCGGAAGAGGTGGACGGCCGCCGTGTGTTCCGCATCACCACCGCCGGCGAGTTCGAACTGAAGGTGCAGCGCACCCAGGTGCGATTGGCGCAGCGACGCGCGTTCGACCGCGCACGCGAGATCACCAAGGCCTCGCTGCCGGCGCCACTGGCCGCTGCCCTGCGCGAGTTCAAGCTGGCGCTGGTGCACCACCACGGGCGCTGGGCCGACGGCGAAGCCGAGCAGGTGGCCGCGCTGCTGTCGCGCGCATCGGCGCTGATGAACGGCTAGGCCGGCGACGTGTCCTCTCCCTTTTCTACGACCCAGCCAGACTGAATCCAGCCAGGTCTTCCCCATGCCGCGCGCCCCCGCGCGACCTTCTGACAGGTACCCCCATGACCGAACATCACAACTCGCGCCTGCGCCTGGATGTGCGCTTCCGTGAACTGACGGTGCAGCGCACCGAGACTGTCACCCCGCACATGCGCCGCATCGTGCTGGGCGGCGACGACCTGGCCGGCTTCGATTCGCCCGGCGCCGACGACCACATCAAGCTGTTCTTCCCCAACGCCAGCGGCGAGATGGTGCTGCCGGTGCTGACCGCCGAGGGCCGCAGCTACCCGGAGGGCAAGCAGCCTTCGCCGGCGCGCGACTACACCCCGCGCTGGTGGGACCACGAAACCGGCGAACTGGCCATCGACTTCGTGCTGCACGACCAGGGCATTGCCGGGCCGTGGGCCGAGCGCGCACAGGCCGGCGACACGCTGGTGATTGGCGGCCCGCGCGGTTCGTTCGTGGTGGCCGACAGCTACGACGCCTATGTGCTGATTGGCGATGAGACCGCGCTGCCGGCCATCGCCCGCTGGCTGGACGTGCTGCCCGAAGGCGCGGAGGTACAGGCGTATATCGAAGTGGCCGACGAGGACGAGCGCCAGGATCTGCCGCAGTACGAGAACGTGCGCATCCACTGGCTGGAGCGCAATGGCTTCCCGGCGGCCAGCAGCACGCTGCTGGAAGACATGCTGACCGACTTCGAGGCGCCGGACGGCGATGCGTTCTACTGGATCGCCACCGAATCGCGCCGCGCATGGATGATGCGCAAGTTCATCGAAGGCCACCTGGGCGTGCCACGCGACTGGATCCGCTCGACCGGCTACTGGAAGGCGCACCCGGACGAACAGGACGGCGATTGACCGGGCAGCGGGTGGGTGCGGACCGTTGGTCCGCACGCCTTTGACTATGTAGAGCCGAGCCCATGCTCGGCTGCTGTTCTATCCGCCCTCGCGCTACGCGCGATGAGCCGAGCATGGGCTCGGCTCTACAGGAGCGCTGGGCGCCACCTGCCGCACCCACCCGAACCGGTGCGCGGCCCAGATCTCCAGCGCCAGCAGCAGCGCGATGATCGCCAGCGGCAGCAGCAACCCCAGGTACACGCCCGGCATCATGCCGTTGATCTGCGCCTTCACCAGCCGCAGCACCCCGCGCGTATGCAGCAGTTCGTCGATGCGCACGGTCAACGCCTCGCGCACCATCTTCGGCTCCAGGCCGACCGTGCCGGCCTTGTCGATCAGCGTGTCTTCCACCATCGCCCGCAGCAGCCCGGCGCGCACCTTGCCGATTACCCAGCCCACGCCACGCGCCATCGGCCCGTCACCCAAACGGTCCACGCCGGGCAGCGGATGCTCGCTCAGGTAGATCGCAGCCAGCGAATCCGCGACATCACCCACCGTGCCCTGGCTCTGCAGCGCGGCACGCATGCGCTCGTCTTCCAGCGAGGCGGTGAAGCCGCTGCTCCAGCCTTCCACCATCGTCTGCAGGTGCGGCTGGAAGTGGTCGAGCTGCTTGAACAGCGCGCGGTGTGCGCCGGCGGTGAAGCCCAGCTGCAGGCCGAAGAACGCGACCAGCAACGGCAGCAGCACCACATACGAGGCCAGCAGCCCGTGGTGCCAACGCCGCTGCCGCCGCAGCCAACCGCGCCGATGCAGCCAGCGCCAGGCGAGGATACCCAGCGCCAGCCCCAACAGGGTGCCCAGCACGCTGCCGCCGATCAGATCGAGCACGCTCAGGCCGGTCCAGAACTCGCCAAGCCAGTACTGCGCTTCCTGCATGGTGTTGCCTTCCGTGGTTCAGTGCGGCTGCCATGGTAACCGCGACCCCATGCGACAATCGCGCTCCTTTCCTGCACCAACGAGGCCCCGCGTGGGCAAATTGACCCTGAGCGGCGTGGACACGCTGCGTACCCGCCTGGCCGACGACAGCGCCTGCGACGCAGCGCTGTCCGCCTTCGCCGACCCGGCTGCGGCGCGCGCACCGCTGCGTGAGCTGGTCGAGGCACAGCACCGCTACCTGCAGGCCGAACATGAAGTGGCACAGGTGGCCGACATCCTGCGCCGCGACCAGAAGTACGCGCCGGTGGGGCGTCCGTCGGTGCATATCGTGCAGCTGCGCAAGCAGCAGGCGTCTACCAGGCAGGCGGCGCTGATCGCCCGCCAGGTGGTGGCACAGGCCGCGCAGACATTCGTGCGCGCAAGCGGGTTGGTGGTGAAAGCCAAGCAGAGCCCGAGCGAAGCGTCGGCCGCGTGGCTGGGTACGCTGCGCTGAGCGCGCATACCCGGTAGTGGCCAACCTTGGTTGGCCTGCGGATTGATTGTGTGCCGACCAAGGTCGGCCCCCACCAAAGTCCCAAAAAAAGAAGGCCCGCTTTTCAGCGGGCCTTCTGCCTTCTCACAACGAGTGAGCGGGATGTTGCATCAAGCCGCCGGCTTCTCGCCGGTGGCTTCGGTGGTGATGCGGATCTTCACTTCATCGCTGACGTTCGGGGCGTAGGCGCCGACGCCGAAATCGCTGCGCTTGATGGTGGTGGTGGCATCGAAGCCGGCGGCCGGAACCTTGGCCATCGGGTGCTCGCCGCCGCCGTTGACGGTGACGTCCAGGGTCACAGGCTTGGTGATGTCCTTGATGGTCAGGTCGCCGATGACGGTCAGCTTGTTGGTGCCGGCCGATTCCACCTTGGTGCTCTTGAACTCAGCGGCCGGGAACTTGGCAGCGTCGAAGAAGTCGGCGCTCTTCAGGTGCTCGTCGAACTTGGCGGTGAAGCTGTTCAGGCCGCTCAGCGGCAGCTTCACGGTGACGGTGGACTTGGTGACGTCGGTGGCGTCGTACACCAGGGTGCCTTCGGCGTTGCCGAAGTGCGCGCTCGGGTTGGAGAAGCCGAAGTGGCTCCACTGCGCCAGCACGTCGGTGTGGGTCGGGTCGAGCTTGTAGGTGCCCGAGGCGATGGTGATGGCGGCAGCCGCCGGGGCGGCAGCAGCGGCATCGGCGGCCGGGGTGGTGGCAGCCTGTTCGGTGGCGGCCGGGGCAGCAGCATCAGCCGCCGGGGCAGCGGTATCGGCCGGCTTGGAGCAGGCGGCGATGGCCAGGGTCAGGGCCAGCGGCAGCAGCAGTTTACGGGTGGCGCTCATCTCAGGGACTCTCCGGATCGTAGGGTGGGAACACAGTGCAGCAATGGCCCGCCACGGCGGGCGGGCCCGAAACCGATACAGCGACTTACGCGATGCGCGCCGCTTCGTCGAAGGACAGACGCGGCAGACGGGGGAACAGGCCCGAATCGTCACCGTACCCCAGGTTGACCAGGAAATTCGACTTGATGCTGGTGCCGGCGAAGAACGCTTCATCGACCTTGGCATTGTCGAAGCCGGACATCGGGCCGGCATCCAGGCCCAGCGCGCGTGCGGCCAGGATCAGGTAGGCCCCCTGCAGGCTGCCGTTGCGGAACGCGCCTTCGTGGCGGCCTTCGCGCGGGCCGTCGAACCAGGCCTTGGCATCGGTGTGCGGGAACAGGTACGGCAGCTTCTCGTGGAAGTCCTGGTCGAAGGCCACGATGACGGTGACCGGGGCGGCCAGGGTCTTGTTGTGGTTGCCTTCGGACAGCGCCGGTGCCAGCTTGGCCTTGGCTTCGGCCGACTTTACGAACACGAAGCGCGCCGGGCTGCCGTTGGCGGCGGTCGGGCCCCACTTCAGCAGGTCGTACAGAGCGTGCAGCTGCGCGTCTTCGACCGGCTTGTCGAGGAAGGCGTTCTGGGTACGGGCGGTGCGGAACAACTGGTCCAGTGCAGCAGCGTCGAGCGCGTGAGACATCGGTGGATCTCCAGGGCGGCTAAGGTCAGTGCCCGCGGGCGGCGCGGGGCGAAACGTCGATCCGCAGTGTAGAGTGTCGCGACTGTTGCAACACCCAGCAGGATTGAAACGAATTAATGCCAATGGTGAAACGATCGAGCACGCCATGGACGGTCACCGATGGCCGTGCCGGTAATGTCCGCCAGGCCGTGGCGCTGGCGACGGCGCTGCGCCTGGGCAGCCACCGCCCCCTGGTACTGCAACCCCGCGCGCCGTGGCGCTGGCTGTCGCCGCGGCGCTTGCCCAGTGATGTAAACGGCTACGGCGAGGCGTTCGCGTCCCTCGCTGCCGAGGCGCCTGCGCTGGCGATCGGCTGTGGCCGCCAGGCCGCCGGTGCACTGCGCGTGCTGCGCGCGCGTGGCAGCCAGGTGGTGCAGATCCTCGACCCGCGCATCGGTTGCCGCCACTGGGACGTGGTGGTGGTGCCCGAGCATGACGCCCTGCGCGGCGGCAACGTGCTGACCCTGATCGGCAGCCTGAACCCGGTGGACGATGATTGGCTGGCCTGGGGCCGCGCCGCGTTCGCCAGCTTCAGCACCCTGCCCGGCCCGCGCACCGCACTGCTGGTGGGCGGCCCCACGCCGCTGGCACCGTGGGATGAGACCGCGATGGTGCACGTGTTCCAGGCGCTGGCCGAACAGATCCGCAGCGAGGGTGGCAGCCTGCTGGCAACTACTTCGCGACGCACGCCGCCGGCGCTGGCCGAGATCCTGCGGGCGAAGTTCGCCGACCTGCCGCATGTGATCTGGGGCGATGGCGGCGATGGTGTGAACCCGTATGCCGGTCTGCTCGGCTGGGCCAACCGGGTGGTGGTGTCGCCCGATTCGGTGAACCTGCTGTCCGAGGCCAGCGCCACGCGCATGCCGGTGATGGTGGCCCTGGCCGATACCGCGCAGGGACGGCTGGCGCGCTTCCAGCAGCAACTGCGCGAGCGCGGGCGGCTGCAGACACGCTGGCTGGACTGGCAGTACGACCGCATCGAACCACTGCGCGAGACCACGCGGATTGCCGCCGAGGTCAAAACGCGGCTGGCGTTGGGGTGATGCCGTCCAGCGCTTTTTGAACATTTCGATCCGTCGGCGCAGTTAGAGTCCAGCCTCCCCCTCGGACTGGACGTCCCCATGCGCATCCTGCTTCTGTTGCCGCTGGCCCTGCTGGCGGCCTGCTCTACCACCCCCACCGAACTGGACCCGCTGTCGCACGCCTGCCAGCAGCAGCTGGATGCCTACCGCGAGCAGCCGGCGCTGCGTAATCCGCGCAACGAGCGCCCGCCGTTGCCGATCGCGCCGATCAGCGATGCCTGCGACAAGGAACTGCGGCGCAAGGGCGTGGAGCGTTGATTCTGGCGATGCGGGTATGATCGGCGCGCGGGCCTGCCCGCCTCTGGAGCGGTATACATGGAACGTCTGCATCGCCTGCGCTGCGCCCTGCTGCTGTTGATGGTCCTGCTGGCCTCCGCGCCGGCGTGGGCCGACAGCGGCACCTGCGTTGAGCGCTACCCCAGCGTGGCCGCGCAGGCGGCGATGTTCGATGTGGCGTGGACCACCGCCGAGCGCCTGGACGCGCTGCCCGATGTGGACGTGGTGGTGGCCGCACGTGGCGGCCAGGACCTGAGCCGCTACGGCCTGCGCCACAGCCATCTGGCCTTCCTGCTGCGCGAGGACGATGGCCGCTGGCGTGCGATGCACCTGCTCAACCGCTGCAAGACCGACAGCTCGCAGCTGTACCGCGAGGGCCTGGGCAATTTCGTCGGCGAGAGCGGTACCCATACCGATCTGCGCATCGGCGTGCCGCCGCCAGCGTTGCAGCTGGCACTGAAGCGGATGCTGGCAGCACCGGCGATCCAGCCCAAGGCGCTGCACGAATCGAAGTACAACGTCGTGGCCTATCCGTTCGCCACCGACTTCCAGAATTCCAACCAGTGGATCCTGGAAATGCTGGCCGCAGCGATGGCGCAGGCCGAAGGTGGCCCGGTGATCGTCAAGCGCGAACAGGCACAGCAATGGCTGCGCGCGCAGAAGTTCCAGCCGAGCGTGCTGCATATCGGCCTGGGCAAGCGCGTGGGTGCGCGCCTGTTCGTGGCCAACGCCACCACCACCGACCATCCGGCCAGTGAACGCATTTCCGGCAACTACTCGGTGGTGACGGTGGAATCGGTATTCGACTTCCTGCACCAGCGCAGCCAGCTGCAGCAGGAACTGGTGATCCCCCACGTGCCGGTGGCCGGCGCCGCCGCAGCCAGCCCCTGAATCCCGCAAGGAGAACGACATGCGCCTTCCGCAAGCAATCCTGTTGCCGCTACTGATCCTGACTGGCCTGGCCTGGTCGACAGCCGCCCATGCCGAGCGGCGCATCGTGATCATCCACGACCCGGGCCCGCAGGGACCGAGCCTGGAGATGTCCACGCAGATGGTGGCGTCGGCGCGTGCGGCGGCAGCCAAGGAAGCCCAGGATGCGGCCGACGCCGGCCAGCCCCTGGCCCGCCGGCAGCAGATCAAGCTGCCGCAGATGCAGGTGAGTGCCATCGCCACCACCGTCGATGGCCGTCGCGAAGTACTGCTGCGCGATGCCAACGATCCCCAGAACACCGCATCGATGCAGTACCCGCGCGGCATCGGCGATCCTGCCGTGCAGTTCACCGTCGGCCAGACCGTGAACTTCGAGCCGACCGGCAACGACCAGGGCTGGCAGCTGAAGGACAACCAGGGCCGCCCGCTGGAATACCTGCCCGAGGCCACCGGCCCGCGCGACATCTTCGATACCCGGCGCTGAGCCGCCGTCCCCACGTTGACCAGGAGGTCTCCATGTTCCGTTGCCTGCGCATTCCCGCGTCTGCCCTGCTGCTCTCGGCGCTGTTGGTGCCCACCGTCCACGCCGGCGCCGCGCCGCAGTTGAACAGCAGCGAAGTCAGCGTGCTGATCACTTCGGTGATCGTTCTGTCGGGACCACTCGCACTGTCAGCCGACCTGTCCGAACTGTCCAAGGCGCCGTTCAAGGCCAGCGAGCGCGGCAACAAGACCCCTCGCACCAAGGCGGTGCCGCTGCCGCCGATGGAAGTGAAGAAGGTGGAGACCACGACCACCGGCGAGCGCCAGGTGCAGCTGCAGGTGCCCGGAAAGGCCGACCAGACCGCCACCCTGCGCTGGCCGGCACAGGTCCGTGAGGACCAGACGACGGCCTTCGTGGTTGGCCAGCAGGTGCAGTTTGATCCCACCGAGGCCGGTGCGGGTTGGACCGTGAAGAGCGCGCAGGGCCAGGCACTGGCCTATGTGCCGACGGCCTATGCCGCCGGCGACGCGCTGAGCGAGCAGCTGTAAAGCTGAACGGCCGTTTTTGGCTTTGCGGCGGGCCGGGCGGATAATGGGCGATCCCCTTTTTCCCCTGGCTCGCCATGTCCGCGCGTCCTGCGCCTGTTTTTGCCCCGTTGACCGCCCGCGCCCTGGTGCTGGCGGTGCTGGCCATGGGCGCGGTGGTGCTGCTGTCCAACGTGCTGGTGCAGTACCCGATCAATGACTGGCTGACCTGGGGTGCTTTCAGCTACCCGGTGGCCTTCTTGGTCAGCAACCTGATCAACCGCCGCTTCGGCCCGGGCCCGGCCCGCCGCGTGGCGTGGATTGGTTTTGCGGTGGCGGTGCTGCTGTCGGTGTGGGTGGCGACGCCGCGCATTGCGATCGCTTCGTGCTCGGCCTTCATTGTGGCCCAGCTGCTGGACATCACCGTGTTCGATCGCCTGCGCCGCGGCAGTTGGTGGCGCGCACCGATGGTGGCCACCACCTGCAGCGCCACGGTGGACACCACCATCTTCTGGTCGATCGCCTTCGCCGGTTCCACCCTGCCGTGGGTGAGCTGGGCCGCGGGCGACCTGGCGGTGAAGCTGGCGATCGGCGTATGCCTGCTGGCCCCGTTCCGTGCGCTGCTGTGGAAGATGGCGCCGCTGCGTACGGCCGGCTGACCGCCTCACCGGTAGGTGCCAACCTTGGTTGGCACACTCCGTCAGCGTTCATGGCGCCGGCAACAGCGTGCCAACCAAGGTTGGCACCTACCAACAGCAAGCCGTCGCACGGTGGGTTGCAACAGCAGATCTTCGCCCGGTAGGTGCCAACCTTGGTTGGCACACTCCGTCAGCGTTCATGGCGCCGGCAACAGCGTGCCAACCAAGGTTGGCACCTACCAACAGCATTCCATCGCACGGTGGGTGCCAACAACAGGCCATCACCCGGTAGGTCAACGTTGGTTGGCACACTCCGTCAGCGTTCATGGCGCCGGCAACAGCGTGCCAACCAAGGTTGGCACCTACCAACAGCATTCCATCGCACGGTGGGTGCCAACAACAGGCCATCACCCGGTAGGTGCCAACCTTGGTTGGCACACTCCGTCAGCGTTCATGGCGCCGGCAACAGCGTGCCAACCAAGGTTGGCACCTACCAACAGCAAGCCGTCGCACGGTGGGTTGCAACAGCAGATCTTCGCCCGGTAGGTGCCAACCTTGGTTGGCATCCACACCAACTGCACTCAGCTGAACGGTAGCTCCGCGGCGATGCACGCGGCGCGGATGGCCGCACACGCCTCTTCGATGGCGGGCGTCGTCGGCGCCAACCGTGGCCGGCGATCCAGCGTGCAGGCCAGCCCTACTTCCAGCAGCGTGGCATGCGCGCCATGCAGCGCCTGTGTGGCGGCTTCGGGAAGGAAACCTGCCGCTGCCAACGCGTCGATCAACGCCGGCGTGGCACGCGGCTGCAGCAATGCAGGTGTCTGCACACTGCATGCCAGCACGCCGGTCTGCAGCAGGAACTCCAGATCGACCACGCCGCCTGCGCCCTGCTTCAGGTCGAGCCGCGCGGCATCGCTGCGGTCCAGTTCGGTGCGCATGCGCCCGCGCATCTTCAGAACATCGGCATACAACGTTGTGCGATCACGTTCGCGGCCCAGCGTCTGCGCACGCACCTGTTCGAAATCCTGCAGCAGGCTGGCATCGCCGGCCACGCCGCGTGCACGCACCAGCGCCTGGTGCTCCCAGGTCCATGCACGATCACGCTGGTACTCGGTGTAACTGGCCAGCGAAGACACCAGCGAGCCCTTGCCACCATCCGGACGCAGGCGCACGTCGATGTCGTACAGACGGCCGGCGGCAGTTACCGCAGCCAGCAGCGCCATCACCTTCTGGGCCAGGCGCGCATACCAGCGGCCCGGCTCCAGCGGGCGCGCGCCGTCACTGGCTTCCACACCCGCCGGGTGATCGTGCAGGAACACCAGGTCCAGATCCGAGCCGAAGCCCAGCTCCAGGCCGCCCAGGCTGCCGTAACCGATGATCGCGAAGCGGCCACCGGCAATCACACCGTGCGCGGCATGCATGTCGGCCTCGGCCATCGCCAACACCGTGATGACCACCGCCTGCGCCAGTTCGGCCAGTTGCCGGGTGCTGTCGACCGCACCCTGGCGGCCATCCAGCGTGGCCATGGCCATGCGGAAACTGAGGGCGAGCCGCGTTTCGTTGAGCCAGCGCAGCGCCGATTCGGGATCTTCCACCGTCAACACCTGCTGGCATTCGGCCAGCATGCCGGCCGCGTCGGGCATCGGCCCGGACACGCGTACGTCCAGCAGTTCGTCCAGCAGCAGCGGATACGCGGCCAGGCGTTCGGCCAGCAGCGCGCTGCGTGCGAGCACGTCGACCAGTCGCGCAAGCGCGCTGGGCTGTTCGTCCAGCAGCGCCAGGTAGCTGGTACGGCGCAACACTGCCTGCAGCAGGCCGAGCACGCGCTTGAGTGCGGCGTCGGGCTGCGGTGAACGGGTGGCAGCGTGCAGCAGCGCCGGCAGCACGCGGTCCAGCCGCGCACGCGCCGCATCGGACAGCGACTTCACGCCCGTGCCCTGGGCGAAATCGCGCAGTGACTGATCGGCGCCATTGGCATCGAGGAAACCGGCCTCGGCCAGCAGCGGCGCGTTGCTGCCCTCGGGCAGGCTGCGCCAGTAGTTGGCCAGCGCATCCGGCGCGGCCTGGCCCTTGCGCGGGGCCAGCAATGCGGCGAACTCGGTACTGACGCGCTGCTGCTGCACGCTTAATGCAGCGCGCAGCGCATCCCAACCGGCATAGCCGAGGCCGACGGCAATGCGTTCGCGATCCAGTACATCGGAGGGCAGCACATGGGTCTGTGCATCGCGCAGCATCTGCAGGCGGTTTTCCAGGCGGCGCAGGAACAGGTAGGCCTCGCGCAATGCGGCGCCATCGTCGCTGGCGATCTGCCCGGCAGCGACCAGTGCATCCAGCGCGACCAGCAGCCGCCGCTCACGCAGCGCCGGCTCGCGGCCACCGCGAATGAGCTGCAGCGCCTGGCACAGGAATTCGATTTCGCGGATGCCGCCAGCGCCACGTTTGATGTCGTCGTGCATCTCGCGGCGCACGACCTCGGCGGTGATCGCCGCCTTCATCTCCCGCAGGCCATCAAGCGCGGTGAAATCCAGGTAGCGGCGGTACACGAACGGACGCAGGGTCTGCAGCCACGCCTCGCCGGCGGCGATGTCACCGGCCACCGCGCGCGCCTTCAACCACGCATAGCGCTCCCAGTCGCGGCCTTCGCGCTGGAAATACTGATCCATCGCCGCGAATGACAGCGCCACACGCCCGGCGCTGCCGAACGGACGCAGGCGCAGGTCGACGCGATGGCTGAAGCCATCGACGGTGGTTTCATCCAGCAGCTTGGCCAGGCGCTGGCCGAGCCGGGCGAAATACTCTTCGGCCGCCAACGCGCGCGGGCCGTCGGACTCACCGCCCTGCACGTAGGCGTAGACCAGGTCGACATCGGAACTGAAGTTGAGCTCGCCACCGCCCAGCTTGCCCAGGCCGAACACCACCAGCTGCTGCGGCTGGCCGTGGTCATCGAGGATCACTCCATGGCGCTGGGCGAACTCCTGCTGCAGGGCGTCCAGCGCCAAGCGCAGGCAGTCCTCGGCCAGCGCGGTGGCTCCGGCGAGAGTCTGTGGCACATCGTCGAGCCCGGCCAGGTCGCGCCAGATCAAGCGGGTCGACATCGCCGTGCGCCAGCGTCGCAGCTGCGCCGGCCAGTCGCTGGGCTGCAGCGGGTCGAGCACCGGCGCCGGCAGTGGCGGGCAGCCCGGCGCGGACAGCTGCGCCAGCAGGCCGGGCTGGCGCACCAGGGTGTCCAGGGCGAAGTCGCTGCTGATGGCCAGCTGCACCAGCATCGGCTGCAGCTCGGCCGGGATGGGATCGGGTACTGCCTGGGCCAGGCGCGCCAGTGCGCGGTCGACGAGGGGCTGCAGGGTGGCGGGCAATTCGGCGGGGGCGAGGGTCATACCCTGATTCTCGCGGGGTGGCATCTCTTTGCCAACGGCGAAGGGCTGTGACCCGTTGCTGCGATCTTGCCGAAGGTTGCTGGGGGTGCCGGCCAGCGGCCGGCACTACCAATAGTGCAGACCGCGTATTCATCTTCGGCGACAGGCAATAAAAAAGCCCGCTTGCAGCGAACTGCCAGCGGGCTCTGCTCCCTCCCCCACGTCGGGATGCAGGACCATCGTGCGGTGTACGAAAGTACTTTGCACGCTGCACTGCAAAACAAAACCGGCGGGTATGGGAGAGGCCTTGCCGGAAACGCCATTCCACGAAGGTAGAACGCCCCGTACGGCAGGGGATGGCCGATAATCGGGATTCCCCCCAGAAACGCTGTCGTCATGACTGTTGATCGCATCGCCAACGCGCGTCTTCGTGACCGCGTGGTCTCCGCCGAGGCCGCAGCCGCGCTGATCCAGCCCGGTGAAACCGTGGCCATGAGCGGCTTTACCGGCTCCGGTTACCCCAAGGCCGTTCCCGTTGAACTGGCCCGCCGCATCGAATCGGTGCATGCCCAGGGCCTGCCCTTCCAGATCAGCCTGATGACCGGTGCCTCCACTGCGCCGGAACTCGATGGCGCGCTGGCCAAGGCCGATGGCATCGCCATGCGCATGCCGTTCCAAAGCGACCCGGATGCGCGCAACCGCATCAACGCGGGCAAGCTGGATTACATCGACATCCACCTCAGCCACGTCGCCCAGCACGTCTGGTTCGGCTTCTACGGCGAGATCGATACCGCCGTGATCGAGGTTTCGGCCATCCGCGAGGATGGTTCGCTGGTACCGTCCACCTCGGTGGGCAACAACAAGACCTGGCTGGACCTGGCCAAGAAAGTGATCATCGAGGTCAACGAGTGGCAGCCGGCCGGCGTCGATGGCATGCATGACATCTACTACGGCACCGCGCTGCCGCCGCACCGCAAGCCGATTCCGCTGGTCAATGCCAACGATCGCATCGGCGAGACCGCGCTGCGCTGCGACCCGGACAAGATCGTGGCGGTGGTGCGCACCAATGGCCCTGACCGCAACAGCCCGTTCAGCCCGATCGATGCGACCAGCGAGCAGATCGCCGCGCACCTGATCGAGTTCCTGCAGCACGAAGTGAAGCGCGGCCGCCTGCCGGCCAACCTGCTGCCGCTGCAGTCGGGCGTGGGCAACATCCCCAACGCGGTGCTGGCCGGCCTGGCCAAGAGCGGTTTCCGCGACCTGGCCGCGTTCACCGAGGTGATCCAGGACGGCATGCTCGACCTGCTGCGCGACGGCGTGCTGAGCTATGCCTCGTGCACCGGCTTCGCACTGAGCCCGCAGGCCAACGAGACGTTCAAGGAAAACATCGATTTCTACCGCGAGCGCATCATCATGCGCACGCAGGAAATCTCCAACCATCCGGAACTGGTGCGCCGCCTGGGCTGCATCGGCATGAACGGCATGATCGAAGTGGACCTCTACGGCAACGTCAATTCGACGCACGTGATGGGCACGCGGATCATGAACGGCATCGGCGGTTCGGGCGACTTCGCGCGCAATGGTTTCCTGTCCGCATTCCTGAGCCCGTCGACGGCGAAGAACGGCACCATTTCGGCGATCGTGCCGATGGCCAGCCACGTCGACCACACCGAGCACGACGTGTCGGTGATCGTGACCGAACAGGGCCTGGCCGATCTGCGTGGCCTGACCCCGCGCAAGCGCGCGCAGGTGCTGATCGACAACTGCGCGCACCCGGATTTCCGCGCGCAGCTGCAGGACTACTTCGACCGCGCCAGCCGCGAGAGTTACGGCAAGCACACCCCGCACCTGCTGCCGGAGGCGTTGTCGTGGCACCAGCGGTGGCTGGATACGGGCACGATGAAGGGCTGACGCCCGCTTCTGTGGAGCCGAGCATGGCTCGGCTCTACAAATGGCAGCACCGCAACATCCCTGTAGAGCCGAGCCCATGCTCGGCTCCGCGGCACGCGCCTTATCCGCGCAGCGCCGCCAGCGATTCGGCCTGGATGCGCTCGTAGATCTCGAACTCATCGTTCACCGCCGCGCCCAGCGCCTGTTCGAAGGCTTCGCGATTGGCATGGGCGGCGTACGCGCGCTGCTCGCCACCACCCAGGTTCGACTGGAAGATGCCGGCGGCGCTGACCGGCAGGAAATCCTCGTAGACGATCGGATCGGCCGTGGCCAGGCCGGCAGCCACCAGCACTTCGGCCGGCAGGTCGGCCACGCGTTCCGGCGCGGCGCGGCCTGCGTCGGTCAGCTGGTAGCGGTAATACCCCAGGCCTTCCTGGCGCAGGGTGTCATGGTCATCCGGGAAGCTGGCGAACACCGCCTGCAGGCGCTGGCCGTAGTCACCGCCGGTGCTGCCCGCGCCGCCGGCATCGCGTGCCTGCGTCAGCAGCTGGTCGTACAGCGCGCGACCCTTCGCGGTCAGTGCCAGGCCGCGCTGCTCGATCTCGCCGAAGCGCGCGGTATGGGTACCGGCGTCGCCGCCCTCGTTGCCCGGGAAGTGCACCGCCTCTTCCAGCGCCTTGAAGCTGGTCTGCCGCAGCAGGATCGGGCAGGCGCGGCGCGGCGGGCCCTCGATCACCGCCTTGGCGGCCATGCCGTGCTCGATCATCGCCGCCTGTGCAGCGTCGATGTCCAGCGTGCGCGGGGTCAGGTGGTTGATGTGCGGGCCACGGAAGCTGACCACATCGGCCACCAGCCGGTGCGCCTTGTGCAGCGCGTGGTAAGTCGGCAGGTCGACGGTGGCGTCGCCATGCCAGCGGAAGGTCTCCAGCGCCTGCTCGACGAAGCGCTCGGCATCGGCCTGGCTCAGGCCACCGTCACGCTCGGCCTGGTCGATCAGCGCCAGCGCGTCGTCGGTGAAGATGCGACGACGGGCGAGGATCTCGGCCGACTGTGCTCGCAGCGCCTCGTCTTCGATCAGCTCCAGGCGCAGCAGCGAGGTGAACACGCGGAACGGGTTCAGTGCCAACGCAGCGGCGGTCAGCGGGCGGAAGGCGGTGGAATGCACCGGCACGCCGGCCACCGACAGATCGTAGTAGCCCACCGGGTACATGTCCATCACCGCGAACAGGCGGCGCAGGGTCGCCAGTTCCTGCGGGGTGCCGACGCGGATCGCGCCATGGCGTTCTTCATCCAGGCGGGCACGCTCGTCGTTGCGCAGCAGCTGCGCGGCCAGCGCCGGGTCCTGCGCCAGGACCTGCGTGTTGATCCGCTCCACCAGTTCCACCAGCGTGCCGTACAGCGGCACTTCGGTGCGGTACATGCGGGACATGGCCTGGGCGAACAGGCGGCGGATCACATCAGGCGAAACGAAAGAGGCGCTCATCAGTCACTCGGTTACGGGAACGGGGAACGGCGAGAACCCGTATTGTCGCCGGAGTGCGCGGCGGCGGCGATACGCATAGCAACATGACCAGCGGCCGGCACTACCGCTTCAACTGGCGCTTCAGCGTGGCATCCAGGGTGATCGGCCGGTCCCAGTGCTCATAACTGGCGACGATGGCATGGCGTACGGCGCGGTAATGCAGGTTCTGCGGCTTGGCCGGCATCCGCTTCACCACCTCGGCCCAGCCGCCCTCGGGGTCCTGGCTGAAGGCGCGCACGCTGTCGCGGCAGGTCTGGCCACTGGCCTTGGCCCAGAAGCAGGCGAAGTAGATGTCGCCGGCCTGCCACTGGTGGGTGGTGGCCAGCGCGGCGATGTAGCCGCGCGGTACACCGGCGTAGCGCGATACCTCGTCGAGGAAGGCATCGGGGTAGCGCTCGGCGTAATGGTTGATGTCGGCCAGCTGGGTGTCGACCCAGGTGTCGCCGGTATCCACCTCGTAGGTCGCCGAACGTTCGGCGGTCTGCTGGGCCAGCACGATGGCCGGCGCCAGCAGCAGGGACAACAGCAGCGTGCGCAGTGGCAGTTTCATGACCCGATTCTGCCGCAGCGGGCGCGCCGTGTCAGGCCGCGGCAGCGGCCTTGGCCTCGATCGTCGCCAGCGCGGCCGGCCAGTCCCAGGCGGTATCGGCGTTGACCATGCGCGGTTCGTCGTCGGCCACGCCGTGCTGGGTCTCGTGCGCCCAGGTCACCGCGTACGGGGTATGGATGCCCCAGCCGCCGAGGGTGATCACCGGTTCGATATCCGAGCGCAGCGAATTGCCGACCATCACGAACTGCTGCATCGGCAGATCGAATTCGGCCAGCACGCGGGCATAGGTTTCCGGGTCCTTCTCGGACACGATCTCGATACGCGGGAACAGGTCCGCCAGCGCCGCCACCTTGATCTTGGCTTCCTGGTGGAACAGGTCGCCCTTGGTGATCAGCACCACCGGGAACTGCGCGGCGATGGCCGCCACCGACTCGCGCACGCCGTCGATCAGTTCGACCGGATGGCGCAGGGTGTCGTGGCCGATGTCGAGGATGCGCTGGATGTCCTTGGCCTCGATGCGCTGCGAGGTGATCTCGATGGCCGCTTCGATCATCGACAGCGTCATGCTCTTCACCCCGTAGCCGAACACACCGAGGTGGCGCTGCTGCACTTCCAGCAGGTGGCGGGCGGTCTGGGTGTCATGGACGTCGATGTAGCGCGACAGCAGGTCCAGATAATCCTGCTCGGCCTTGCGGTAGTAGTCCTCGCTCTTCCACAGCGTGTCGTCACCGTCAAAACCGACCAGGCCGATGGCGCGCGAGGGCGCAGGCGTGGAGGTGTTCATCGCCCTAGGATACAGGCGCGGCGATGACGAAAAAAACCCGGGTGGCCGAAGCCACCCGGGTTGCCCATGCACCGGTTGTCCCGAATTCAACCGTGGATCAGCGACCCTGGCCCGCAGCCGTGCCACCCGCGCCGGCACCCGCCTGCTGGGCGGCCACATAGGCCTTGTACTCGTCGGCGCTCAACTGGCCATCCTTGTTGGCATCTGCCTGGTCGAACACCTGGGCAAGGCCCGCATTCACCTGCGCCTCGCTCTTGCTGATGGTGCCGTTGCCATCGGTATCGATGCTGGCCCAGGTCTGGCCACCGCCGTTGGCCTGCGCCGACGCTGCTGCGGCCGCATCGGTCGCCTGGTCGGCCGCCTGGCCAGCCTGTGCCGCCGCCTGCTGGGCCTGCGCCGCTTCGTTCTGTGCATGCGCGGCCTGCTGCTTGGCCGACTGCGCCATCGCCGGGATGGCCAACACGCTGCCGGCGGCGGCGATCAGGGCGATCAGGGGCTTGCGGTTGCGAATAGTCATCTGGGGTGTCTCCTGAAGGGTGGTAGTGCGCGGTCGTTGTCTCCGCACGGCACCCACCCTGCCACCGCGTTTCTGAATCGATTTTGCGCGGCGATCGCCGCGAACACGCGTGGTTAACCACCCACGCAGACGCATGCGTTAGCGCGGTGGTTAGTGCCAAGTGAGCAGGGAGTAAGACGAGCATTCAGCGCTACCGGATTTAACCGGCAGCGAACGAAAAACCTGGGTCAGTCGACGTTTTTTTCCGATGACCGCGAACTGAACAACACCCATCCCAGCGCAACACCGGCAAGCGCACCGGCGATCTCCAGCACCACGCGGCTGCCCAGTTCGTTCGGATCGTGGATAGTGGACAGGAACAGGCGCGCATACAGCGGCGACTCCAGCCGCACGATGCCCATGTAGAACAGCTTCCAGGCGTCGATGCCGGCGGAGATGATCACCGCGATGACGCACGACCAGCCGATCGCGTGGCCCACGGTCCAGTGCAGCAGGCGGCACAGGTGGTGCCACAGGAAATACACCAGCAGGCCGACCAGCAGGGCGATGAGGCCCGCTTCGAGCGTACCGAGCAGGCCGAAATGCAGGGGAAGGTTCATCGGGCGGGGACGCAGGAGAAGGCGGCCAGTGTAAGGGGTATCGGCAGGGCTGCGCCCTGCACCCGCAGAGGCCACTGCGCAAGCAACGGCAACGGCCAAAGCAACGGCAGGCATTCCGTGGGATGGCGGGGCGGTGTCGGACTGCCTTCGACAGGTTCCCGGCATTTGGTAGATCCACGCCATGCGTGGATGGATCTCCATCGAAATCGAATAGTTCGACAATTGAACGAAGAGCACCCACGCATGGCGTGGATCTACGTGTCGACCAAGGTCGACACCCACCACAAGGTCGACACCAACCAAGAGCAGGCCATGCCATTCCAATAGATCGCGGAAATCTGTCGAAGGCGGGGTGGGTCCGGTTGCGGGGGTGTAAGCGCCATGGATGGCGCGCCCAAGCCTCCATGGGTGAGGGCGCTTTGCTTGCGAAGCACTGCTTCGCAAGCGCCCGAACGCACAGCCGCCAGCGGCTGGGCAGGTCTGGGGATTCAC
>NZ_JBBPFR010000029.1:0-63039 GCF_037969685.1 Stenotrophomonas sp. G106K1 | reverse complement strand
ACCGACCCCCGCCTGACCTCAGTGCGTGCGTACATCCAGAGGCTGCCGGCCAGCGGCCGGCACTACCGTGCCCGTCTGCAGGAAGGGCCGAAGCTCCTCCTGCAAACACAGTTGCTACAGGGACGTACTTGCGGCGTCCCCCGCAACCGGACCCACCCCGCCTACTCACGGGAAACCAGCTTTTGCTTCGGCCGTTGCCGTTGTCGTTGCCTCGGCGGGTGCAGGGCGCAGCCCTGCCGGAAATCCCAACCTGAACAGCCTGTTTTGCGTCAGGTCTCATCCTTCCGCTAGACTATGCGGGTCTGCAGCGGCCGTCCGTTTCCCTCCGGGATCGCCGGCGACCGGGGTTCGCCCCATCGCCCGCCCCCACTCCGACGCCGTTCGTCACGCATTCCAGCCTGCGCTTCGCGTTGGCTGCACCCAATTCTCGCAGCGCGGTTCACGGGAACGCTCCGAGTCAGCCGATCAGTTTGATCTGCCCCCGTCTGTCCGTTCGGACAGGCGTTAACTGTACTTGGAGCAATCTCGATGTCTTTTGAATCCCTGGGCCTTGCGCCCTTCCTGCTGCGTGCGCTCGCCGAGCAGGGCTACGAAACCCCGACCCCGATCCAGCAGCAGGCGATCCCGCTGGTGCTGGCCGGTCGCGACCTGCTGGCCGGCGCACAGACCGGCACCGGCAAGACCGCCGCGTTCGGCCTGCCGCTGCTGCAACACCTAGGCACCGCTTCGCAGGAAGTGCGCACCGGCCCGCGTAAGCCGCGCGCACTGATCCTGGCACCGACCCGCGAACTGGCCACCCAGGTGCATGACAGCCTGCGCGGTTACAGCAAGTACCTGCGCATCCCCAGCGCCTGCATCTACGGCGGCGTCGGCATGGGCAACCAGCTCGACATCCTGCGTCGCGGCGTGGACCTGCTGGTGGCCTGCCCGGGCCGCCTGATCGACCACCTGGAGCGCCGCAGCATCGACCTGTCCGGCATTGAAGTGCTGGTGCTGGACGAAGCCGACCGCATGCTGGACATGGGCTTCCTGCCCTCGATCAAGCGCATCCTGGCCAAGCTGCCCAAGCAGAACCGCCAGACCCTGCTGTTCTCGGCCACCTTCGAGGACAACATCCGCCAGTTGGCACTGGAGTTCATGCGCAACCCGGAACAGATCCAGGTGACGCCGAAGAACACCGTGGCCGAGACCATCACCCACAAGGTGCATCCGGTCGATGCCAGCCGCAAGCGCGACCTGCTGCTGCACCTGTTGGCGCAGGACAGCCGCGAGCAGACCCTGGTCTTTGCCCGCACCAAGCACGGCAGCGACAAGCTGGCCGCGTTCCTGGAAAAGTCCGGCATCAAGACTGCGGCGATCCACGGCAACAAGAGCCAGGGCCAGCGCCTGCGTGCGCTGGGTGACTTCAAGGCGGGCCGTGTCACCGTGCTGGTGGCCACCGACATCGCCGCGCGCGGTATCGACATCAACGAGCTGCCGAAGGTGATCAACTTCGATCTGCCGATGGTGGCCGAAGACTACGTGCACCGCATTGGCCGTACCGGCCGCAACGGTGCTACCGGTGAAGCGATTTCGTTGGTGGCGCAGGATGAAGTGAAGCTGTTGCGTGCGATCGTGCGCCTGCTGGGCCGCGACATGGACATCCGCGATGTGCCGGGCTTCGAGCTGCAGACGCCGATCCGCTGGGGCAACAGTGCACCGGGCAAGGCCGAGGCCGATACCGGCGAGCGCGTGCCGCGCAAGACCCACGCCCGCCGTCCGCACGGCGATGCGCCGCGTCATGCACATGCAGGCCCGAAGAAGGCCGGCGGTGGCCGTCGCGAGGGCGCTGGCAACGGCCAGCAGCGCGCGGGCGCAGGTGCCGGTCAGGGCCAGCGTCGCGGTGGCGGTGCCAATACGGGTGGCGGTCGTGGCCGCGGCCAGGGTGGCGGCGGCGGTCGCGCCAGCTGATCCCAGCTGACAGGGATGGCGTCTCCCGCTGCGCGGGGGCTGCTTATCGAGGGACGACGCTGACGCGTCGTCCCTTTTTTGTTGCTGGCTGCCGGGTGTGAAAGCTGGCGGTGGCTGCACAGAGGGCGGATGGGCGTAGGGGCAGCGCAGAACACGCTGTAAATACGTCCATGTAAGCTCGATCGGCGCATCCATGCGCCTCACGGTTCTGCGCTGCCCCTACGCCCATCCGCTTCAATCATTACCAGCGCCTACTTGTCCCGCCGGGTAGCCGGGAGAAGAAGGATCAAGTTCAAATTCAAATGCAAAGACAAAGACAAAGACAAAGACAAAGACAAAGACAAAGACAAAGACAAAGACAAAGACAAAGACAAAAGCAAAAACCGGAATTCCAGCTTTTGCTTTTGCTTTTGCCCTTGCTCCCGTCTTGGGTTTGATGCGTCCGCGCCCGCTGGAAACTGTCGAGGGGAGGCCGGGTGGGGTGCGCAGGACCGTTGGCGCCATGGGCCTGAGGCATGCCTCGGGCGGGTTGGGCAGGACGCCCAACCCCGGTCTTGCCGTGTGCGCAGGACAGCGCACACGAGCAAGGCGCCATCGAGCCCCCACGGACGGGTTTACGGCGTGTCCTGCGCAGCCCGCCCGGCCTCCCCCACACGCATCAATCGAAGCGCGTAATGCCTCAACCCCGCGCTTTACTCGGATTCACCAGATTCCCGAAGAAGATCGCATTGATCAGCAACCGGTCAGTGCCATGCCAATACTTGCGATGCGCCGGATCATCGGCAAACAGGATCACGTTGCCCTGCCCCTGCGCCGACACCAGCAGCCACGCACTGCCGGCCACGCGACTGCGGTTGCGCTCGGACAGATACCCGTTCACCCGCGGCGTGTCGTCGATCCGCACCACCGTGGAAAACCCGTTCGCGCTCGGCTGCAGGATGACCGTGTTCTCCTTGTTGATCGCCAACTGCCGGCGCGGCACGCCGAATGCCAAAGGATGGCTGGGGTCGACGTCGGCGCTGAGGATGTTGCCACTGACGCGCTCGATCGCAGCGATATCGCGCTGGTCGCCGAAGGCGCGGCGCGCGCTGTCTCCTGCTTCCTCTTCCTTGCCCAGCTTCTCACCGTCGGCAAGTTTCTGTTCGATCGCCCACTTTGAAGCGCTGCCATAGGTGACCAGTGAGCCACCGGCCTGGATCCAGCGCTTCAATGCCGCTACCGCGGTTGCGTCGATGCCCGTGTAGGTGCCGCCGGAGAGCACGATCGTGGTGTAGCGGTCCAGCGACACCTTGCCCAGCTGCTGCGGGTCCAGTTTGCTGGCCGGCAGGCGCAGCTGCTGGTCGAGCAGGAACCAGGCCGAACCGATTTCGGTGGCTGCCACGCCCTCGCCCATCACCAGCGCGACGGCGGGCTTGCGCAGTGCCTTGACGCCGTCACTGCCCAGGTCGATGCCATCGCGGCTGCGACCGCTGGCCAGTGCATGCACCTGCACGCCGGCTGCCCGCGCTGCGGCGGCGACCGCCTCCTGCAGCGCCGCGCCCTGCAGCGGCTGTCCCGCCACCGGTACCACGATGCTGCCACCGGCAAAGGCCACGTCACCCTGTGCGGTGCTGGCGGTGAACGGCTGGAAGGTGGCACGGGTGGACAAGCCCTTGGCCTGCAGGCCGGCCAGTGCGCGGCCCGCGTTGTAGTCGCGCCATTCGATTACATAAGCGAAGCCCGCTTCACCGCCGACCACTCCGCCCTGTGCCGCGGGAACCTCGAGCACGCGGGCGCCGCCGTCGATGCGGCTGCGGCTGCCGGCAGAGGCCACGCCGTAGGCCGGGGCGATCGCATAGCTGGTGCTGCCGTAGAACACGTCGCCCTTGATCGGCGGGGTCTCGGCGAAGATCGAATGGACCAGCCGGAACTGCGCCTGCTGCACCGGCACCACGTAGGCACTGCCTGCTTCGAAACGCTGGCCATCAACGGTGACGGCGCGATCCAGCGCATGCACTTCAATCCTGTGCAGCAACAACAGTTCCAGCAGGCGTCGGGTCAATGCCGGATCATGCGCGTCGCCGAACACGAAGCTCTTCACCGGCTGCTGCGCGGCCTGCTTCAGCGCGCTCTGGAAGAAACTCTTCTGCAGATCGAACAGGGCGCTGCGCTCGGTGACCGCACCGCGCACCGTGCCCAGGCCGGTGGCCACCTGGTTGCGGATGGTGAACGGAAACGTCAGCAGGCCATTCACCGATTCCTGCACGCGACCACGCGAGCTGGCCTGTTCGACGGTGACGCCGACCGCGCCGTGGAAGTCCGGATAGGTCGAGCCGTACACGGGCGAGAAATTGTCGAAGTTCTCACCGGTGTAGTACAGCGAACCCAGCGCATCGAGGGCCTGGGCGTGGTACTTGGCCAGGGTCTTGTTGAATTCGTACGACGCGGCCGGGATCAACGGGCTATGCATGCTCTTCGGCGATGGCTCGAAGTAGTACGTGCTGTCCTTGCCCATCTCGTGGAAGTCGATCTGCACGTTCGGGTACCACTGGTGGAACTGCGCCACCTTCGGCCGCGAATCCTGCTGGGTCAGTGCCAGCCAATCGCGGTTGAGATCGGTGAAGTAGTGGTTGGTACGGCCCTGCGGGAACGGTTCGACGTGCTCCTTGTCGGCCGGATCGGCCGAGGCCGGATCGGATGCCCAGGCGTTGTGCCAGTTGGCGGCACGGTCGCGACCATCGGGGTTCTGCGCCGGGTCGAACAGCACCACCGCCTGCTGCAGCCACTGCTGCGTTTCGGCGCTGCGGTTGGCCACCAGGTAGTAAGCGGTCAGCATCGCTGCTTCGCCGCTGGAGGTCTCGTTGCCGTGCACGCTGTAGCCCAGCCACACCACCACCGGGCTGTCACCGGCAGCGCTGCGCGGCTGCGCCGGATCGACCAGGGTCGCGTGCTGCTGGCGGATCTGTTCCAGCCGCGCGTGGTTGCCTGCAGCAGTGACCGTGGCGATCAGCAGCGGACGGCCCTCATAGCTGCGGCCGATCTCGCGCACGCTGATCCTGTCCGAGTGCTTGGCCAGCTCCTGGAAGTAAGCCACCAGCTGGTCATGGCGGGTGTAGCGGCTGCCGATTGGATAGCCGAGGAACTGCTCCGGCGTGGGAATGGCGGTATCGAATGCCGTGGCATCGGTGGTCTGCGGGAAGAAATAGGCGCTCTGCGCATATACCGCTGGTGGCAACGATACGGCGGCGGCGGCGGCGGCGAGCAACAGCGGGAAAACAGCACGGCGGTGGAAGGACACGGTGACTCCCCTGGAACATGGCAACACGGCCGGCCACACGGGGTAGCCGGCCGCGGCAGGTGGATCAGAAGCGGTAATCGAAGCCCAGCGTGAAGTAGCGGCCACGCAGGTCGTACTGGCTGAAGTCGTACGGTGCGCGGATGCCCGGGAACGACGCGTCGTACGGTGGCGTCTTGTCACCCAGGTTCTGCACCTTGGCATACACGGTCAGGTTCTCGATGCCGGTGTAGCCCAGGTACAGATCGAACTGGTTGTAGGCATCGACGCGGCTCTGCACGGCGGCGGCGGCGGTGCTGGCCTTCTGGTCATAGCCACTGGTGTAGTACCAGGTCACCGCGGCGGTGTAGTCGCTGTGCTTCCAGTCCAGGGTGGTGGTGGCCTTGTTCTTCGGCAGGGTGGCGCCGAGGTTGCTGCCGGCATAGTCCACCAACGGGCCCCCGACCACGGTCGGGCGCCGGTAGTCGCGCACGTGGGTGTAGGCCGAGGTCACCGTGAAGTCACCGAAGGCCGTGGTCGGGATGCGCTGGCGCAGCTCGACGTCGATGCCCGAGGTCTTCAGCTCGCTCAGGTTCTGGTAGCGGTTGTAGACCGCCTGCAGCTTGCCGCGCTCATCGCGCTGCACGGCACCGGCAACGTTGTCGTTGACCAGGGACTGGGTGTTGTTGGTACCGACCAGGTTGTCCAGCTGGATGCGGTAGTAGTCGATGCTCAGGTTGGTGTTCGCCCACGGCGACAGCACCACGCCGAAGTTCACGCTCTTGGTACGCTCCGGCTTCAGGTCGTTGTTGCCAACGGTGAAGAAGGTCGGGTTCTGCCGCGAGCCCGGCACGTCCGGATCACGCGGGTCGACCACGCTGCCGTAGGCGATGCTGGTGCTGTTGGAGTTCTCCGACAGCGACGGCGCACGGAAGCCCTTCGACGCGGACGCGCGCACCAGCAGGAAGTCCAGCGGCTGCCAGCGCAGGCCGAGCTTGGGCGAGAACGCGTCGCCGAAATCATCGTAATGATCGGCGCGGGCGGCGGCGGACAATTCCAGGGTCGAGGCCAGCGGCACGTTGACCTCGGCATAGGCGGCGCTGACCTTGCGCTCGCCATGCACTTCGGCAATCGCCGGGCGCACCTGCAGGCCGGCGTCGATCTGCCACGGGTTGTTCGAGTCGAGCTTCTCGCGGCGCCATTCGGCACCGGCAGCGAAACCGATATCACCGGCCCAGGTGTGGCCGAGGCTGCCGGAGATCTTCGCGTCGATGCCCTGCAGCACCGACTCGGCCGGACGCAGGGTGGCGATGTTGATCGAATCGCGTACCGACTGCGGCGTGGCCGCCGGGTTCAGCAGGTTGTAGCTGCCGGTCGCCAGCGCATTGGCCAGCGCCCAGCGGTTGGCGAAGCCGCCGGAGACGGTTTCGCGCTCGCTGCTGCGCGCACCGAATGCGGCCACTTCCCAGTCCCACTTCTCGGTGTTGCCACGCAGCCCGAACACGCCGCGGTAGGCGGTGGAGCGGTTGGTCTTGATGGTGCCGCCGAGGTCGAAGAAGGTGTATTCGATCGGAATCGCGCGGCCGTACGGGTTGTACGGGCTGCTGGCCGGCAGGTTGGACGACACGGGTTCGGCCAGGCCGGTCTGCGCGTTCAGTGCGAAGCGACCGCTTTCCAGGGTGAAGAACGGGCTGCTGCCGAACCAGGCAGCGCTCTTGATCTGGCTGTACAGCACTTCGCCGAACGCTTCAACGTTGTCGCCGAGGCGGAAGGTGCCGTTGGCGTAGGCCTGGTAGCGCTTGGTGGAGGGAATCAGGGTGGTGAACGGAGCCTGGTTGAATCCGCAGGTATCGCCGGCCAGACCGTCGATCGGCGCGCTGGCCACGCGGGTGGTGCCGGTGGGGCAGTTGCCGTTGGCATCGAGCATCGGCACGGAGGTGCCATTGACCAGATAGCGTGCGCCCTTGGCCGACCAGCCGTTCCAGCGGCCGCCGGGCTGGTCGCTGTAGATGCCGCTCTTGGTCAGGTTGCGCTCGTCCTGGTCCAGTCGCTCGCGGTTGTAGGCCTGCAGGCTGAAGAGGATGTTGTAGCCGTCCTTGTCGATGTCGCCCAGGCCGCCGACGAACTTCAGGTTCTGCTCGTGCAGGCCGCCCTGGTCGGCGCCACCGAAGCTGCCGCCGATCTCGGCGCCTTCGAAGTTCTGCCGGGTGATGATGTTGACCACGCCGGCCACCGCATCGCTGCCGTACACCGCCGATGCACCGTCCTTGAGCACTTCGATGCGTTCGACGGCCACCAGCGGCAGCGCGTTGAGATCGACGAAGGTGTCCGACAGGCCGCCGGCCGGGAAGCCGTAGTTGGCCAGGCGACGGCCGTTGAGCAGCACCAGCGTGTTCTTCTGCGAAAGACCGCGCAGGCCGATGCCGGCCGAGCCCGACGCCCAACCGTTGTTGGTGGTCTCGTTGCTGGCGTTGCCGGTGTTGGCCGAGATCGAGCGCAGCACATCGGCCACGGTGGCCTTGCCGGTCTGTTCCAGCTGCTGGCGGCCGATCACCTGCACGGGGTTGGAGGCTTCGGTATCGGCGCGTTTGATGTTGGAGCCGGTGACACGCACGGCAGCCAGGGTACTGGCTTCGCCACTGGCGTCGGCGGTGGTTTCGGCGGCGGCAGACAAAGGCGCGGCCAGAGCGACGGCCAGGGCCGCCACGAGCAGGGTGTGCTGGGGCATGACGATGTGGGGGAGGTAGTGGAAGGACGAGGTAAGTTCCGCAGTAATCCATGCCTGGCCGGGTTGCAGCCAATAACATCTCTTCATACGGATATAAGAGAAAATATCATCTCTTCATCCGGATGAAAAGAATTTCTTCACGGAAAGGCAACGCGGAACCGGGCTGATCGGGCGCCTGCGGCGTACAATCGCGACATGGAAATCTTCAAAGTCTTCATGCTCGAGGCGGCGCACCGCCTCCCCAACGTGCCGCCGGGGCACAAATGCGCGCGCCTGCACGGCCACTCCTTCCGGGTGGAACTGAAGGTGGAGGGCGAGCCGGGTGCGCAGACCGGCTGGATCATGGATTTCGGCGACGTGAAGGCGGCGTTCCAGCCGATCTACGACCGCCTGGACCATCACTACCTCAATGACATCCCCGGCCTGGAGAACCCGACCAGCGAGAATCTGGCGGTGTGGATCTGGAACGAGCTCAAGCCCACCCTGCCGGCATTGAGCGAGATCACCGTGCACGAAACCTGCACCTCGGGCTGCCGCTACCGCGGCCCTGCTGCCTGATCAACCCATTGATCTGAAAGGAATCCAGGCGCCGGAAACGGCGCCTTCGTATTTTTTGTTGCATTGCCGCATGATCGGCGTATGCTGCATTGCATCAACGCAAATGCACGGCGGATGCGACTGGCAACAGCCACTGGCGCGACGCCCACGCTCATTGCATGGGTCCCTCCCCCCATGCAATCCGGACCCGGCAGATCCCTCCCTCTGCCGGGTCTTTTTTTGCCTGGCGTCTGGATTATGGAGCGCGTCTTCGTCCGGGTCCCTGCGAGCTGAAGGGCCCCGTCGGGGCAGGCAGGGGCTTGGGCAAATGTCCCCCGGCGCCGGCCGGTGGCCGTCACCTCCTCCTTTACTTTGCCCAAACCCCCACCCGCCCCGACGAGACTCGGCTTGCGGCACCAGGCGCGCAGATCGCTGCTTTCCTGAGGCCACCGAAGATCTCCCCACGCAGGGCGGAGGCCCTTGCGTGCGAAGTAAAGGGGGAGGTGACGGCCACAGGCCGGCGCCGGAGGACATTCGCACGCAAGGGCCTCCGCCCTGCGCCAGCAAGATTCGCCGTGCCCGTAAGGATCGCTCCCGGCTAGCGCCCGCGGTTGCCGTGCCAGTGCTGGTACCACGCCTGGAACATCAACACGTTCCACAGGTGCGTATGCCATTTTCGCTCGCCGCGCAGGAACGCCTCCCAGATCGCGCGCACGCGCACCGCATCGAAGCAGCCCTGGTTGCGCAGCAGTTGCGGATCGAGCAGCGCTTCCGCCCAGTCACGCAGCGGGCCAGCCAGCCAGCGCGCCATCGGCGGGCCGAAACCGCGCTTGGGACGATAGACCAGCGGCGCGGGCAGGTAGCGCGACAGCAGATGCTTGAGGATCCGCTTGTGCTCACCGTCGTGGTACTTCAGGTGCTGCGGCAGGCGCCAGGCCAGGCGCACCACCTCCATGTCCAGCAGCGGCGAGCGCGTTTCCACGCCGGCCGCCATGCCGGCACGATCGACCTTGGCAAGGATGCCTTCGGCCAGATCCATGCGGAAATCCAGCAGCTGGATGCGTGCTTCTGCCGGCAGTGCGGTGTCCTGCTGCTGGAAGATCGTCGCCGGCTCGCGTGCGCCCAATACCACCTGGGTCGGCTGCCGCCAGCGGGTGACGCGCTGCAGGTAATGCCCCTCCACATCGTTGGCCGCCACTTCGGCCACCAGTGCCCGCCAACCGCCAAGCCGACCCCGCTCGACGTTCAAGCGGCTGCTGCCACGCCGCGCGAGGTCACGCACCCAGTCCGGCAGGCCACCGCACAGGCGCGCATTGCGCAACGCGCGGCCGTAGCTGGGATGGCCGAAGAACAGTTCATCGCCGCCGTCGCCGGTCAGCGCCACCGGCTTGCGTGCGCCGAGCAGTTCGCTGGCCAGCAGGGTGGGCAGCTGCGAGGCATCGGCGAACGGTTCGCACCAGACCTGCGGCAAGCGCTGCAGCAGGTCCAGGCCCTGCCGGCTGTCCATCCTGTGCAGGTGATGTTGCACGCCCAGATGGCGGGCGACCTGCGAGGCCCAGTCGCTCTCGTCGTGGCCGGGGTCGTCGAACCCCACCGTCCATGCTTCGATCGGCAACGCCGATTGCGCCTGCATCATCGCCACCACCAGCGACGAATCGGTACCACCGGACAGGAACGCACCGCAGGCCACGGGCGAATGCATGCGCGCGGCGATCGCCTGCTGCAGCACCACCTCCAGCTGGTCGGTGGCCTGCTCAAGGCTGGGCGCCGGCTGCAACGGCTGCTGCAACGCGGATTGCATCGCATCGCGCGCGCACCAGTAGCGATGGCCTCCCTGCGTCGCCTGCGTTGATCCGCCGGCGGCATGATCGTTGAGGTCCACGCGCAGCATCGCCCCGGCCACCAGCTTGTGGATGCCGCGATAGATGGTATGCGGCGCGGGCACATAGTCATGGCGCAGCAGCAGGCTCAATGCATCCTGGTCGATGCTGGGAGCGAACCCGGCGAAGGCCTGCAGCGCCTTCAACTCCGAAGCGAACAGGAACTGGCCCTGGTACCACCCGTAATACAACGGCCGTTCGCCGACCGGATCGCGCGCCAACCAGAGTTCATGCGCATGGCGGTCCCAGACACTGAACGCAAACGCCCCTTCGATGCGCGACAGCGCACGCTGCACGCCCCACTCGACGATGGCCTGCAGCAGCAGGCGTGCATCGGTGCAGCTGCGCGGCAGATCGCGCAGCTGTGACTGCAGCGCCGCCCTGTTGTAGATACGTCCATCCAGGCACAGCACATAGCGCCCACAGCTGGAACTGAGCGGCTGCAGCGGCATGTCGGTCGGTGCACGGCAATGACCAAGGGCCAGCCCTGCGTCGGCATCGGTCCAGTAACCGATGCGACCGCGGCCGCGCTGCTGCAGCGCCCGCAGCATCGGCGCCAACTGCTGCAGCAGCTGCTCGTCGTCGGCCGGCGGCAGCCAGGCCCCGACCACGCCGCTCATCGCTGGCCTCCATGGCAATGGCAATCAAGGGAAAGCACGGGGCAGGAGGCGGACGGCATGAAGGCGGCACGCGGATGGGGAGAGCTGCCATGCTCGGCCCCGCCGAGCGCCACGTCAGTCGTAGCGTTGTCAGCGACCGTCACCGCAGGCGCGCCTTGCGTAACGTTTTGTAACAACCGGATTGCTACCCTGCAGCCAAGTCATTGCCCGGCCTGAGACCCGGCCCGTGCGCCAGCAACCCCGGCTGAATGGCGCCCTCCCCTAGGACCCGGGCGGCCCGACAGCTGGGATAGCATCGCCGCGCTCGTGCCACGGCGGTACGGAAGCGCCCCGGAGGCCTTGCAAAATGCTGGATATCGTACTGGTTGAAGACGACGCTCGGCTGGGCACGATGGTCAGCGACTACCTGCAGCGCCACGGTTACCAGGTCGCCCATGAGCGCTGCGGCCAGCGCGCGATCGCCCGGATCTTCAGCGAGAAGCCGGCGCTGGTCCTGCTCGACATTGGCCTGCCGGACCAGGATGGTTTCGAAGTGTGTCGGCAGATCCGGCCCCACTATGACGGGATCATCTGCGTGCTGAGCGCCCGTACCGACAACATCGACCAGGTGCTGGGGCTAGAACTGGGCGCCGACGACTACATCGGTAAGCCGATCGAACCGCGGGTGTTGCTGGCCCGGCTGCGCGCCCATCTGCGCCGCCACCGCCGGGTCGAGCCACGCGATGAAGCGCTGCGTTTCGGTGAACTGAGCATTGATCCGTCCACCCGCAACGTGCATCTGCAGGGCCGCCTGCTGGAACTGACCACCGCCGAATTCGACCTGCTGTTCCTGCTGGCCGGCAACGCGGGCCAGATCCTCGACCGCGATGCGCTGCTGCGCGGCCTGCGCGGCATCGCCTTCGATGGCCTGGACCGCTCGATCGATGCACGCATCTCGCGGCTGCGGCGCAAGCTGGGCGACAACCCGGAACAGCCCGAGCGGATCAAGACCGTGCGCGGCCGTGGTTACCTGTTCAGCCGATCGGCATGGGGATGAAGCATCCATCGTCGGCCATGCGTGGCCACGCCTTCCACTTCCTGCGCTACGGCATCGGCTTCCTGGTCGCCCATCTGCTGCTGATCGTGCTCGGGTTATGGGCCTGGGATGCGCTGCTGGAAGACCGCACCGAGGCCAGCCTGCAGGCGGAAATGCGCGGCCCGCATGCGATGCTGCAGCATCGATTCGCCGAGACACCCGCCGCGCAGTGGCCCGCCCTGGCACGCCAGCTCGACAGCGATTTCGCCTACCCGCTGCAGCTGATGCCGTTGACCGACGCGGCCGCGATACTACCGGCGAAACAGCGCCAGGGCCTGTACAACGGTCACGTGCAGATCGAACTGGACAGCATGCGCAGCCTGCAGCGCGTCGGCAACAGCAGCAGTGCGCTGATCCTGGGACCGTTGGACCAGGCCCTGCCCGAGGAAGGCTGGCAGGACAGCGAAGCGTCCGGCGTGGCCATCATCCTGCTGATCCTGATGGTGGCGGTGGCGTTGCCGATGTACGTGATGGTCTACCGGCTGTGGCGCGATGTCTCGCAGCTGGCGCAGACCGCGCGACGGATGCGCGATGGCCAGCTCGACAGCCGTGCGCCGCGTGCCGGTACCGCGCTGGTGCGGCCGTTGGCCAAGGCGTTCAACCACATGGCCGAACAACTGCAGTTGCTGCTGGAAAGCCAGCGCGTGCTGGCCCAGGCGGTGGCCCACGAAGTACGCACGCCGCTGGCGCGGATGCGCTTCGGCCTGGCCGATCTGGAAGACACCGGACTGGACGACGCCCAGCGCGATGCGCTGTCCGGGCTGCGCATCGATGTGGACCGGCTCCAGCACCTGACCGACGCCGGCGTTGAGTACGCCGCACTCGGCCGCTGCCATCAGCTCACCCGCCAGCGCCTGCAGCTGGCCGCGCTGGTACGCGGGGTGGTCGACCAGTTCGCACCACTGACGATCCCGGTGCAGCTGGACCTGTCACCGGCAGGGCTGGTCAACGTCAACGTCAACGTCAACCGGCACATGCTGGAACTGGCGCTGCGCAACCTGCTGGGCAATGCGCTGCGCTATGCGCGCCGGCAGATCCGCATTGTCAGCACGCTCAACGAGGGATGGCTGTGCCTGCAGGTGGAGGACGACGGCCCCGGCATCGCCGTCGAACTGCGCAGCCAAGTGTTGCAGCCCTACGTGCGGCTGGACCAGGCCAGCCCGGGCTTCGGGTTGGGCCTGGCGCTGGTGCAGGTGGTGGCGGACAAGCATCGCGGCCACGTGGAAGTGGTTGACTCGGCGCTCGGTGGTGCCTGCATCCGGCTGCTGCTGCCGATGGAAAGCAGCGTGGCGCCACCAGCAGAAGACGTCTAGTTCGTCTCCGCATCCGCGCGTGGCAAGGCGAACACCAACAGCGCGCCCTGTTCGCTGTCGCGCAGTTCGATACGGCGGCCATGCAACTGCACGATGCGCTGCACGATCAGCAAGCCGAGCCCGCCGTTCTCGCCACGCTGCGCACCCAGTGCCGCCGGCGCCTGGAACAATTGCCCACGCAGCGCTGGCGGGACCCCGGGGCCATCGTCCTGCACCGCCACCTGCACACTGTCGGGCAGCGCCGACAGCTGCACCTGCACGCGGCCACCGTCCGGTGCATGCCGCAGCGCGTTGTCGAGCAGGTTGGTCAGCACGCGCTCCACCAGACCGAGATCGGCGCGTACCAGCGGCAGGCCCGGCGGGAACTCAGCATGCAGGCGCTGCCCACGTGCCTGCGCGGCCAGTTCGAATTTCTGAAGTACGTCCTGCAGCAGTTCCGGCAGCGCGAAAACTTCCCACTCCAGCCGCACTTCGCCGTGTTCCAGCCGCGCCAGTTCGAACAGCGCGCGGGCAAGACGGCCGACCTTGGCGCTCTGCGCCAGCGCGATACCGAGATAGCGACGACGCTCCTGCGGCGACAGCGTGGCTTCCTTCAGCGCCAGCGTTTCCAGGTAACCGTGCAGCGAGGACAACGGCGTACGCAGGTCATGCGATATGTTGGCCACCAGTTCGCGGCGCTGCAGGTCCTGCTGGCGCAGCTGCTGCCACTGCTCGCCCAGCCGTTGTGCCATCTGTGCATGGGCATGTTCGAGGATCTTCAGTTCATCGCGCTCACCCGCACGCAGCGGTACCGGCGCGGGCAGCGGCGTCGGTGCGTCGATGTCGAAGGCCTGTATGCGCCGGGTGACCCGGCGCAGCGGCCGGGTCACCCAGTAGAAGGCCACCAGGCCGGCAAGCAGGCCCAGCCCGCCGATCAACAGCACCGACCACAGTGTGGTGCGCCATTGGCTGCCGGCGGCCAGATCGTCGGCCAGCATCTGCCGGTGTTCCCCCACCAGCACCACGTACACGTAACCTGCCTGCCGCCCCTGCACCACCAGCGGCGCGACACTGAACACCTTGCGGCCATCGGCACTGCGGGGATCGTCACCGAGGATCGGCAGCGGCGCACCGGACAGCAGGCGCCGCAGCGGTGCCACGTCCACCCGGCTGCGCACCAGGTGGCCGCTGGGCGCATCGTGGCCGAGGATGCGGCCCTGGTCGTCCAGCAGGTACACCTCGACACTGGGGTTGACCGCCATCAGCTGGCCGAACAAAGCGCGCACCGCCGCGTCGCGCATGCCGCTGGTGTCCATCAGCTCACTGCGCTGGGCGATGTGCTCGGCCAACCCCAGCGACAGGCGCTGCACCACTTCCTGCTCATGGCGGGTATTGGTGCGCATCTGCCAGGCCAGCAGCGCCAGGCAGCACGTCAGCATCAGCGCCGACATCACCAGCGCCAGTTTCTGCCACAGGTTCGGCTTGATCATGTGGCCGCCCCGGCCGGGTCGACGAGTTTGTAGCCGCGCCCCCATACGGTCAGCAGACGCCGCGGGTTGCCCGGGTCGGTTTCGATCTTGCTGCGCAGGCGGTTGATGTGGGTGTTGACCGTGTGCTCGTAACCATCGTGCTGGTAGCCCCAGACCTGGTTGAGCAGTTCCATCCGCGCAAAGACCTGGTCCGGGTGGCGAGCGAAGAACAGCAGCAGTTCGAACTCACGCGGTGTCAGTTCCAGTGCATTGCCATCGACGGCGGCGGTGCGCGCGACCGGGTCCAGGCGCAGTCCACCGAGTTCGATCGCCCCGGCATCGATGCGCGCGTTCTGTGCCATGGCTTCGGCGCGGCGCAGCAGTGCACGCACGCGCGCCACCAGTTCCGGCATCGAGAACGGCTTGGCCAGGTAGTCGTCCGCGCCCAGTTCCAGGCCGACGATGCGCTGGGTTTCGCTGCCGCGCGCGCTGATGATGATGATCGGCACATAGCGCGCCATCGCGCGTGCACGCTGGCAGACCTGCAGGCCGTCCACGCCCGGCAGCATCACGTCCAGTACCAGCGCATCCCACGGGCCTTCCTGTTCGATCAGGCGCAGGCCGGCATCACCGCTGGCGGCGTGTGCGACTTCATAGCCCTCATCACCCAGGTGCATGCGCAGCAGGTCGGCGATATGGGCATCGTCTTCAACGATCAGGACACGTTTGGCGGACATCGGCAGAGTCGGGCCAGTGGGGAGGCTGCCCGCATTGTGGCGCGGGAGCGACGTGGATACCTCACGAAAAATTGAATCCTGCGTGAGGATTCGTTGACCGGAGGGGGCGCAGCATGGCCCCGTCGCCCCTTCCAGGAGTCCGCCATGTCCCTCACCCGCCGCCATCTGCTGGGCCTGGGCGGTGCTGTCACCGCCGCCGGCCTGCTGGGACTGGGCGCATGCGGCCGCGCTGCCCCCGCCGCTGCCGAGGCACGGCCTTCGCGACAGTTCGAGGTCGCCCGCAGCGATGCCGAGTGGCGCCGGCTGCTGAGCCCGGCGCAGTACGCCGTGCTGCGCCAGCAGGCCACCGAGCGCCCCTGGAGCAGCCCGCTGAACAAGGAACACAGGCAGGGGACATTCGCCTGCGCCGGCTGCGCGCTGCCGCTGTTCTCTTCGTCCACCAAGTTCGAGAGCCACACCGGCTGGCCCAGCTTCTGGGCACCGCTGCACAACGCCATCGGCGAGGACCGTGACACCACCTTCGGCATGTTGCGGGTGGAGGCACACTGCCGCCGTTGTGGCGGCCACCTCGGCCACGTGTTCAACGACGGCCCGCGCCCGACCGGACTGCGCTACTGCATGAACGGCGCGGCGATGACGTTCATCCCCGGGGCTGCACAACAGGACGCCGCTGGCGGCTGGCGCGTGCCACTCGGTTCTTCCCCCACTTCGGGAGCATGATGATGCTGCTGTTGCTGCTTGCCTATCTCGGGGGCGTGCTGACCCTGCTCAGCCCGTGCATCCTGCCGGTGCTGCCGTTCGTGTTCGCACGCGCCGATCGTCCTTTCCTGCGCAGCACCCTGCCACTGCTGCTGGGCATGGCGCTGACCTTCACCGTGGTCGCCAGCCTGGCTGCGGTCGGCAGCCAGTGGGTGGCGCAGGCCAACCAGATCGGCCGCTGGGTGGCACTGGTGCTGATGGCCGTGTTCGCCGTCGCGCTGCTATGGCCGACCCTTGCCGACCATCTGCTGGCGCCGTTCCAGCGCATCGGTGCGCGGCTGAGCGCGCGTGCCGATGCTGCTGATGCGGCCGGCCGTGGCGGCGCCTGGACCTCCCTGCTGATCGGCGTCGCCACCGGCCTGCTGTGGGCGCCCTGCGCCGGCCCGATTCTCGGCCTGGTGCTGACCGGCGCCGCCCTGAACGGCGCCAGTGTCGGCACCAGTTCGCTGCTGCTGGCCTACGCGCTGGGCGCAGTCACCGCGTTGGCGCTGGCCGTATGGGTGGGTGGCCGCGTGTTCCGTGCCCTGCAAGCCCGCCTCGGCCTGGGCAATGTGGTGCGCCGGGTGCTGGGTGTGGCCGCGCTGCTGGCGGTGGTGGCGATCGGCCTGGGCTGGGACACCGGCCTGCTGACCCGCCTGTCCGCGGTCAGTACCGCGCGCATCGAGCAGGGCCTGCTGGATGCCGTGCCCGACGCGCAACCCGCGGCACCGCCGATGATGATGATGGCAGCCGGGCAGGCAGGCGCGCCGCTGCCGGTGGAAGGCACATTGCCTTCGCTGAGCGGCGCCACCGGCTGGCTCAACAGCCCACCGCTGAGTGCGGAACAGCTGCGCGGCAAGGTGGTGCTGATCGATTTCTGGACCTACTCCTGCATCAACTGCCTGCGCGCGATGCCGTTCGTTCACGAGTGGGCGCAGCGTTACCGCGACCATGGCCTGGTGGTGGTCGGTGTGCATACGCCGGAGTTCGCGTTCGAGCGCGACCCGCGCAACGTGATGAAGGCCGTGCAGCAGCTGAAGGTCGAGTATCCGGTCGCGCTCGACAACCAGTATTCGATCTGGCGCGCGTTCAACAACCGCTACTGGCCGGCGCACTACTTCATCGACGCGCAGGGCAACATCCGCGGCCATCAGTTCGGCGAGGGCAACTACGCGCACTCCGAACAGGTGATCCGCCGCCTGCTGGTGGAAGCCGGGCAGACCGACCTGCCACCGCCTGCGGACCCCGCTGCGACCGACCTGCAGGGCGTAGCCACGCAGGCCGACATGGGCAACCTGCGTTCGCCGGAAACCTACCTGGGCCACGCACGTGCCGAGCAGTTCGCCTCACCGGGCGGGCAGCGCGCCGACGCAGCATTTGGCTACGCGCTGCCGTCCACCCTGGCGCTGAATCAATGGGGCCTGTCCGGGCAGTGGCTGGTCAACGATGAAGCGGCACAGCTGCGGCAGGCCAGCGGGCGCATCGCCTTCCAGTTCCATGCCCGCGACCTGCATCTGGTGCTGGCACCGGGCGAGGACGGAACGCCGGTGCGCTTCCGCGTGCTGCTTGATGGCAAGCCACTGCCAGCGGCCGATGCCGGCGCGGACGTGGCCGCCGATGGCACCGGTACCGTCAACGAACACCGTCTGTACCAGCTGATCCGCCAGCGCGGCACGATCGGTCCGCATCGTTTCGAGATCGAATTCCTCGACGCAGGCGTGCAGGCCTACGCCTTCACCTTCGGTTGAACCGGGAGCACATGATGAAACTCTCCTTCGAACAGGGCATTGCCGCCGGCGTCGCCGGCCTGGTTGCCACCGCGCTGGTCGCGGGTGTGCTGCTGGTGGACCGCAGTGCGGTGGCCACAGCGGCCGAGCCCACGGCACAGGTGCAGGCGCTGCCAGTGCCCAGTGGCGACGCGGCGTTCCGCGATGACGCCAGCCACGCCAGCGTGGTCTTCGCCGGTGGGTGTTTCTGGGGCGTGCAGGGCGTGTTCCAGCACGTCAAAGGGGTGAGCAACGCGGTGTCCGGTTACATCGGGGGTAGTGCCGCCGATGCCCGCTATGAGCGCGTCAGCGGTGGCCGCACCGGCCACGCCGAAGCGGTGAAGGTGGACTACGACCCGCGCCAGGTCAGCTATGGGCAGCTGATGCAGGTGTTCTTCTCGGTGGTGCACGACCCGACCCAGCTCAACCGCCAGGGGCCCGATCACGGCAGCCAGTACCGCTCGGCGATCTTCGTCGATGACACGCGCCAGCAGGCAGCAAGCCGCGCCTACATCGGCCAGCTTGGCCAGGCGGGCAGCTACCGTGCGCCGATCGTTACCCAGGTGGGCAGTGGCCAGCGCTTCTACCCGGCCGAGAGCTACCACCAGAACTACATGAGCAACTTCCCGCAGGCCGCGTACATCCGCTACTACGACGCGCCCAAGCTGGCCGCGCTCGGCAAGCAGTTCCCGGCGTTGTATCGCCGCGATCCGGCGCTGGTGCCGATGCGGTGACACCCCTCTTCTGTAGAGCCGGGCCCATGCTCGGCTGCTGTTGGCGGAAGAGCAGCCGAGCATGGGCTCGGCTCTACACACAACAGAAAAAGACGCACGGCCACAGGGCCGTGCGCTTGGAAAGTATCGACCCGGCCCCGATCAGGCCCGGCCGACAACGACATGCTAGGCTCGTCGGCATCATGGGTACAGAACCAGATGCGGGTCGAGTCGATGGATACAGAAGACACCACCACGATGATCCCACCCCGCTACCAGCGGCTGTCGGACGAACTGGCTGAAGCCATCCATGGCGGACGCCTGCCGGTCGGCAGCCGGTTGCCGTCGCTGCGGCAGATGGCTTCGCAGCGCCAGCTCAGCCTGAACACCGTGATTGCGGCCTATCGCCAGCTGGAAGACGCCGGACTGGTCATTCCGCGGCCGAAGGCCGGCTTCGAAGTTGCGCCGCGACTGTCGGCACCGCAGCGTTCGCTGCGCGATGCGCCGTCAGCACCCACAGCGCCGCTGCAGCAGATGCTGATGGCCCGCGTGCTGGAAGCACAGCGCCGCCCCGGCGTGGTCGACCTGGCCTTTGCCGGCCCGCGCGGACGACAGTTCTACCCGGGTGCGCAGCTGGCAAGGCATACCGCACAGGTGCTGCGACATGGCCAGCAGACCGTCGAAACCTACGCCCGCCCCAACGGTTCGCAACGCCTGCTGGCGCAGATCGTGCGGCGCGGTCCACGGCTGGGCCTGCATACCCATACCGAGCGCCTGCTGCTGACCCATGGCGCGATGGAGGCGCTGCAGCTGGCCCTGCGCGCGGTCACCCAGGCCGGTGATGCCGTCGGCATCGAGGCGCCCTCGTACTTCAACCTGTACCCGCTGCTGACCACGCTCGGCCTGCAACCGATCGAACTGCCCACCCATCCGCAGCGTGGCCTGGACGTGGATGCGCTGGACGCACTGCTGGAGCACACACCGCTGGCGGCGCTGGTGGTGATGCCGACCGTGCACAACCCGTTGGGCTGCACGATGCCCATCGCCGACAAGCAACGCCTGGCCGAGCTGGTCAACGCGCGCCAGCTGCCGCTGATCGAAGATGCGGTGTATGCCGAACTGCAGTTCTGCGAGCCGCCGGCCCCCTTGCTGAAGGCGTTCGACCGCGATGGCTGGGTGATGGTGGTCGGCGGCTTTTCGAAGACGCTGGCACCGGACTATCGGATCGGCTGGCTCGATGGCGGACGCTTCGCCGAACGTATCGCGCTGCTCAAATTCCAGTCCACCGGCGGCGAACCGCAGCTGCTCGGTGATGCGGTGGCCGCCTACCTGGAAGCAGGCAGCTACGAGCACCACCTGCATCGCATGCGCCGGTTGTACCGCGAGCAGGTCGGTCGCCTGCGGCAACTGGTCGCCGAACATTTCCCGGCCGGCACCTGCGCCACCGAGCCGCAGGGAGGGTTCCTGCTGTGGCTGGAGCTGCCGGGTGTGGACACCCGTGAACTGTTCGAGCGCGCACTGGCGGAGGACATCGTGTTCATGCCGGGCCAGGTGTATTCGCGTGGCCCGCGGTACCGGCATTGCCTGCGGTTGTCGTGTTGCCAGACCCTGGACGCGCGCTTCATCGGTGCGGTGGAACGGTTGGGTGCGATCGCGCGGGAGCTGGTGGCACGTTGATGGATCGGTAGCGCCGGGCCACGCCCGGCGGCTTCTCTGCCTGCCGCGCTGCGCGCTCGCCGGGCATGGCCCGGCGCTACCCTCACGCGTCGTGCAGGTACGTGCTCAACGCTTCTCCATCGGCGCCCGGCAGATGCGGCAGGCGTCCCCAGCAGGGCATCGGCAGGCGCTGCTGCAAGGTCGCGAAGTTCTCATCCTGGTGTTGCATCGAAGGATCGATGTGGTTGCCGATCCAGCCCAGGCAGTCCACGCCGCTGGCCAGTAGCGATTGCGCGGTCAACCGCGCGTGGTTGACGCAACCCAGGCGCATGCCGACCACCAGCACCACCGGCAGCCGCAGCGCTCGCACCAGATCAAGCTGGTCCAGCTGCGCCGACAGCGGCGCCAGCCAGCCGCCCACGCCTTCGACCACCACCACGTCAGCCTGTGCGCGCAGACGTTCGAAGGCCGCCACGATCGGGGCCAGCTCGATGCGCACGCCATCTTCTGCTGCCGCCAGCTCCGGCGCCAACGGCTGGCGCAATGCGTAGGGGTTCAGATCGGCGTAGTCCGGCACCGGCAGGCTGGCGGCCTGCAATGCCAGCGCGTCGTCGTTGCGCAGCCCCTGCCCCAGATCGTGGCTGCCGCTGGCCACCGGCTTCATGCCCACCGCGCGCAGGCCGCGCCGGCGCAGCGCATGCAGCAGCGCGGTACTGGCGGCGGTCTTGCCGATCTCGGTATCGGTGCCGGTGACGAACAGGGCCGTCGGCAACGTGGCAGGCAGGGACATCACAGGCTCCAGCAGGGCAACAGAGCCTGCATTATCGCTGGCCCGGTACGCTTGCTAGACTGCGGCCATGTTCGCCAACGCCTCGCTCACCGGCAGCAAGCCGGAACAATACGCCCAGCTGCTGGAACAGGCCCGTGGCCTGGTCTACGGCGAGTCCGACCGCATCGCCAATGCGGCCAACCTCGCTGCACTGGTCTACCACGCCCTGCCCGACCTGAACTGGGTGGGCTTCTACCTGTATGACGGCAAGGAACTGGTGGTCGGTCCGTTCCAGGGCCTGCCAGCCTGCGTGCGCATTCCGCTGGACAAGGGCGTGTGCGGTGCGGCCGCCAGCCAGCGTATGACCCAGCGCATCGAAGACGTGGAGGCCTTCCCCGGCCATATCGCCTGCGATGCCGCATCGCGCTCGGAGCTGGTGGTGCCGTTGCTGCGGGGTGAGGAACTGATCGGTGTGTTCGATATCGACAGCCCGGTCGTCGGCCGCTTCGATGCTGAAGACCAGGCCGGTCTGGAAGCCATCGCCCGCGTGTTCGTCGGAGCGTTGGCGTGAGCGCGGTCAAGCTGCGCAACATCGGCCCGAAGAGTGCGGCATGGCTGCGCCAGGTGGGCCTGCGCAGCCGCGAGGACCTGGTTGCCATCGGTGCCGTCGGCGCCTTCGTCAAGGTCAAGCGTGCCGGCTTCAAGCCCAGCCTCAACCTGCTGTATTCGCTGGAAGGTGCGCTGCTGGATTGCCACTGGCAGGAACTGAGCGAACCGCAGCGCACCGCGCTGGTGCACGACTACGAAGCGCGTATCGCCGTGCATCCGCTGAAGGCGGCAGGTCCGGCATCGGGCCCGGTGCATGAGCAGCGCTTCGACGCCGAGGACGACGGCGAAGACAGCGCGGCCGAGAGCGCCGACGAGGATTGATCGGTAGCACCGGGCCATGCCCGGCGAGCGCGTAGCGCGGGTGATGTGGAATCCGCCGGGCATGGCCCGGCGCCACCGGATTCGTCAGGGTTGCTGCAGCTCCAGCAGCTCGCCCACCAGCCCCGCTTCACCACGCTCGACCCACACGCGCAGGCGCGTGCCGTGGTCGATGCGCAGCGCCCAGCACAGCGACATCGGCAAGCCGCATACCTGCGACAGCACCATGCGCAGCGGACCACCGTGGCTGACCACTACCGTCGGCGCCGGGTCGTCGTCATCCAGCAGTCGGTCCAGCGCCCGTGCGATGCGTCGTTCGAAATGACCCCAGCTCTCGCCATGCGGCGGCGGAAACGCGTGCGGATCGGCGTGGAAGGCGGCCAGCGCCTCTTCCGGCAGATCGAACAATGACTGGCCATCCCAGTCGCCGAAATCCAGCTCTTCCCACTCCTCGTCGGCCTCTACGTCCAGCGCGCGCGGTGTGGCCAGTGCCATCGCCGTATGCAGCGAGCGCAGGCGCGGCGAACTGATCACCCGTTCCCACGACTGCCCGGCATAGGCATCGACCAGCTCCTGCGGCAGGCGGGCCAGCTGCGGCGGATCGCTGCGGCCATCGAGGAACTCATCGCGACCGTTGCCGGCATGGCGGACCAGGTCGAGGATCATGCGCGTACGCAGTCAGGGCGGCGCGGGAACAGCGGAAAACAGACGGACATCGGCAACGGCACCACGATAATTCGAGCTGCATTCTAGGCGCTGGCGCAGGTCTGCTGCACCGTGCAGGTGCATCCGCGCCTCTTCAGTCGTGCAGGTTCGACGCTACGGGCCGGCCGCGATGCCGTAGACTGCGCGCACTTCCAGGTGACCTGCGGCCCTGCCGGCAGGTTGAAACGGGAAGCCGGTGACGCGTGACAACACGCCATGCCGGCGCTGCCCCCGCAACGGTAAGCACGTCAGTTCCAGGCAACCCGCCACTGTGCCGCAGGCATGGGAAGGCGCCTGGACGGTGGCCTCGGGCCACCCGGCGGCGAGCCCGGAGACCGGCCCGGAAGCCTCAGGTCGCGATGCGGTGGGCATGGCGCTGGTTGTCTGCGGCGATGGCCGCGGCATCGGCGCGTGCCTGCCTGTTGTGACTCCTCCCCTTCGCTGCGCGGGCGTGCGCGGCACCAGGAGTCCCCCCGATGAAACTGCAGTCCCGAATGCTCTCCCTGGCCGTGCTGGCCGCGCTTCCTGCATTGGCGCTGGCCGATGATGGCGCCGCCGACCTCGATCAGGTGCTGGTCACCGCCACCCGTACGCCGATCGCCCTGCAGGACAGCATCGCGCCTGCGCAGGTGATCGACCGTGCGCAGATCGAATCCAGCCAGGCCACCTCGCTGCAGGAACTGCTGCAGGGCCGCGCCGGCATCAATCTGACCAATGCCGGTGGCCTGGGCAAGCAGAGCTCGCTGTTCCTGCGTGGCACCAATTCCTCGCATACCGTGGTGCTGGTCGATGGCGTGCGCATCAACAGCGCCGACCTCGGCCTGGCGATGTACCAGGATCTGCCGCTGGCGCAGATCGAGCGCGTGGAAATCGTGCGCGGCCCGCAATCCAGCCTGTACGGCGCCGACGCCATCGGTGGCGTGATCCAGATCTTCACCCGCCGCAACCAGGGCGAATTCGCTCCGCATTTCCAGCTGGGCGGCGGCAGCAACGGCCTGCGTGAAGCCAGTGGCGGCATCGGCGGTGGCACCGAACGCGGCTGGTTCGGCGCCGACATCGCCTACCAGCATTCGGACGGCATCGATGCCTGCCGCGGCTCGGCCACGCTGTTTGCCGGCTGCTTTGCCGATGAACCCGACCGCGATGGCTACCGCAACCTGTCCAAGAGCCTGCGCGGTGGTTACAACCTGAGCGACCAGTGGACCGTGGAAGGCAGCGCCCTGCGTGCCGACGGCAAGAACCACTACGACGGCTACTACAACTACTCCGAGACCCGCCAGCAGGTGCTGGCCGGCAAGGTGCGCTACACCCCGTCCGAGCAGCTGACGCTGACTGCCAATGTCGGCCGCAGCGACAACGAGTCCGACAACGTCGGTGATTTCGGTGCACGCGGCAGCGCACAGACGCACCGCGACAGCGCCTCGCTGCAGGCCGACCTCGGTGTGGCCGAAGGCCAGCTGCTCAGCGCCGGCGTGGACTGGAGCGAAGACAACCTGGACGGCAGCAGCGCAGGTTACCTGGTCGACAGCCGCCGCAATACCGGTGTGTTCCTGCAGTACCAGGCGCGCTTCGGCCGTCACCAACTGCAGGTCAGCGCGCGCAACGACGACAACCAGCAGTTCGGCAACCACGCCACCGGCAGCCTCGGCTGGGCGATGGAGCTGGGCCATGGCCTGCGCGTCAACGCCAGCTACGGCACCGCGTTCAAGGCACCGACCTTCAGCGACCTGTACGACCCGTGGAGCGGCGTGCCGGCGCTGGACCCGGAGAAGTCCAAGAGTGCCAACCTCGGCATCTCGCAGCAGGGCCAGGGCTGGCGTTGGGGCCTGGACGTGTACGAGACCCGCATCGATGACCTGATCACCTATGACGCGGCCACCTTCCGCATGCAGCAGGTCGAAAAGGCACGCATCCGCGGTGCGGAACTGACCGGCGGCGCCACCGTGGCCGGCTTCGACATCAACGCGCAGCTCAGCTTCACCGATCCGCGCAACCGCACCCGCGGCAGCGCGCAGTTCGACAACTGGCTGGCACGCCGTGCGCAGCAGACCGCGCGCCTGGACATCGACCGCCGCTTCGGTGATTTCCGCACCGGGCTGACCGTGCAGGGCGCGGGCAAGCGCTACGACGATGCCGCCAACGCGGTGAAGGTCGGCGGCTACGGCACGCTGGATCTGCGCGCCGAATACGCGCTGACCCCGGCATGGTCGGTGCTGGCGCGGGTGGCCAATGTGTTCGACCGCGCGTACGAGACCGTGGCGTGGTTCAACCAGCCCGGCCGCGAGTACCAGCTGAGCGTGCGTTACCAGCCGAAGTGAAAAGGGGCGCCGGGCATTGCCCGGCGCCCCCAGATGCCATCGACGCATGGTGTCGATCTACTTGTAGAACCGAGCGCAGGCTCGGCTCTACACCGGAATGCCTGCAGCCAGGCCCGGCAATTCGCGCAGGTCGTCGATCACCGCGACAGCGTGCGCGTTGTCCAGGTCCAGTCCGCGCGGATAGCCGTAACGCACCAGGGCGATCGGCATGCCGGCGTCTTCGGCGGCGCGGTAATCGGTAAGCGAGTCGCCCACCATCAGGCACGCATCAACGGGCAGTTCGAAATGCGCGGCGATATGCCGCAACGGCTCGCCGCTGGGCTTGCGCTGCGGCAGCGAATCACCGCCCAGCACCAGCGCGAAAGCCTCGGCGATGCCCAGGTGCTGCAGCAACGGCGGCACCAGCGCGGCCGGCTTGTTGGTGCAGATCGCCAGCGGTACGTTCAACGCGCGCAATCCTGCCAGCGCTTCCACCACGCCATCGAACAGCTGCGGGCTGCGCAGCAGGCATTCGCGGTAGTGGACCATGAACGTCGGCATCACCGCTGCCAGGTCGATTTCGCGCCCGGCAGCCTGCACGGCCTGTTCGACCAGCCGGCGCACGCCGTCGCCGATCCAGCCCAGCACGGTGGCTTCGGGTACGCGCGCCAGGCCGATGTCTTCCAGCGTGCGGTTCAGTGCTTCGGCGATATCGGCGGCGCTGTCGACCAGCGTGCCATCGAGGTCGAACACGACCAGCGGATAGGGATACGACAAGGGACGGCTCACTCGTGCAACGTGGGGCCGTCCATTGTACGCCCGCGCCTTCAGCCGATCCGGCGTGCGCGGGTGGCCTGGCGGTCCCAGGCAGCACGGTTGCGGTCGATCAACGCCTGTCCATGGTTCATGTGTTCTCCTTGCCCGAAGGGCGCCAGTCCAGATCCTGGAACGCCGGGCTCGCGAAGCACTCGGCGAGGAAGTCCAGGAATCGCCGCATGATAGCGGGCTGCTGTCGACGCGACGCATACACCGCATGGATGCCGAGCTCGTCCAGGCTGTACTCGGGCAGCAGTTCGATCAGTTCGCCACTGCGCAGCAAGGGTGCGACCTGGTAGGTCGGCAACATGGCGATGCCGGCATTGGCGCGCACGGCCTCCAGCAGCAGCGATGCTTCATTGGCGCTGATGTTGCCGCCCACCGCGACCGACAGCGAACGCCCTTCACGATGCAGCTGCCATAGGCTTTTGCCGACGTAGTGATGGGTCAGGCAGTTGTGCGCGGCGAGGTGTTCGGGCGCGGTCGGCGTGCCACGTACCTGCAGATAGGCCGGTGTCGCGCACAGCACTGAGTGGCAGATCGCCAACCGGCGTGCGATCAGGCTGGGATCGATCTGCCGCGCGATGCGCACCGCCAGGTCGACGCGCTCCTCCACAAGGTTGACCGTGCGGTCGACCAGCAGCAGTTCGATGCGTGCGGCCGGATGGCGCTGCACGAAGGCGGCCACTGCGCGCGCCAGATGGCTCTGTCCGAACGACACGCTGGCGGTGATGCGCAATGTGCCGTGCGGCTCGGGATCGTCGCTGGCCAGCTCGCCCTGCAGTTCCTCACCAATCGCCAGCATCTGCCGGAAACGCGCCAGCGCGGCTTCACCGGCCCCGGTCAGGCTGACCCGCCGCGTGGTCCTGTGCAGCAGCCGCGCGCCCAGCCAGCCTTCGACCTCAGCCAGGTAACGACTGACCATCGCCCGCGACATGTCCAGCACCTCGGCGGCGGCGGTCAGGCTGCCGCGCTCGGCGACTTCGACGAATACGGTCATGGCGGTCAATCGGTCCATCTGCTCGATCCATGCAACAAACAAGCGCGTTATACGCTGTTTTTCGAGCGACTGCAGCGGCCTACAGTGGCCTCATTCCCCAGCCCTACCCCACGGAGTCCTGCCATGAAGATCGCCCTCGTCGGTGCCACCGGCAACATCGGCCGCCAGATCGCCCGCCACGCGCTGGCCAACGGCCACCAACTGACCGTCATCGTGCGCAGCGCGCAGGACCTGCCGGCCGAGCTGGCCGGCGCCCATCCGGTCATCGCCTCGCTGGATGACCAGGATGCCCTGGTCGCCGCCATTGCCGGCCACGATGTGCTGGCCAGCGCTTACGGCCCGCGCCCGGGCGACGACATCGGCCGCGTCGGCGAGGTTGCCGCGCAGCTTGCCGACGCCGCCCGCAAGGCCAACGTGCCGCGCTTGGTGGTGGTCGGTGGCGCCGGCAGCCTGGAAGTCGCCCCCGGCGTGCAGCTGGTCGACACCCCCACCTTCCCGGAGGCGTACAAGCCGTACGCGCTGGCCCACCGTGAAGCGTTCAACCGCCTGCAGGCAGTGGATGACCTGGACTGGACCTTCTTCTCGCCGGCCGCCGAAATCGGCCCGGGTGACGAGCGTGGGCAGTATCGCGTGCAGCCCAGGGCCTTCCTCGCCGATGCCAGCGGCCACAGCCGCATCAGCTACGCCGACTACGGCGCTGCGTTCGTCGCCGAACTGGAGGCGCGCAAGTACCCGAAGCAGATCATCACTGCAGCGTACTGATCGCGGCATGCGCCGGGTTTCATGCCCGCGGGGCGTCGCCCGGCGCTACCTCCCCCGCTGGGCCGATGCTCGGCTCAATATCCCAAAGGACACCTCCCATGCGTACCGCTGCCCTGCTGTTCCCCCTCGCGCTGGCTGCAGGTTTCGCCAGCACCCCGCTGCTGGCCGCACCGGCCGCGCCTGCGCCTGCCAGCGCCGCTAAATCGCAACTGCGCCTGCAGACCTTCCATCCCGGCCCGCAGGCGATGTTCTCGGTGTCTTCGGTGCTGATCGAAGGGCGCAACGACGCGATCCTGGTCAACGCGCAGTTTGGCGCCGGCGATGCACGCCGGCTGGTCGAACAGATCCGCGCCAGCGGCAAGCGGCTGACCACCATCTACATCAGCCATGGCGATCCGGACTATTACTTCGGCCTGGCCACCGTGCAGGATGCGTTCCCGCAGGCGCGCATCGTCGCCACCGCGCAGACCGTGGCGCACATCCGTGAAACCCAGGCCGGCAAGCTGGCGTACTGGGGGCCGAAGATGGGCGCCGACGTTCCCGCACGCATCGTGGTGCCTGAAGTGCTGGAAGGCGATGCACTGCAGCTGGAAGGCCAGCGCCTGCCGTTGATCGGGCTGGATGGCCCGACGCCGGACCGCAGCGTGCTGTGGGTGCCGTCGCTGCGCGCAATCGTCGGTGGCATTCCGGTGGTGGCCGGCGAGCATGTGTGGATGGCTGATACGCAGACGCCGCAGTCGCATGCCGATTGGCTGCGCACGCTGCAGCAGCTGCAGGCGTTGCAGCCGAAGGTGGTGGTGCCCGGTCATTACGCGGAGGGTGCGGCACTGGATGCCAGTGCGTTGCGCTTTACGGCGGATTACATCCGCGCCTTCGATGTTGAATCAGCCAAGGCCAAGGACAGTGCGGCATTGGTGAAGGCGATGCAGGCGCGCTATCCGAAGCTGGCGGGTGTGGCGTCGCTGGAGTTGAGTGCGAAGGTGGCCAAGGGCGAGATGCAGTGGCCGTAAGGTAGGGGTTTTCTTTTGCAGGGCTGCGCCCTGCACCTGCCGAATCGACGGCAACGGCAACGGCAAAAGCGGGCATTCCGTGGGTTGGCGGGGTGGGTCCGCCTTCGACAGATCTCCGCAACCTGTCTGGATGGCATGGCCTGCTCTTGGTGGGTGTCGACCTTGGTCGACACTTGGATCCACGCCATGCGTGGATGAACGATCAGGAACGATCGGTCTGGGTGTGCTCGAACAACTCCCCTTGCACCACGGCTTCCTTCTCACGGAAGCCGCCGAGGCCGACGCCGACCAGGCGATAACGGGTGTCGGCGGGCAGATCAACGCGGGCGCGCAGTGCCAGCGCGATGTCGCGCAGTTCTTCCATCGACTCGGGCGGGCGTTCCGGGGTGAAGCTGCGGGTGAGGAGGCGGAACTGCGCGGTCTTCAGCTTCAATACCACGGTGTGGCCAATGCGTTCGGTCTTGCGCGTGGCATGCCAGGTCTTCTCGGCCAGCTGCACGATCGCTTCAGCCAGGTCTTCCAGCAACAGGTCCTCGGCGAAGGTGTCTTCGGAGGAGATCGACTGCACCTGCTGGTCAGGCTCCACCGGCCGCTCGTCGACACCGCGTGCGCGGTTGTACAGGCTGCGGCCGAAGCTGCCGAAGGCTTCTTCCAGATCCGGCAGCGTCCACTGCCGCAGGTCACCGCAGGTGACGATGCCGCGCGCTGCCAGTTTGCCTTCCATCACCTTGCCGACGCCGGGCACGCGGTTCACCGGCAGCGGCAGCAGGAACGCATCCACCCGCTGCGGCGGAATCACGAACTGGCCGTCAGGCTTGCGCCAGTCCGAGGCGATCTTGGCCAGGAACTTGTTCGGCGCGATCCCGGCTGAAGCAGTGAGGTGGGTTTCCTCGCGGATCTGCGCGCGGATGGTGCGGGCGATGTCGGTGGCCAGCACGATGTCACTCTTTGGCACCGTGACATCCAGATAGGCCTCATCCAGAGACAACGGCTCGACCAGGTCGGTATGGCGCAGGAAGATCTCGCGCACGTGGCGCGACACCGCCTTGTAACGTGCGAAGTCCGGCGGCACGAAGACCGCGTCCGGGCACAGGCGCTCGGCGCGCAGGGCCGGCATCGCAGAACGCACGCCGAACACGCGCGCCTCGTACGAGGCGGCACACACCACTGAACGCGCGCCGCGCCATGCCACAACCACCGGCTTGCCACGCAGTGACGGATCGTCGCGCTGCTCCACCGACGCGTAGAAGGCGTCCATGTCGACGTGGATGATCTTGCGCAGTGCGTTCATGGTTGGCCCACATGATACCTGCACCGTACCGGTCCAGACGCCGAAGTATGGTCGTTGTGCATCAACGGGATGCGTGGTTTCAGCTGAAAACACTACGCACGCGTACGGAGACGCGGTTTGATATCCGCCTGATCCGTCGTGCATCCTCGGGAACTCGTTGCCTTGTTTTCGCTTCCAGGATTGCGCTTTCCATGACTCGTCTCCACGCGTTCAACCGCGACCAGCTGCTGGCCAGCGCACGCGGTGAACTGTTCGGCGCTGCCGCCGGCCGGTTGCCCAACGACCCGATGCTGATGTTCGACCGCATCACCGACATCCGCGAGGACGGCGGACCGCATGGCAAGGGCATGGTACGCGCCGAACTGGATATCCGTCCGGACCTGTGGTTCTTCGGCTGCCACTTCATCGGCGACCCGGTGATGCCCGGCTGCCTGGGCCTGGATGCCATGTGGCAGCTGACCGGCTTCTTCCTCACCTGGCTGGGTGCGCCCGGCAAGGGCCGCGCCCTGGGCTGCGGCGAAGTGAAGTTCACCGGCCAGGTGCTGCCAGACGCGAAGCTGGTGCGCTACGAGATCGACATCAGTCGCGTCATCAACCGCAAGCTGGTGATGGCCCAGTCCGACGCCCGCATGTACGTGGACGACCGCGAGATCTACAACGCCCGCGACCTGCGCGTGGGCCTGTTCACTGAAACCGGGAGCTTCTGATGCGTCGCGTCGTCATCACCGGCATGGGCATCACGTCCTGCCTCGGCAATGATCTGGATACCGTTTCGGCCGCCCTGCGCGAGAGCCGCGCCGGCATCACCGCGCTGGCCGACCACGCCGAAGCCGGCCTGCGCAGCCAGGTCGGCGGTCGCGTCGACCTCGACCTGGACGCGCTGATCGATCGCAAGCAGAAGCGCTTCATGAGCGATGCCGCCGCCTTCGCCTACCTGGCGATGGCCGATGCCATCACCGATGCGGGCCTGACCCCGGAACAGGTCAGTGGCCTGCGCACCGGCCTGATTGCCGGTTCCGGCGGTGGCTCCAGCGAATGGCAGGTGGGTGCGGTCGATCTGCTGCGCAGCCGCGGCGTGCGCAAGGTCGGTCCGTACATGGTGCCGCGCACGATGTGCTCGACCGTGTCGGCCTGCCTGGCCACCGCATTCCAGATCAAGGGCGTCAGCTACTCGCTGTCGGCCGCCTGCGCGACCTCCGCACACTGCATCGGCGCGGCTGCCGACCTCATCCGCCACGGCGCGCAGGACATCATGTTCGCCGGCGGCGGTGAAGACCTGCACTGGTCGATGAGCGTGATGTTCGATGCGATGGGTGCACTGTCCACCAGCTTCAACGACACCCCTGCCAGCGCCTCACGCCCGTATGACAAGGACCGCGATGGCTTCGTCATCGCCGGTGGTGGAGGCATGCTGGTGCTGGAGGATTACGACCACGCCGTGGCGCGTGGCGCGCACATCCATGCCGAGCTGATCGGCTATGGCGTGACCTCCGATGGCGCCGACATGGTCGCGCCGTCCGGTGAAGGCGCCGTGCGCTGCATGAAGATGGCGCTGCAGAACGTTGACCGTCCGCTGGATTACCTCAACACCCACGGCACCTCGACCCCGCTGGGCGATGTGACCGAGCTGGGGGCGATCCGCGAGGTGTTCGGCGATGCGATTCCGCCGCTGTCCTCGACCAAGGCGCTGTCGGGCCATTCGCTGGGCGCTGCCAGCGTGCATGAAGCGATCTACTGCCTGCTGATGATGCGCGACGGCTTCGTGGCCGGTTCGGCCAACATCGGCGAGCTGGACCCGAAGGTGGAAGGCTTCCCGATCCTGCGCGAAAGCCGCGAGCAGAAGCTGGATACGGTGATGTCCAACAGCTTCGGCTTCGGCGGCACCAACGCGGCGCTGGTGTTCGGCAGGGTGTGATCTGAAAGCGTGCCAACCAAGGTTGGCACCTACCAGAGCGGTAGCCATGGATGTAGAGCCGAGCCCATGCTCGGCTCAGTGCCAACCAAGGTTGGCAGCTACCTCGGCAACAGCGGCAGCAGCAGTGCGTGGGCGTCCACCAGCGAGCCGACGATGCGGTGGCCCAGCGCACGCAGTTCTTCATCGGGATGCACCAGGTCCGGCACCTGGATCACGGTCATGCCCGCAGCCAGTGCGGCACGCGTGCCGGCCGGGGAATCCTCCAGCGCCAGGCAGCGTTCTGGTGCCTTGCCCAGCCGCTGCGCGGCCAGCAGGTAGATGTCCGGTGCCGGCTTGGCCCGCGCCACGTCGCCACCGGCAACCACCGCATCGAAGTACGGCAGCAGCCCGGTCGCCGCCAGCTTGCGGTTGGCCCGCGGTTGCCGGGTCGAGGTCGCCACCGCACGCGGCACCGCGTGCGACTTCAACAACTCAAGCAGTTCCAGGATGCCCGGGCGCAGCGGCAAGCCGGTCTGCGTGCGCTCTTCATACAGATCATGGCAGCGCGCGGCCATCGCCTCGATCATGCTGTCTTCGATGCCCTGCTGGCGCAGCAGCGCCTGGCTGTCGCGGTCGCCAAGGCCGACCATGCGCACGAAGAAGCTGGCATCCAGCGGCAGGCCGAACTCTTCCGCCGCCTCGCTCCAGCACGCAAGCGATACACGCTCGCTGTCGATCATCAGGCCGTCCATGTCGAAGATGACGGCGTCAGGCAGGAACGGCAGCGCAGCGATGGAGGTCATGGAGCGAACAGCGTATCCAGATCGGTGGAGGTCAGCAGCCGCCATTGCCCTTCGGCCAGTCCCTCCAGGTCCAGGCCACCGACGCGGCTGCGGTGCAGTGCCTGCACGTGGTTGCCTGCGGCAGCGAACATGCGGCGTACCTGATGGTAGCGACCTTCGTGCAGTACCAGGCGCGCCTTGCGCGGCCCAAGCACCTGCAGTTCAGCCGGCAGCAGGGGCGTCTTCTCCGCTTCCAGCATCAGCGTGCCGCTGGCAAACAGCGCCGCCTCATCACCGCGCAGGTCCTCAGCCAGCTCCACCTCGTAGACCTTGGGCAGCTTCGACTTCGGCGAAATGATCCGGTGCAGCAGGTTGCCGTCGTCGGTCAGCAGCAACAGTCCACTGGTCTCGCGATCCAGGCGGCCGACGGTGGACAGCACCGGGTCGCGGTCGCGGAAGCGCGGCGGCAGCAGGTCGTAGATCAGGCGGCCCTTGTCCTTGGTCGAGCAGGTGTAGCCGGCCGGCTTGTACATCGCCAGCGACAGGCCCACCGGCGGGTCCAGCGGCTCGCCATCGACGCGCACCGCTTCATGCGGCACCTGGTCGTCGGCATACAGCACCTCGCCGTCGGCGTCGGTGACGCGGCCTTCGCGGAACATCCACTGCACCTGCTTGCGGCTGCCGTAGCCGAGATTGGCGATGTGCTTGACCAGTTTCACCGTCCCTTCCCCTTGCCCTTCACCGCCTCGACCAGCTTGAAGCCATCGCGCTCGGCAACCACGCGCACCGCGCCGAAGCTCTCATTGAGCGTGTATTCGTATGGCAGATGGCGGTTGGCCACCACGTACAGGCGCCCACCCGGGCGCAGTGCCTGCGCGGCCACGGCGATGAAGCGCTGGCCGATGTCCGGGCGATCCGCACGCGAGGGTGTGTGGAACGGCGGGTTGCTGATGATGACGTCGTAGTCCGGCTCGATACCGGCGGTAACGTCGCGCCACAGGAAGCGCAGCGGCACCGGGCGCGGCGGCGGCGCCAGATTGAGTTCGGCCAGGTCCAGCGCGCGCTTCTCGGCCTCGTACAGGTCCAGTGTGGTGATCTTCGGGCAGCGCTCCAGCAGCTCGCGCGACAGGTAGCCGTAACCGGCACCGAGGTCTGCCGCACGCCCGGCCAGGTCGGCCGGCAGATGTTCGGCAAGCAGCGCCGAGGCTGGGTCGATGCGGTCCCAGGCGAACACGCCCGGGCGGCTGAGGAAACGGCCGCCGACGATCGGCCGCACCGCGTCCAGGCTGCCCCAGCGCTTGGCCACGTCCGCATCATGCTGGCCCTGCAGCGGAGCGGTCCAGAACACGCGGCAATGGTTCTTGGTCAGGCTGCCGCCGAGGCCGGCCAACTGCTTCAGGTCGCCTTCGCCGGAGCGGGCGCCTTCGTTGTTGTGCTGGCAGGCCACGATGCGGCCACCCTCGGCGACCAGCGCCAGGGCGCGGGCGAACAGCGCGCGGGCTTCCTCGCGCTGGCGCGGCGGCAGCACCAGCACCAGCGGGTAACGGCCGCGGCCGGCAACATCATCCAGCTGGCCGCTGACGGTCCAGCCAGCGGCCTGCTGCAGCGGCTGCGCGAACGGAGCGAAGCTCTGCTCGCAGTCGACCTCATGGCCGCCGGCCTGCTCGCGCAGGGGCCAGCCGTCACGGGCGCGCAGGAAAGCCACCGGACCCTCCGGCCAGCGCAGGGCGCCGCTGGAGAACGGCAGGAACAGGGTCTGCAGGGGGGCGTCGTCGCTGGATGCCATCGGCGCGGGTACTGGAAGCGTGAGGGCCGTCCATTGTACCGGCTTGTCCGGCCCGGCCCCGGTCACCGCTTTGCGAAACTTCAACGTTGCTTTGATGCCGCAGCAACATGCCAGCGTTCAGGGTAGAAGCTCCCCCGCAATTCCTGGAGATCCTGCATGCGTGCCTTGTTCGTCGGAGGTGTTGTCGACAACAGTGAAATGGACCTGGAAGGCAGCCATCCCCCCGTGCATTACCCGGAGGATACCGGTGGCGGCCACTCCCGCTACCGCCTGCACCAGGTCGGCCACGGCGCCGATGGCAGCGTGGCCTACGCCGTGTATGGGGCACCGGATCTGGCAGACGATGAAGTGGCGCGGGTGGCCGAGGAGCGCGCCTATGCGCGCAGGTTCGAGGCGACGGCAACGCTGTTCGAGCATTGACCGTCGCGACCACGCATGGCGTGGCTCTACTGTTGATCCATGCCATCTGCGGATGCGGTCGGAGTAGATCCACGCCATGCGTGGATGCAGCCATCCGCAGAGGGCGTCAGAGCCTCGGCGGTAGCTCGCGGATGCTGGCGATTTCATCCAGCCACACGTGATGCTGCTGCACCGGGGTATCGAGATCGTCCAGCCGCAGCTGGCCATTGCTGCCTTCGTCGCCGGCCTCATTGCGGTACTGCTGCAACGTTGGCTGCACGGCCACGGTGCCAAGCAGGCGGCGACCATCGTGCAGGGTCAGCTGCACTTCGGTTTCCCCGTGCAATTGCGGCAGCAGGGCTTCCAGGCGCGCGATCTGCGCGGCATCGGTATGGACTCGGGGAGCAATACGGGACATCGACAACCTCCTGCGTGCAGGCGAGCAGGATCGCCGATTGGCCGTGAATGCTCAGTGCAGCAGGCTGTCCCCGCGCGTGGCCTGCACGCGCCGCACCACACCCACCAACTGGGCCACCGAGTACGGCTTGGCCACATGTTCCTGGAAGCCCGAGGCCAACGCACGGCGACGGTCATCGGCACGCGCCAGCGCCGTCACCGCCACCGCAGGCAATGCCGCGGCATCCACGCCCAGGTCCTCGCGCAGCGTGCTCACCAGGCCATAGCCATCCATGCCCGGCATGCCGATGTCGGTCAGCAGCACGTGGTACTGCAGGTGGCCATTGTCGGCCAGCAGCGCCAGTGCCTCGCCCGCAGAGCTGGCCGCAGACACGCTGGCGCCCTGCTCTTCCAGCATGCGCCGCAGGTACTCCAGCACTTCAGGCTGGTCTTCCACCGCCAGCACGTGCAGGCCGCGCAACGGGTACGGTTCGACCACCATCGGCTCCAGGATCGGACCGCTGACGACCTCACGCAGCGGACGCCGTTCGGCATCGGGCAGGTGCTGCGGCAGGCGCACGGTGAAAGTGGAACCATGACCATGCCCATCGCTGGCCGCACTGACCGTACCGCCGTGCAGCTCGACCAGCTGCTGCACGATGGCCAGGCCCAGGCCCAGACCGCCATGACGGCGGGTGGTGGTGCCGTCGGCCTGGCGGAAGCGACTGAACAGATGGTTCAGGAACTCCGGCGCGATGCCGTCGCCGGTATCACGCACGGTGATCGTCCAGTAGTTGCCATCGGCCTGCAGCTGCACGTCGATGCGGCCCTCAGCCGGGGTGAACTTGATCGCGTTGGACAGCAGGTTCCAGAACACCTGCTGCAGCCGGGTGGCATCGCCCAGCACCTGGCAGGCCTGCGTCGGCAGCTGCAGGGTGACGTCCAGCGCTTTGCCCTCGGCCACCAGCTCCTGCGCGCCCATCGCTTCGTTCAACTGGTCGCGCAGGTCCAGCACTTCCACTTCCAGCTGCACCTTGCCCAGCAGCATGCTGCTGAGATCGAGCATGTCCGAGATCAACCGCTTCTGCGCGGTGGCGCTGTTGGCGATCACGCCCAGGCCCTTGTACAGCGGACTGGTGGCATCGACGCGCTGCAGCAGCAGTTCGCTCCAGCCCAGGATCGTGGTCAGCGGCGTGCGCAGCTCGTGCGACAGCGTGGCCAGGAACTCATCCTTCAGCCGCGCCATGTTCTCCGCGGCACTGCGCGCGGCGCGCTCGGACTGCAGCAGCTCCTCGCGCGCCAGTTCGATCTCGCGACGCTCGGTGACGTCCGGGCTGCTGCCGGCCAGGCCGATGAAACGGCCCATCCGTGAGAAGCGCGGGCGGGCGTTCATTTCCAGCCAGCGCCACTGTCCATCGGCACGGCGGGCGCGTACCAGGGCATGCATCGAACGCTGCGCTTTCAGGGCTTCCTGCAGTTCGTATTCGAACACCGACGCATCGTCGGGGTGCACCAGGCCGCGCCAGACATCTTCCGGCACGCGGTTCTCGTCGCCGCCGAAGAACTCGCTGAAGGCACTGTTGACGAAGCGGGCGTGGCCGCGCTCGTCCAGCACCCACACCGGCATCGGCAGGCCATCGGCCAGCGCACTGAAACGGGCCTCGCTCTCGCCCAGCTCCACTTCCATCTGCTTGCGCGCGGTGACATCGAAGAACAGCACGCCCACCAGGTCATCACCCGGCCGGCCGACACGCACCGCATCCACCGCGAACGAGCGCCCGAGGGCACGGGCGTCCATCTCGAACTGCGCCGGTCGCCCGGTCCGCGCCACTTCGCCGTAGATCCGGAACCAGTCGCCTTCGTGCTGTGGCTCCAGCGCGCTCATGCGCTTGCCGCAGGCATCCTTCAGGCCGGTATGGCGCTCGAAGGCATCGTTGACCTCGAGGAAGCGGTAATCGATTGCCTCATCACCGTCGAACAGGACCTGGATCACACAGAAACCTGCGTGGATGCGCTCAAGCACGCCATGGTGCAGGTCAGTTTCGGGCGTCGGCACCATCAAGGGTGAGCGCTCCACGAGGGGCGGCAGTGTGGACAAGGGCGTGGGGGAAAGACCGGATGGAGGTACAGCATCTTCCAGAGCGCGTATTCACAGCGTCAAGCGCCGTCAGTCACGGTTGACGACCATGAATTGGCGGCAACTGTTGACGCATTTGACGCTACTGACCATTGCTGCGGCCGTCCGGCGGGATCACACTCGATCCGAGATCATCATCCTCCCCGCTTCGGGGACGCAGGAGACTGCCATGAAAGGTTCGCTTTCAACCGCCCTGCTGCTGGCCGGCATGCTTGCCGTGGGCAGTGTGGGCGCCGCGCCGCGCACGGTAACCGCGCCCGACGCACCGCGCGCGCTGCAGGCCGATGGCCCGGTCAGCGTCCAGTGGAATGATCCAGCGAAATTCACCGAGCTCCGCCAGAGCAGCAACCGCTTCGAGGCTGAACGCGGTGACTGGGTGCAGCAGCTGGCACGCTACGTACAGACCAGCGCCGCCAAGCCACTGCAGCCCGGGCAGACGCTGGACGTGACCCTGGTCGATATCAAGCGCGCGGGCGACTACGAGCCCTGGCACGGCCCGCGTGGCAGCGACATCCGGATCATGCGCGACATCTACCCGCCGCGGATCACCCTTCAGTACACGCTGAAGGACGCCAGTGGGCGCATCATCGATGAAGGCGACGCCCGCCTTAGCGACAGCGGCTACCTGCACAACATCGGCCTGAAGAGCGATACCGATCCGCTGCGCTATGAAAAGCGCCTGATCGATGACTGGGTGAAGCGTCAGCTGACCTCGCGCGTCACCGCTGCCCGGTAGGTGTCGACCTTGGTCGACACGCATTCACGGCGCCGACCAAGGTCGCCCGCTACCAGGGCCAGTCAATCCTGGTAGACGCGTGCCACGCGCTTGACACCACACGGCAGCTGGTAGGCACTGACACCGCAACGCGGCGCCAACTCTGAAAGGGTCGGCGCAGTGCCCCACAGCTCCACCACGCTGCCGACGCCGGCCTGCGCATGCGCGGTCAGGTCCACGGTCAGCATGTCCATCGACACCCGGCCGATCAGCCCACCGGGTTGGCCATCGATCAGCACCGGGGTACCGTTGGGCGCGAACTGCGGATAGCCATCGGCATAGCCCAGTGCGACCACGCCCACGCGTGTGCGTGCCTTGGCGACGAAACGCGCACCGTAGCCGACCGGCTCACCGGCCTCGATCCAGCGCTCGGCGATCACCTTGGACTGCATCGTCATCACCGGGCGCAGGCGCGCAGTGAGTTCGCTGTTGTCCGGCAGCGGGTTGGCCCCGTACAGCATCAGGCCCGGGCGCACCCAGTCACTGCGCACATCCGGCCAGCCCAGCAGCGCCGGCGAATTGCAGACGCTGGTCTCACCTTGCAGGCCTTCGATGGCCTCCACGAAGGTCGCGGCCTGCTCATGGGTGCGCTCGCTGTCCAGCTCATCGGCGCGCGCCAGGTGGGTCATCAGTACGATGCGCGCCACCTGCGGCAGTGCCGACACACGCGCGTGCGCGGCGCGGAAACCGGCCACGTCCAAGCCCAGCCGGTGCATGCCACTGTCCAGCTTCAGCCACACCGTCAGCGGGCGCGGGCTGTCGAACGCGGCCAGCGCTTCCAGCTGCCACGGCGAGCCTACCGAGAACCACAGGTCATGCTCTGCCACCAGCGCCATTTCGCCGGGCTCGAAGATGCCTTCCAGCAGCAGGATCGGGGCACGGATACCGGCCTGGCGCAGCTCCAGTGCCTCTTCGATGGTGGCGACGCCGAAGCCGTCGGCCTCGCCTTCCAGTGCCTGTGCGCAGCGCACCGCACCGTGACCATAGGCATCGGCCTTGATGATCGCCAACGCCTTGCCACCGCCCAGTTCACGGGCCAGGCGATAGTTGCTGCGCAGTGCGCCCAGATCGATCAGCGCGCGGGCAGGACGCATGTGCGGTTCTCATGTTGCGGGGCGTGGCGGTACTGGCCGTAGCGGAAGATATCCAGGCCTTCGGTGCTGATCTGCGGCTGGCGCGCGCTCATCAGGTCGGCCAGGTAGCGGCCCGAGCCGCAGGCCATGGTCCAGCCCAGCGTGCCGTGGCCGGTGTTGAGGAACAGGTTGCGGAACGGTGTGGCGCCGATCACCGGCGTGCCGTCCGGCGTGGCCGGGCGCAGGCCGGTCCAGAACTCGGCCTTGGCCAGGTCACCGCCCTTCGGGTACAGATCGCGCACCACCAGCTCCAGCGTCTCGCGGCGGCGCGGCGACAGCGACAGGTCGAAGCCGGCCACTTCGGCCATGCCGCCGACACGGATGCGGTTGTCGAAGCGGGTCACCGCAACCTTGTAGCTCTCATCGAGGATGGTCGAGGTCGGCGCCATCGCCGGATCGGTGATAGGCAGAGTCAGCGAGTAGCCCTTCAGCGGGTACACCGGCAGGCGCATGCCCAGCGGCGCAACCAGTGCCGGCGAATAGCTGCCCAGTGCGACCACGAAGCGGTCTGCGGTTTCCAGCTTGCCGCCGATACGTGCGCCGGTGATGCGGTCGCCGTCGAATTCCACACCGGTGATGTCCTGGTCGTAGCGGAACTCGACACCCGCTTCGGCCGCCATCTGCGCCAGGCGGCGGGTGAACAGCTGGCAATCGCCGGTCTGGTCGCGTGGCAGGCGCAGCGCGCCGACCAGCCCATCGACGTGGGCCAGCGCGGGCTCGGCCTTGATGATGCCGGCACGGTCCAGCACTTCGTATGGCACGCCGTACTGGGCCAGGATCTCGATGTCCTGCGCCGAGGCATCCAGCTGCTGCTGGGTGCGGAACAGTTGGGTGGTGCCCAGGTCGCGCCCTTCGAAATCGATGCCGATCTGCGCGCGCAGCTCGTTCAGGCAGTCGCGGCTGTACTCGGACATGCGCACCATGCGCGCCTTGTTGATCGCGTAGCGCTCGTGGGTGCAGTTGCGCAGCATCTGCCACAGCCAGCGGTACTGGGCCAGGTCCATGCCCGGCTTGATCGCCAGCGGGGCGTGCTTTTCAAACAGCCAGCCGATGGCCTTCTTCGGTACACCCGGCGCGGCCCACGGCGAGGTATAGCCGAAGGACAGCTGGCCGGCATTGGCGAAGCTGGTTTCCAGCGCGGGACCGGGCTGGCGGTCGACGACCGTGACTTCAAACCCGGCCTGTCGCAGGTACCAGGCACTGGTGGTGCCGATCACGCCGCTGCCGAGAACTAGGACTCGCATGGAAATTCTCCAACCCGATCATTCCCTGCGTTTGGGTGCGCAGGGGCCATAATCGGGGAAGTATATTCTTCCGTTCCTAGGTGATTTGCCTGATTTTAGGAATACAGGCAGGATATTTTCCTTTGATTCATTCCTCGAGGTTGATGGCCATGACCACCCGCGCCCGCGAACTGGACAAGATCGACCGCAAGATCCTGCGCATCCTGCAGAGCGAAGGCCGCATTTCCTTCACCGAGCTGGGCGAACGGGTCGGCCTGTCGACCACCCCGTGCACCGAGCGCGTGCGCCGGCTGGAGCGCGAAGCGGTGATCACCGGCTATCACGCCCACCTGGACCCGTCGGCGCTGAAAGCCAGCCTGCTGGTGTTCGTGGAGATCAGCCTGGCCTACAAATCCGGCGACATCTTCGAAGAGTTCCGGCGGGCGGCACTGAAGCTGCCCAACGTGCTGGAATGCCATCTGGTGTCGGGCGATTTCGATTACCTGTTAAAGGCGCGGATCAGCGAGATGGCCTCGTATCGCAAGCTGCTTGGCAGCACCCTGCTGACCCTGCCGCATGTGCGTGAATCGAAGAGCTACATCGTGATGGAAGAGGTCAAGGAGACCTGGTCGCTGCCGATTCCCGATTGAGTCGACGGGCGGCGGCGGGACCAGACCCCGTGGGACGGGCTCTGGCCCCTGGCTGCATCAGCGCTGCTGCGGGTTCTTCATGGAACCCTGTTGCGGATTCTTCTTCTGCTGCTCGTTCGGCTGCTGTTGCTGTTGCTGTTGCTGCTGGCGCTGCGGGTCCTGCGGTGTTTTGCCCTGCTGTTCCTTGCCGGGATGACGGTTCTGCTGGTTGGCCATGATCGTATTCCAAGGGGACGAGGGAAAGCGCGACGGCGGGGATGCCGGCGCAGGTCCACCGTGGTCCTGGTGCGGTTAATCGCAGGCGAAAAACGGGTGATGCGGGGCGTGCAGGGCGGGGGCTGTTTTCCGGCGTTCATGTGGGTGGCGGGTTTCCTGCCAACGGCTGAGCCCCTCGTGGCTGGGGCCTGGTGCGGCGCTGCGGGTGGGGCGGGGGGGGGGGGGGGGGGGGGGGGGGCCTGTGCAGGGGACGCTGCAAGTACGTCCCTGTAAGCTCGGTCGCCGCTTGCTCGTGTGCGCTGTCCTGCGCACACGGCAAGACCGGGGTTGGGCGTCCTGCCCAACCCGCCCGAGGCATGCCTCGGGCCCATGCGGCTCACGCCCCTGCACAGCCCACCCGCCCGGCCTTGGACAGGTTCATGCGGGCGCCAGCCACGGAAAAGAAAAAGAAAAAAGAGCGACAGCGGGTCGCTGCGCTCTCTTTGGGTTACGCGATCGGCTGCGGGCGCTGGGGTCAGCGCTTGATCTGCTGGCCGTCGCCGGTGGGTACGCTGTCGTAGTAGCGGCCGGTGCGCGAGTCAAACACGCGGTTGGGGCCGACCGGTTTGACGCCGGGAACGATGCGGCCGTTGCGGTCGTAGACCTTGTCCGGCAACGTCGGTGCGGGCGTGGGGGCGACCTGGGCCGGGCCGGTCGAGCGGATCGGCTGGGCCGGCTGCGGCGAGGGCAGCACCTGCGGCTGCGGGCGCGATGCCTGCGGTGGCGGGGCGACAGGCGGCGGTGCCAGCGTCGAGCCGCTGCGGGTGGCGGTGGGATTGCCGGTGGGAACCTGCGCCTGGGCGAGCAGAGGCAGCAGGGCCGACAACAGCAGGACAAGGCGGGGTTTCATGGCGCGCTCCAGGGTGGTCCACATTTACCCTGCGCCTGCCCCTGTGTGCCGGCCATGAACGGCCATCACACTTGCAAGCGCGCGCTGACACCCCCACGTCTGCGGCATCCCAGGCCACAACCCCACGGAGAGCCAGCATGAGCGCTTTCGATCTGACGCCCCCCACCGCCACGCAGACCGAAGCCCTGGTCGCCGGGCTCAGCGCCGAGGAGCGCCGCGTGCTGCTGCAGCACGGCACCGAGGCGCCCTTCTGCGGGGTATTCCTCGACAACAAGCGTGAGGGCGTCTACTGCTGCCGGCTGTGCGCGCTGCCGCTGTTCCGCTCCAGCACCAAGTTCGATTCGGGCACCGGCTGGCCCAGTTTCTTCGCTCCGTTCGACCCGGCACATGTGCGCGAGATCCGCGACAGCAGCCACGGCATGGTGCGCACCGAGATCACCTGCGCCCGCTGCGGCAGCCACCTGGGCCATGTGTTCCCGGACGGTCCGCCGCCCACCTACGAGCGTCACTGCCTGAACTCGGTCTCACTTTCATTCACCGGCAACGGCGAGCCGTGGCCCGATCCGCTGCAGCGTGGCGGCGCGGAAGCCGGTGTGGCGGGCTGAGACCCACCGAAATGGCCCGCTGACCGACTTCACAGAATTCCCTCTTCAGAAACACCGGTGTCAGGCCGACAAGGAGATATCCCCCCTCCTTGCGTCGCGCCATGCTCATCATCGTTGGATTCCTGGTCGTCATCATCAGCGTGCTGGGCGGCTACCTCGGCGCACACGGCCGCCTCGGGGCGCTGTGGCAGCCTTACGAACTGGTCATCATCGGCGGTGCCGCGCTGGGTGCGTTCCTGGTCGGCACCCCGGCCAAGACGGTCAAGCAGACGCTGCAGGCCATGGTCGGCGTGTTCAAGGGCCCGCGCTACAAGCAGCAGGACTACATCGATGTCCTCAGCCTGGTGTACGAACTGCTCAACAAGGCCCGCCGCGAAGGCTTCATGGCGCTGGAAGACCACGTCGAGCGCCCGGCCGAAAGCGCGCTGTTCGGCAACTACCCGAAGGTGCAGGCCGATCACCACCTGATCGACTTCATCACCGACTGCCTGCGCCTGATGATCGGCAGCAACATCGAGCCGCACGAGCTGGAGCCGCTGCTGGAGCTGGAGCTGGAGAAGCACCACGCCGAAGCCATGGCGCCGTCGCAGGTGCTGACCAAGGTCGCCGACGGCCTGCCTGGTTTCGGCATCGTGGCGGCGGTGCTGGGCATCGTCATCACCATGGGCTCGATCGGCGGCGACATTGTCGAAGTGGGTGGCCATGTGGCCGGCGCGCTGGTCGGCACTTTCCTCGGCATCCTGCTGGGCTATGGCTTCGTCGGCCCGATGGCCTCGGCAATGGAAGCCCGTGCCGAGCAGGACAGCCGCATCTACGAGTCGGTGAAGACCGCCCTGCTGGCCTGCCTGCGCGGCTACAACCCGAAGATCGCGCTGGAGTTCGCCCGCAAGACGCTGCCGTCGAACGTGCGCCCGGCGTTCTCCGACTTCGAGCAGCACCTGAAGACGGTCAAGTAAGCCATGGCCGAGACCAAGCCCACCGTCATCGTCCGCCGGGTCAAGAAGGCCGGCCACGCCGCCCACCACGGCGGTTCGTGGAAGGTGGCCTATGCCGACTTCGTGACCGCGATGATGGCCTTCTTCCTGGTGCTGTGGCTGATGGCCAGCACCAGCAAGCCCGAGCGCGCGGCCATTTCCGAGTACTTCCGCAACCCCAGCCCGCTGGTCGGCTCCAGCGCGACGCCGGCGCCGGGCATGGCCGGGCCGGGCGGTGCCAGCACCTCGATGATCAAGCTGGGTGGCGCCACCGACGTCTCGCGTGGCAACAGCAACGATCCCTTCCAGAACCAGCAGGAGTCGATACCGCAGCCGGTGGACGAACAGCAGCGCGACAAGCAGCAGCTGGAAGCGCTGATGAAGGAGCTGCAGGAGGCGATCAGCCGCAGCCAGGCGCTGGAACCGTTCAAGGACCAGCTGCTGCTGGACCTGACCCCGGAAGGCCTGCGCATCCAGATCGTGGACAAGCAGAACCGGCCGATGTTCGACCTCGGCAGCGCCACCCTGAAGCCGTACACGCAGCAGATCCTGCACGAGCTAGCCGAGTACCTGAACCACGTGCCGAACCGGATCAGCCTGACCGGCCACACCGACATCACCGCCTATTCGGCCGCACGCGGCTACGGCAACTGGGAACTGAGCGCCGACCGCGCCAATGCCGCGCGCCGCGCGCTGGTCGATGGCGGCATGGACGACAGCAAGATCACCCGCGTGGTCGGCCTGTCTTCATCGGTGCTGTTCGACAGGACCGACCCGCAGAACCCGATCAACCGCCGCATCAGCATCGTGGTGATGACCAAGGCTGCCGAAGAAGCAGCGCTGGCCGGCGCCGGGCCGCAGGTGGGCCTGTCGGCGACCACCGTGGACCCGGACGTGCAGGCCGCGCAAGGGCCAGGAAAGTAATCTGTGGGTGCGGGCCCTGGTCCGCACAGCGCTGAATCGGAGTCAGATCCCTTTCCCATGGAAAGGGATCTGACCCCACCTACGCGCGGCCGCTACAATGGCGGTCTTTCCGACTCCAGGTGATCACACCCCCATGTCCAAGTTGTCCAAGGCCAAGCGCGACAAGCGCAAAAAGCAGCAGACCAAGCGCCCGTTCCTCCGTCTGAACGCCCAGCAGCAGGTGCAGAACCATGCCGTGCTGGTCAACGAGGACGGCCAGGCCGTGGCCGCCATCGGCCTGCAGGGCCGCGAGTGGCTGCTGGCCATCGGCGGCCAGACCATGGGCAATGCCGAAAACCCGGTGCCGATGCTGGCCATGCTCAAACACCTGTCCAACGTGCAGGAAGCCGAAGGCCGCAAGGTCACCCTGGAATATTCCGAGCTGATGCAGAAGCTGCTCGATACCCTGGCCGAAGAAGCAGGCCAGACCGCCGAGGAATACCTGGACAAGCTGGTGGCCGAGTTCGCCAGCGAGCAGGCTGAAGACGCAGCCGCCGAAGGCGAAGCTGCCGATGAAGCGGCTGCGCACACTGCCGGCGCCGAAGGCGCTGCCGACGCCGAGGCCACTCCGGCCGCCGACGCCGACGGCAAGCCGCAGGCCTGATCCGGCGGCGGCGGTGTCGGTCTACGTCGATGACGCGGTGCATCCCTGGCGCGGTCAGCGCTGGGCGCACCTGATGGCCGATACCCTGGCCGAGCTGCACGCGATGGCGGCGCAGCTCGGCATTCCCCCACGCGCCTTCCAGAACAAGGCCAGCGGGGCCCATTACGATGTCACCGCCGAACTGCGTGCGCAGGCGCTCGCGCTGGGCGCGGTGGCCATTTCCCGGCACGTGGATCGCGTGCAGGTGAAAGCGGTGATCGCCAACGCCAGGGCGCAGTACCGGCCGTAGGCGCTACCGGTGAATCTCAGAACGGGTCGCTGCCCAGCCGCACTTCCACGTTCAGCAGCGAGCACAGCGCCAGCAGGGCGTCGTCATCGCGGGTCAGCGCCATCCAGCCACTGAAGCCCTCGTTGCCGGCGTCCACGCTCCACAGCGTGTAGTTGTGCTCGCGCAGGCGGTCGAAGGCGGTGCTCATCAGCTGCACGCCGTCCAGATCTGCGGCGAAGTCCTCATCGTCCAGGTCGCCCCCCCAGTCCAGCTGCAGGTTGAAGCGCGCCGACAGCTCGTTCACCGCCGACTGCAGCGAATCGAAGTCGTCACGCTCGACTTCGAAGCCCGACTGCCAGGCGATGGCGGTGAACAGCGCCGGCAGCCAATCGCTGTCGGCTTCCAGCGGCTGGCCGTCCTCGGACAGATGCTCGCGCCAGCGGTTGAACTGCTGCAGGGCCAGCTCTTCGTCGCCCGGATTGATCAGCACGAGCAGGTTCCAGACCCGCGCCTCGAAATCGTCCTCGTCGAAATCGTGGGCGTCTTCCTCGAAGTCGAAATAGTCGCTGTTGTCAGGCATGGCGGAACGTCCTCGGGAACAGGTGGGCATTCTACGGTTTATCCTGTACCGCTGAAGCCGGCCGTGGTGGCCGTCACTGTGAATGAAGCGATGAGCGATACCCCTCCCGACCACCTGGCGATCAACCCGGCCAGCCCCTTCCATGACGCGCAGGCCCTGGAGCGCGGCGTCGGCGTGCGCTTCAACGATGTCGAGCGCGACAACGTCGAGGAATACTCGGTCAGCGAAGGCTGGATCCGCGTGCAGGCCGGCAAGGCCCGCGACCGTCGCGGCAACCCGATGACCATCAAGGTCAAGGGCAAGGTCGAGGCGTATTTCCTGGAACAGAAGCCGGAAGCCTGACGGCTGCCTTGTAGAGCCGAGCCCACGCTCGGCTGCTTTCTGCTCAGGTGTCATGAAACCTGGACGGAAAGCTCAGCCGAGCGTGGGCTCGGCTCTACACAACAGGCCTATCACTCGCGCTTGCGCGATTCCAGCAGGTCCAGGTTGCGGATCAGCCGCCGTGCGATTTCATCGGACACCACCCCGCGACGGGTCAGCCGGAACAGTTCCTCGCGTTCGGCGTTGAGGCCGGCGCTGCGCAGCTGGCGGTAGCCGACCTCCATCCGGTTCACTTTCTCCGGGTCCACGTCGGGGTTGTCGCGGTCCAGATGCCGCTGATACAGCATGCTCACCCGCGATGCGGCGTCGTTGTACAGCTGCACGTTCTCGGTGTTCTGGTTCAGCACCAGCTGCTGGCGCATGCGCTCCACGCCCGCCAACGCCGCCTTCGAGGACAGCTTGCGGGCCAGATCCTCTTCCTTGCGCTCACCCGAATCGGCCGGCAGCTGCAGGCCCTTCAACAGCTGCGGCAGCGCCACGCTGGCACCGACCAGCGAGCACAGGATCACTGCGGCGGCCAGGAAGATCACCAGGTCGCGTGCGGGGAACGGGCTGCCATCGGGCAGGAACAACGGCAGGGTCAACACGCCAGCCAAGGTGATCGCACCACGCACGCCCGCCACCGAGGTGGCCACCACGATGCGCCAGTTCGGTGCCTCGCCATGCTCCAGGCCGCGGCGTCGCGCGCGCAGCAGGTTCCAGCGCAGCGACAGCCACACCCACAGCAGGCGCAGCGCGATCAGCGTCGCGTTGATCACCAGCACGTACACCAGCAGCCACCACGCGCTCTGGTGGCCGCTCTCGTTCATGGTGGTGGTGGCGCGTTCGACGATGCCCGGCAACTGCTCGCCCAGCAGCACGAACATGATGCCGTTGAAGCTGAACTGCAGCATGTTCCAGACGCCGGCACGCTGCACGCGCATGCTGCCGGACACGCGGCCGGTCATTTCCACGTAGCTCATGGAGATGCCCGCGGCCACCGCAGCGAGAATGCCCGAAGCGTTGATTTCTTCTGCCAGCAGGTACGCCGCGAACGGGATCAACAGGTTGACCAGCATCGCCGCGCCCGGCTCTTCGCCGAAGCGGCGCCACAGCCAGCGCTGGAACGTGGACACGCCCAGGGTGACCGCCACGCCGACGGCCAGGCCGGCCACCGCCACCCACAAAAAGGTCAGCGACGCCGTTGCCAACGAGAAGGTGCCGGTCATCACCGCCGCCACCGCGAAGCGGAAGCAGACCAGGCCGGAGGCATCGTTGAGCAGCGACTCGCCTTCCAGGATGTGCATCAGGCGCTTGGGGATCGGCGCCTTCGAAGCGATCGCACCGACTGCCACCGGGTCGGTCGGTGACACGATCGCGGCCAGCGCGAAGCACACCGCCAGCGGCATCACCGGAATCATCCAGTGGATCAGCAGGCCCGCGCCGATCACGGTGAACACCACCAGCCCGAACGCCAGTTCGAGGATCGCGCCCTTGTCGCGGAACAGGCCCTGCTTGGGAATGCGCCAGCCATCGAGGAACAGCAGCGGCGGCAGGAACAGCAGGAAGAACACTTCCGGCTCCAGCGCGTGGCCGCGGTTGAACACCCCGGCGATCACCGCACCGAGGCCGATCTGCACCAACGGCAGCGGCAACGAGAATGGCAGGACGCGAACCAGGTAACCGCTGGCGACAACGGCCACCAGCATCGCCAGGACGACTTCGATGGTGTGCATGCTTCTTCCACAAGAGCGGCGCGTGGGGCCGGAAAAACCGGAGTGCGCCGGGGGACGGGAAAAAACTTAACACAGCAGGCCGCCACTGCGGCCAGCCATCTGAATGCGCGTCAGGACCGCGACAGCAAGCGCGGGCCGGTCGAGGGCGGTGTGCTGGCCACGTCGTCATGCAACACTGCCAACCGGGCCTGCACGTGTCCTTGTGCAGGGCGTTCCAGCCCGGCCAGCAGCAGCCGGCTCATGCCGCGTCCCGGGCGCGGCCGTCACCATCGAAGCGGTAGAGGTCCATCGCCAGGAAGCCGGCATCGATACCCGCATCGATGCGCTGCGCACCGAAACCGCCCTCCCCCGCCGCGCCCATCGCGAAGTACAGCGGCAGCAGATGCTCATCGGTGGGATGCGCACGCTCGGCAAACGGCGCCTGTCGGCGGTAGTCGAACAGGGCTTCGCGATCATTGGCGGCCAGCCGCTGCTCCACCCACTCGATGAAAGGACGCACGTAGGGCGCTTCCTTACCGTCCTGGTAGTGACCCCAGTCGTGCAGGTTGTGGGTGATGCTGCCCGAGCCGATCAGCAGCACGCCCTGTTCGCGCAGCGGCGCCAGTGCACGGCCAAGCGCGAACTGATGCTGCGGGCCCAGCATCGGCTGGATCGACAGCGGCACTACCGGAATGTCGGCCTGCGGGTGCAGCAGGCGCAGCGGAACCCACGCGCCGTGGTCGAGGCCGCGTTGCGGATCGAGTACCACCGGCAGGCCGGCGGCGGCGATGCGGTCCGCCACGTCTTCGGCCAACGCCGGATCACCGGGCGCCGGGTACTGCAGCTCGAACAATTCGCGTGGGAAGCCACCGAAATCGTGGAGGGTGGGCGGCTGCGGATGGCTGCCGACCAGCGGCTGCCGGGCCAGCCAATGCGCCGAAGCGATGACGATCGCACGCGGTGCCGGCAGGTCGCGGGCCAACTCGGCCAGGCGCACGCCGACCTCGCCCGGATGCAGGGCGGTCATCGGCGAGCCGTGGGAGATGTACAGCGAAGGCAGGCGGGACATGATCTTCTCCAATGACAGGAACAGGCGGCGGGCCGGGTGACGATCAGCGCGAACGCAGGGTCCAGCGGCCATCGCCAAGCAGGCACAGCACGACCAGGGCCAGCGCCCAGAACGCCGGGTATTCCCAACCACCGCCCGCGTTGGCGAAGCTGAAACCGTTGGCGCCATGCACCGTGACGATGGTGCCCAGCAGCAACGGCACACCAAGCAGGCCGATCCAGCGCGCGTAGATGCCGAGCAGCAGCGCTGCGGAAATCGTCAGTTCAACGGCAATGGTGAGGTAGCCCAGCACGCCGGGCAGGCCCAGCGACTCGAAGAAGGCAGCGGTACCGGCCGGGGTGAACACCAGCAGCTTGGTCAGCGCATGCACCAGGAACAACACGCCCAGGGTCAGGCGCAGCAGGGTTGCGGCATACGGGGCGAGCGGGGACAGGGGGGCGGCGGTAGCGTTCATGGGGGCACCTCGGGGGGATAGGGCACAGGTTATTGCGCTCTTCCTAACTGATAAATACGATGAATCGACCGTATTTATTTCAAAAGACGCAACAATGGACACCCTGGATGCCATGCGCGTGTTCGTCGCGGTGGTCGAACGCAACGGCTTCAGCGCCGCCGCACAGGCGCTGGACATGTCCACGGCCGGGGTCACCCGCCAGGTCGCCGCGCTGGAAAAACGCCTGTCCACCCGACTGCTCCACCGCACCACCCGCCGGGTCAGCCCGACCAGTGCCGGCGCCGCCTACTACGCCCAGTGCGTGCGCCTGCTGGCCGAGTTCGATGCGCTCGAGGCCAGCATCGGCGCACAGGCGCTGGAGCCGTCCGGCACGTTGCGCATCAATGCGCCGGTCAGCTGGGGGATCGCCCGCCTCGGCCCCTTGCTGGCCGGCTACCGCGAGCGCTTCCCGCAGGTCGAACTGGACCTGGCGCTGTCCGACCGCCTGGTGGACATGGTCGAAGAAGGCTACGACGTGGCCATCCGCATCACCCGCGAGCCCAGCCCGACCCTGATCGCGCGGCGCCTGGGCCAATCACGGATCAGCCTGTGTGCCGCACCGGCCTACCTGGCTGCGAACGGCACGCCGCAGGCACCCGAGGATCTGCAGACGCATACCTGCCTCGGCTACAGCTACTGGGCAGCCGGCGACCACTGGCCACTGCAGGGGCCCGGCGGCGAAGTGAAGGTGGCAGTGACCACCCTGCTGCGCGCCAACAATGGCGACGTCCTGCGCGAAGCGGCGATTGCCGGCATGGGCGTGATCCTGCAGCCGGACTTCCTGCTGGAGGAAGCGCTTGCCGATGGCCGCCTGGTGCGGATCCTGCCGGAATGGGAGGCCGCGCCGATCGGCATCTTCGCCGTCTACACCAGCCGCAGCCATCTCGCGCCAAAGGTGCGCAGCTTCATCGATTACCTGGTGGAAACCGGGGTGTGAGGGCGCTACCAGAGGCGTGCCCATGACACCGTAGCGCCGGGCCATGCCCGGCGAGCACGACGCGCGGCCTAGGCAACAACCTCATCCAGCTGCGCGATGATCTTCTCCAGCGGTGCCGGCCGCCCCAGCAGGTAACCCTGCACCTGGTCGCAGCCATGTGCAGCCAGCCAGTCCAGCTGCCCCGGCGTCTCCACGCCCTCTGCGATGATCGTCAGCCCCATGCTGTGGCCCAGCGACAGCAGCGCCCGGCAGATCGACGCGTTGCGCGGATTGGTCTCCACGTCGGCGACGAAGCTGCGATCTATCTTGAGGATGTCCAGCGGCAGGTGCTGCAGATAGGACATGCTCGAGTAGCCGGTACCGAAATCGTCCAGCGACACGCTGATGCCCTGCTCGTGCAGGCGCTGCATGGTCTGCATCGCCTGTGCCGGCTTGCGCATCAGGCTGCTCTCGGTCAGCTCCACGTGCAATGCACCACGGGCCAGGCCGAAATCCTGCTGCGCGCGGGCGAACTCGGCCACCAGATCGCTGTTGAAGAACTGCACCGCCGACACGTTGACCGCGATCGACAGCTCGCCCCATCCCGCTTCCACCAGGCGCCGCTGCGCCTGTGCCGCCGCGCGGATCACCCAGCGTCCCAACGCCAGGATCAGGCCGGTGTCCTCGCACAACTGGATGAACTCGCTGGGCGGGATGAAACTGCCATCGGCCTGCGGCCAGCGCAGCAGGGCCTCCAGTGACGCCGGGCTGCCATCGCTGGCGTGCCGGATCGGCTGGAAGTACAGCTGGAATTCGTTGTCGATGGCCGCGTGGATGCGCCCGGCCAGGCGCAGGCGGTCGGCCAGGCGGGTGGTCACCGCCGCATCGAACCAGGCCACCACGTTGCCTTCGGCGCGGGCCGCGTGCGCCGCCTGCGCGGCCATGCCGATCGCCTGTTCCGCACTGTGCCCTGCATCGGCGTCATGTACCGCCACACCAATGCGGGGTTCAAACTGGTGCAGCGAATCCTGGCCGCGCATCGGTGCCGAGACGATCTGCAGCAGATCGTCCAGCACGCGCTGGGTGTTGTGTTCCGGCGCGATCGCCAGCACGAAGTCCTCCGCCGGCTGGAACGCCAGCAGGCCAAAGCGCGCGCCCAGCCCGCCCAGGCGCGAGGCCATCGACTGCAGAACCGCATCGCCGATCTCGCGGCCCAGCGTATCGGCCACCAGCTGCAGGCCGCGCAGCTGTACATAGGCGATGGTGTAGGCGCCGGACTGCTCGTCCAGCTGTTCGCTCAGCGCGCGCACGTTGAGCAGGCCCGTGGCCGGGTTGTGGCGCGCGTGATAGGCCAGGTCGCGCTCGTAGGCCAGGCGCTCGCTGACATCCTCGGCCAGCACCAGGCATGCGGGCTGGCCATCGAAATCCAGCTGCGACAGGTGCACGCGCACTTCGAACACCGTGCCATCCTTGCGCTGGTGCAGGCGCACTGCAGCGTCCTGCAGTTCACCACTGCGCACCTGCGCGATCGCGCCCTTGACCTCGTCCCAGCCCTCGCGCGGGCGGATGTCGAGGATGCTCATCGCCAGGAATTCATCGCGGCTGTAGCCGTACTGCTGCACGGCTGCCTCGTTGACCTCGATGAAGCGCAATGTGTCCGGATCGAACACCCAGAACGGCGCAGGGTTGCGATCGAACAGCAGGCGGAAGCGGCGCTCGACCTGGCGCATCTGCTCGCGCGCCTGGTAGCGCTCGCTGAGGTCGGTCAGTGCGCCGATCATGCGCCGCTGCCGGTCGGCCACCGCCACCCGCTGGCCACGCGCGGCTACCCAGCGCACTGCACCGCCGGGCAGCACCAGACGGAATTCTTCGTCGAGTACCGCGGTGCCGGCGAAGGCCTGGTCGAAGGCCTGCTGCATGCGCGCGCTGTCATCGTGGTGCACGCGGGCGAAGAATTCGGCCACCGGCAGCGCATCGGTCTGCACACCGAAGATCTCACGCGCCAGCGGTGACCAGCGCAGCAGTGCAGCGTCTTCGTCGACGTACCAGGTACATACGCGGCCCACTTGATGGGCCAGGCGCAGCTCGGCGTGGCCGGTCCGCAGCTCTTCGGCCATCGACTGCTGCCGGTAAGTGCTGCGGCGCACCGCATACAGCAGCACCACCAGCAATCCGACGTAGGCCAGCACGATGGCGATTGCCGCATGCAGGTACGGCCACCATGGCTTCAACACATCCTCGTCGGCCAGGCCGACCTGCACCGCCAGCGGGCTGCGTTCGAGGGTACTGATGGTGGAGATGCGCGGTATCTGGTCCACCGCGCCGGGAATGCTGCCCAGTTCAACCACGGCCTGCCGGCCCAGAAGCTTGCGTGCCGGCAGCGCGTAACGGCGGCCGACGGTGCCATGCGGATCGGGGACACGGGCCAGCATGTAGCCATCGGCGTCGCTGATCGAGGCCAGGCCATTCGGTCCCACATCCAGACCGCCCACGATCCGCTGCAGTTCGCCGCAGCGCAGCCGCGCCAGCAGCCAGCGATCACCCTCCATCGGCAGCGCCAGCGGCACCACCCAGCCACCGTCGTTGGCACGCTGCGGCGGTCCGATGTACAGCGCGCTTCCCTGCCCGCGTCGCTGCGGATCGGTCCATAGCGGCAGTTGCAGGTCGCCCTTGCCGGCCGTCAGGGCGCGGCCGTAGGTATCGAGCACGACAATGCTGTGCAGTTCGGCGTGCCGGCCCAGCACACCGGCGATGGCGGCGTCCAGCAGCGCGGGTGCCTGCGCAGGCACCGTGCGGAACAGCTCGGCCGCATCGGCGGCGATGCCCTCCATCGCCCGCTCCAGGTTGCGCAGCTCCAATGCCAGCAGGCGCTCGCTGCCTATCGCCAGCGCCCGGCTCTGCCGCTGCGCGGCTTCCAGCCGGCGCTGGTAATCGTTGGCCAGCATTGCGGCCAGGCCGAGCGCCAGCAGCACGCCCAGCACCACGCCGCCCCAGGTAATGGCACGCAACGGCCGGGCCAGCGCGTGTCTCAGCGCCGGCATCGGTCGGTCTTCCCTGGGCAGTCGGCTGGCTTCATGCGCGAACGATTCCTCCACATCCCCGACCTCAACGGCCGGCGGACGCCATTCTTGACGCCTCGACCCGTCCTGCATGCGCCCTCCCCCGGGTGCTGCAGACATCCAGCCCGCAGCATGCACCACGCCGATGTCCGCGTGAAGGTCGCCGCTGCGTGTTCAGCCAGATCACGCACAGTGCTGGCCCTGACAGGCACGTCCAGCCGGCCCGCAGCGGATTAGACTTGGAGTTTTCCGCCGCAAGAGAAGTCCATGTCCAAGCTGCGCCGCCCCACCCTGGCACTGGCCATCGTTGCCAGCCTGTCCCTGGCCGCCTGCGACCGCCCGGCCGATCCGGCCGCCGGCACCGCCGCACCGGCCGAGGCGCACGCCGCTGCCGCCAAGCCGATGCTGGGCAGCTTTGGTTTCGATGCCAGTGGCATGGACCGCAGCATCGCCGCGGGTGACGACTTCTTCGGCTTCGCCAACGGCAGCTGGGTGAAGAACACCGAGATCCCGGCGGACCGCTCGCGCTTCGGCAGCTTCAACGTGATCGCCGAGAAGACCCAGGCCGATACCCGCGCGATCCTGGAAGGTGCCGCCGGCAACGCCCAGGCCAGCGGCGAAGACAAGCTGATCGGCGACTACTACGCCGCCTACATGGACGAGGCCGGCATCGAGCAACGCGGCCTGGCGCCGGTGCAGCCGCAGCTGAAGAACATCGATGCGATCGCCGACAAGGCCGGCCTGGCCCGCGCCCTTGGCGGCGACGTGCGCGCCGATGTCGACCTGCTCAATGCCACCAACTTCTACACCGACCGCCTGTTCGGCCTGTGGGTGTCGGTGGACCTGCTGCAGCCGGACCGTACCGCGCCGTACCTGGTGCAGGGCGGCCTGGGCATGCCGGACCGCGATTTCTACCTGGGCGGTGGCCGCATGGCCGAGCTGCGCAAGCAGTACCAGGCCTACATCGCGCAGGTGCTGCAGCTGGCCGGCGTGGCCGACCCGGCCGGCAAGGCGCAGCGCATCCTCGCCCTGGAAACCAAGATCGCCCAAGCGCATGCCACGCAGGAAGAAACCAATGACGTGACCAAGGGCGCCAACCCCTGGACCCAGGCCGACTTCAACGCCAAGGCCCCGGGCATGGACTGGGCCGCGTTCCTGGACGCTGCCAAGCTTGGCCAGCAGCAGGACTTCATCGTGTGGCAGCCCAAGGCCGTAGCCGGCCTGTCCAAGCTGGTGGCCACCGAGCCGCTGGATGCCTGGAAGGACTACATGACCTTCCACGCGCTGGACCGCGCCGCCGCCTACCTGCCGAAGAAGTTCGCCGATGCGCGCTTCGCCTTCCACGGCACCGCTCTGAGTGGTACGCCGCAGCAGAGCGACCGCTGGAAGCGTGCGGTGGATGACGCCAACCATGCGGTCGGCGAGGCCATCGGCAAGCGCTACGTCGAAAAGCACTTCGATGCGAAGACCAAGGAACGTGCCGACGAGATGGCGAAGAACATCATCGCCGCCTTCGCCAAGCGCATCGATGCACTGGCCTGGATGTCACCGCAGACCAAGGCCAGCGCCAAGGCCAAGGTGGCCGGCCTGACCGTGGGAATGGGGTATCCGGACAAGTGGCGCGACTACACCGGCCTGGAGATCCGCCGTGATGATCCGCTGGGCAATGCACAGCGCGCAGAGCTGTTCGAGTACCAGCGCAACATCGCCAAGCTGGGCAAGCCGGTCGACCACAGCGAGTGGGCGATGCTGCCGCAGACCATCAATGCGATGAACGTGCCGCTGGAAAACCGCCTGGTGTTCCCGGCGGCGATCCTGCAGCCGCCCTTCTTTGATGGTGCCGCCGACGACGCGGTGAACTACGGTGCGATCGGCGCGGTGATCGGCCACGAGATCAGCCACGGCTTCGACAACGCGGGTGCGCTGTTCGATGAGACCGGCAAGCTGCACAACTGGTGGACGGACGAGGATCTGAAGCAGTTCAACGCTGCCGGTGACGCGCTGGCCGCGCAGTTCAGCAGCTACGAGCCGTTCCCCGGCGTGCATGTGAACGGCAAGCTGACCCTGGGCGAGAACATCGCCGACGTCGCCGGCCTGGGCACCGCCTACGACGCCTACCAGCTGTCGCTGCAGGGCAAGCCGGGCCAGACCTTGGAAGGTTTCACCCCGGACCAGCGTTTCTTCCTCGGCTTCGCCCAGGCTTGGCGCAGCAAGAGCCGCGAGCAGGCGCTGCGCAACTCGCTGCTGACCGATGTGCATGCACCGGGCCAGTTCCGTGCGCTGACGGTGCGCAACATCGACGCCTGGTACCCGGCGTTCGACGTGAAGGAAGGCCAGAAGCTCTACCTGGCCCCGGACAAGCGGGTCAAGGTGTGGTGATGTAACGCGAACGGGCGCCGAAAGGCGCCCGTTTCGCTTTCATGGGTAGACGCATGGCTGGAATCCAGCCCCCTCCGCTCTGGTGGGTGCCAACCTTGGTTGGCACTTTCCGCCATCCGCGCATGGCGTGGATCTACCGTGTGCCTATCCACGCATGGCGTGGATCTACTGTGTGCTTATCCACGCATGGCGTGGATCTACTGTGTGCCTATCCACGCATGGCGTGGATCTACTGTGTGCCTATCCACGCATGGCGTGGATCTACTGTGTGCCTATCCACGCATGGCGTGGATCTACTGTGTGCCTATCCGCGCATGGCGTGGATCTACCGTGTGCCTATCCACGCATGGCGTGGATCTACCGTTGCATTCACCCGGGTCGCGGGCATGCAGTAGATCCACGCCATGCGTGGATGCGGCGCCGCGCGGCGGCGCGCCGACCAAGGTCGGCGTCTACCGGGGCAATGCTGGCCACTCGCGCAACACGGCCACCGGCACACCCACCCGTGCGCAGGCGCGGGTCGCCAGGCCATCGGGCAGCGCGCGGCGGAACAACGGCGCCATGCCCTGCATCAGCTTGGCCGAGGCTGCGGCCTGCGCTCGCTGGCGCGTGCTGCGCTCGAGCATGCCCTCGGCCCAGTCCGGCAGCAGCGCGGCACCAGCACCCAGGAAGATCTCGCGCGACAGGCCGGGCACCGGCACCGGCAGGCGCACGCCGGACAGCACCTGCAGGACTTCGCGCGAGCGCTCGTCCACCACCAGCTCCGGCTGCCGTGCACAGAAATACGCATCCACTTCCGCTGCACTGCGTGGCACGTCCACTGCACCCAGCGCTTCGGCCACGCAGCGGTACTCGTCGTAATAGCGGTCGGCGATCGCGGCAGGCACCTCGCGTCCGTAGCGGCGATAGCCCTGCAGGAAGCCGTAGGCCTCGGTGACGTGCACCCACGTCAGCAGGTGCGGATCATCGGCGGCATACGGCTCACCCTGCGCGGTATGCCCGCGGATCTGCGCGTGGATGCGCCGCACCTTGGCCACCAGCGCTTCCACCTCGCGCGCCGGCGCATAACTGGTACCGGCCACGAAGGCAGTGGTGCGGCGCAGGCGGCCGACCAGGTCCTGGCGGAAATTGGAATGATCGTAGACACCGGCCAGTGCCCGCGGATGCAGGGTCTGCAGCATCAGGGCACACAGGCCGCCGGCCAGCATCGAGGGCAGTTCGGCGTGCATCCGCCAGGTCACGCTGTGCGGCCCGAACCAGCCCGGATCGCCCAGCGGGTGGTCGTAGTCGATGCCGCTCTGGCCACGCGGAAACGCATCCAGTACCCAGCGTCGGATCGGGGCGGTGACGGGGCGGGAAAGACGGTGCAGCAACGGCGGCATCACGGGTCCAGATCGGCGGAGGGGCGGACCGCGTCCTGCGCGGTACACCCCGATTCTGGGCGATCACGACAGGCACGGCGAGCCCGGCCGGTAAGCGTCGGTTTCATGTGCGCGCGCAGCACATTTCACCCTGCGACATCTTGTCGCAGGCCATGCGGGCAATGTTGCGCCACACCAATATTCACCTGTTCAGGCTCAACCCTTGTGCCGCGTGGCCTTGAGGCCATTGCACCGCTCGCTGGAAGTGCTAGAACTGAACCCGCCACACCGTCCACTGCAGATCGCCGCACGTTCCACAAGGAGCCAGCCATGATTGCTTTGTTCAAGGGTTTGGGATTACTGCTTCGCGACAACGAGCTCTACAGCAGCCCGTTCGAAAAACAGGTCGCGCACTGGCGCAGCCTCAGCGAACAGCAGATCCGCGATGAAGTGGCGGTGCTGGCCCAGGCCAAGTGCCAATGGCTGATCACTTCGATCGTCGGATGGCAGGCGGCTTCGCTGCTGATCCTCGGCCTGATTACCAATTACCTGTGGCGCGACGATTACCACATCACCTTCACCCGTGTGGTCGTGGTGTTCGGCTCGTGGATCTCGATCCTGTTCGTGATCTGGTTCATGGCCAACATGTTCGACCGCACCGCCGGCTTCGAGCGCTGGATGAAGGCCTTCAACAGCCGCGCCCGCATCACCTCCAAGGCTGACAGCGTCGAGCACGTGGCCGAAGCGCTGGACCTGGCTGAACACTATCCGGAAGTGCTGGACTACAAGCAGGCGGTCACCGCCAAGCGCGAGCTGCGCCACGAGGACATCCGCATCATGACCGAGATCGGGCGCATGAAGCAGCACTCCGAACTGGTGGGTCGCCTGAATCATGTCGGTGAAACCGAACACCATCACGACATGACGCTGCAGCCGGCTTACTGAGCCGAACGCAATCCGGGGGGAGCCACAATGCCACCGTGCTCAGTCACGGTGGCATTGTTCTTTCTGCACGTCGCTGACGCACTGGCGGAAGTCCTTCGGCAGGTTACTGACCTGCTCGGTCTTGCCTACGGCCACCGCGAAATGGCGCAGCGGCGGCGTCGCACAGGCGGTGTCGGTGCTGCAGCCCGGGGCCAGCACCAGGTAATGGCATTGCCCACTGCTGCTGGCGATGCATTCAAAACGCGCCACGCCATCGACCACCGTGCTCTTGCTGTACAGCGTGTCCACGCCATTGGCGTTGGTGCGGGTGATCGAGGTGTTGCTGGAGTTTTCGCAGCCGGCGATGGCCAGCACGGCGGCAGCTGCAAGCAGGATACGGCGCATGTTCGTTCCTCGGTGAATGGCAAAAGCCACGGCTACATGCCGCGGAACAGGCTCATGAACGGCTGGCTGACCACCAGCGTTTCCGCACGCTGGCGCAGGCGCAGCACACCGCGGCCGGTGTCATCGCGGCTGACCGCTGCGACGGCCTTCATGTTGACAATGGTGGAGCGGTGCACCTGGCGGAAGTGCTGCGGATCGAGCACTTCCAGCAGCTCGCGCAGCGGTGTACGCAGCAGGCTTTCGCCGGCAGCGGTGACCACCGTGGTGTACTTGTTGTCAGCGCGGAAATAGACCACATCGTCGAGCATGATCAGCTGCGTATCGCGACCGTTGCTGGCGGTGATCCAGGCCAGCGGTGGCCGATCGTTGGCGACCGGGCCTGCACCCAGGCGCTGCAGCAGGCGCTCCAGCACCGCATCGTCCTGGCGCGTGGATGGCAGCCGCGAAAGAATGCGGTCGCGCGTGGCCAGCAGCCGCTCGTCGCTGACTGGCTTGAGCAGGTAATCCATCGCGCCCTGCTCGAAGGCATCGATGGCGTACTGGTCGTAGGCGGTAACGAACACCACCTGGGTTCGCGGGCTCAGTTCGGCCAATGACCGCGCCACTTCGATGCCGCTGATGCCGGGCATGCGGATGTCGAGGAAGGCGATGTCCGGCTGCTTCTCGGCCAGCTGTTCCAGCGCACTGGCACCGTCTTCGCATTCGGCCACCAGCTTCAGTTCCGGCCACAGCCGCCCGAGTTGCTCGACCAGCGAGTGCCGCAGCAGCTCCTCGTCTTCGGCGATCAACGCTTCAAGCGGCATGGCGGGGTTCCTTGGCCGACTGCGGCAGGGTCATGGTGGCGGCTACACCACTCGGGAAATTGGCCACGATCGCCACCCCGGCCTGCTCGCCGCAGGTCAGGCGCAGGCGCTCGCGCAGGTTCTTCAGGCCGATGCCGGTACCGCTGGTGCCCTGGCCGAAGCCGAGCCCATCGTCGGCGACGGTCACGGTGACGTGGTCATCGAAACCGCGCGCGAGGATCCAGATCGTGCCGCCACCGGGCTTGGGCTCCAGGCCATGCTTGATCGCGTTCTCGACCAGGGTCTGCAGCGCCATCGCCGGCAGCTTCACCTCGTGCAGCTCGGTGGGCACCTGCACTTCCACCGCCAGCCGGGCGCCCATGCGGATGCGCAGGATCTCCAGGTAGGCGCGGGTACGTTCCAGCTCCACGCCCAGCGTGGACATCGATTCATCCACCTGCGGCAGCGAACTGCGCAGGTACTGGATCAGGTGGCCCAGCATCTGCTCGGCGCGCGCGGGGTCGGTGCGGGTCAGCACCTGTGCGTTGGCCAGCGAGTTGTACAGGAAGTGCGGCTCGACCTGCGCGTGCAGCAGGTTCAAGCGCGCGACCGACAGTTCCTTTTCCACCTGGGTCTGTTCGGCGGCGGCCTGCTCGTCGCGGCGCTGGTCGGCCACACGGCGGCTGATCGCACGGGTCACCGCTTCGGCGTTCTCATAGTTGCTGCCTTCATCCAGTGCCAGCAGATCGGCCCACCAACCAGCATCCGGCTCGAACAGCAGGGTGACGGTGCTGGTGCCCTGCCCCGGCGTAGCCGTGGCCAGCACGCTGTTGCGCTTGATCGCCAGCCGCGCAGGCAGGTTCCAGCGCGATGGTTGCCGACCGTTCCACAGGTCGACGCGCCGCACATAGGCACGCACCTGCAGGCTGCCGGCAGAACTCTCCACCTCTTCCACCCGTGGCAGTTCGCCGACGGCTGCTTCGACCACCGCAAAGGCCTGGCCGGCATCCATCGGCAGTTCGATCTGCCGGCGCTGGCGGCCGGACAGCGTGGCGCCATCGAGGCGACCGGCCACCAGCCAGACCCGGCGCACGTGGGTGATCGCGCTGCCCAGCGCGGAGATCATCAGGAACATCACCAGCAGCCCGAACACCCAGCCCGGGCCGTCGTTCATGCCGCTGAAGATGCCACTCCAGACCATGCCGGCAACGAACAGCGCCGCGGCCCAGGCCAGCAGGTGACGGATGATGAGGGAGAAGCTGGCGATCACGGCGGCGCCTTGGTGGAAGGGGTGAGCCGAGCATAGAGCGGCCCTTCGGGCAAACAAGCGGTGTGCGACGAAGGGCCGGAAAGGGTGGATGGAAGCCCTTACGGAAACGCCGGGCATGGCCCGGCGCTACCAGGTGTGGCGGAGCGGCGCCCCGCCTTCCCTTATTTGCGCAGGTCGGCGCTGGCGTCACGCACGGCGCGGAACGCCTCGTCCTTGCTCCAGTTCGGCCAGGCACGCGAATTGGCCAACTGGTTGCCCAGGGTGTACAGCACTTCCAGGTCGCGGGCGGCGCCGGCGAACACCCAGTCCGGCTGCCACTCGTCGCCCTGCTGGTGGTAACGCTTGGCGGTGTAGTCCTCGGACGCCTTCTTGCCCGCCGCGACGCCACCGTCCACCCAGTCCTGCCCGGCCGACCAGGACAGCGCTGGCACGCCACGCTTGGCGAACGGGAAGTGGTCGGAACGGAAGAACAGGCCGGCCTCCGGCTTCGGGTCCGGCGTGTAGCGGATGTCCCAGCCCTTGGCCACGTCCTTCAACTGGTCCAGCAGTTCGAAGCGCGCCGCGCCGTAGATGCCGAAATCGCGCGACGGACCGAACGGCGCCATGCCGTCCATGTTGATCATCGCCACGGTCTTTTCCAGCGGGTACAGCGGGTGCGTTGCGTAGTACTCCGAACCCAGCAGGCCCTTCTCCTCGGCCGTCACTGCCAAGAACACCACCGAACGCTGCGGACGCGGCGCCTTGGCGAAACCGCGCGCCAGTTCGATCAGCGAGGCGGTGCCGCTGGCGTTGTCCAGCGCGCCGTTGAAGATGCGGTCGCCGCGTGCATCCGGTTCGCCCACGCCGATGTGATCCCAGTGCGCGCTGTAGAGGATGGTCTCGTCCGCATGCGTGCTGCCTTCCAGGCGCGCGGCCACATTGTGCGAGGTGATCACTTCGGTCTTCACCGCGTACTTCGCATCCAGACTGGCACCGGTCAGCGTTACCGGAGTGAAGTCGCGCTGCTGCGCCTTCTTCTTCAAGGCTTCGAAATCCTGCCCGGCCGCGCGGAACAGTTCCACGGCCAGATCGCGCTGGATCCAGCCTTCCAGCAGCGGGTGGCTGTCGGCCGGGTTGTCGCGCACCACGTCGAACATGGTGTTGGTGTTGGAACCGGCCACCGTGGCCCAGCCGTACGAAGCCGGTGCGGTCTCATGCACGATCAGCACGCCGAGTGCGCCCTGGCGTGCGCCTTCTTCGTACTTGTACGGCCAACGGCCATACCAGGTCATGCCCTTGCCGTCGAAATCGCCCTTGCCGGTCTCGAAGTCCGGGTCGTTGATCAGCACGACGGCGATCTTGCCCTTCAGGTCCACGCCCTTGAAGTCGTCCCAGTTGCGCTCCGGCGCCTTTACGCCATAGCCGAGGAACACCAGCGGTGCCTTGCTGATATCCACGTTGGTGGCGCCGTTCATGGCTGCACGCACGGCAATCTGCTTGCCCTGCTCCAGCGTGATGGTCTTGCTGCCCTGCTGCAGCGACAGCTGCGGGCTGCCGACGATGTCGCCCTTGCGCAGCGGCACGGCCTGGGTCCACAGGCGTTTGCCGTCCTTCAGGTCTCCGCCGGGCTGCAGGCCGGCATCGGCGAACTGCTTGCTGAGGAAGGCGATGGTCTTTTCTTCGCCGGCGGTGGCCGGTGAGCGGCCTTCGTAGGCGTCGGAGGCCAGTTCCTTGACGTCGGCAGAGATCCGCGCGCCATCGAATTTCGGGGTGGCCGCCATCAGTGCGCTCGACACCGACAGGGCCAGCACGCCCAGTACTACTCGCTTCATTGCTCTCTCCAGCAGGGAAATCGTTCTGGAGTGTAAGGGGTTCGCCCGGGCGGCGCCCGGGACCCGCCGAAACAACGGCGACAGCCGAAGCAACGGCAACAGCCGAAGCAACAGCAGAAGCTGGTTTCCTGAGGGTAGGCGGGGTGGGGCAGCGTGCGGGGGCCGCTGCAAGTACGTCCATGTAAGCTCGGTCGCCGCATCCATGCGGCTCACGCCCCCGCACGCTGCCC
>NZ_JBBPFR010000028.1:0-64318 GCF_037969685.1 Stenotrophomonas sp. G106K1 | reverse complement strand
CCACATTGCCGGCCGTTGGCCGGCAATGTGGGGGTGCCGGCCAGCGGCCGGCACGACCCCGGGTCGATCAGCCGCAGCTGGCGCGCTCGATGCGGTTCTGCGTGTCCACCTGCACGGTCACGCGGTCCTGGCGGAAGTCCATGGTGACCGCCATCCCCGGTTTGACCACGCGTGCATTGCGCGCGCCACTCTCGGCCACCAGCTTCTTGATCGTCGCTTCATCGGCGGTCTTGCCGGTGAAGGCCTCCAACGCATCGGGCCTGCATTCCTGCGGGCCATCGGACACCTTGGCCGGCAGGCTGCCGGCATCGGCGGAGGTGTTGCCACCGGCATGGCTGCAGGCCGCCAGCGGCAGGATGGCCGCCAGCAGCAACAGGGAGGATCGACGCATGGGACTACTCCTGGGTGACGTTCAGTAGCGGCAGTGTCGCCGGGACGTGTGTCAGCGATGTCAACGCGACCTGAACCCGCCCTTCCCGATCATCCGCTTACCAGCGCCAGCGTCTCCCGTTCGCGCTGCTCTTCCCGCACCAGCCGCTGCAGCAGCAGCGCCAGGGTCACCACGTCCTGGTGGTTGTGGTCGGCCACCCGGCGCAGGTTCACCGCATCGCCGCCGCGCAGGAAACGCAGCCACGCGCCCGGGGCTTCCGAACCGGGCAGATCGTCCTGGCGCACCACGCGCAGCAGTTGCCGCTCGATGGTGGACAGCTTGCAGTTCTCCCACGTGCCGCGATAACGGCGGCGGGTGGGATACAGCAGATCGACGTGGTCCAGTGCAGTGATGGGATCGGCCTGTCGGGCCAGCCGGTAACGCGTCTTCAGCAGTGGTGCGTCGTAGCTGCGGCCGTTGTAGCTGCAGAACACGGTATGCGGCTGCAGCCAGCGGGCGAAGGTGGCCAGCATGGCTTCTTCAGCGGCCATCGTGGAGATCAGCAACTGGCGGATGCGCAGACCCTCGCCGCGCTGCGGGCACACGTGCCAGTCGGCGGCGCCGATCATGAAGGCGCGGGTGCCGGTGCCGCCGGCCAGGCCGGTGGTCTCGGTATCGAAGAACAGCAGGTTGCGCGCCGTCACGTGCTCACCCTCGCGCTTGGCGAAGGCCAGCGACAGCGGCATGGCGGGAATCGGCTGTGGCAGCAGCGACTCGATCAGGAACAGGCCGGGTGCGATCTCGTTGCCGGGCAGCTGGCGGTCCTGCGCGCTGGCACGTGCCGGCGCCGGGCCGCCACGCGAGCGCATGCCGAGCAGGCGATGCAGGCTGCCGACCTCGGGCCGTCGCAGTGCTGACGGCGCAGGCGTGGAGGTGGCCGTGCCGGTCGGCTTGTGGCGGATCTCCTGTTCCACCCAGGCGAACACCGAACGCTCGGTCGGTGGCTGCCGCGCATCGTTGGCGGCCAAGGGGGCCGGTGGCGTGTCCTGCGCCGGCACGGCAGGCGTGGCTGCCTTCGGGTCACCGGCCTGCTTCCGCAGCAGGCGCAGCTTATCCAGGCTCAGGCTCACGGGGCGATCAGCTCCATCGGGTCGCGCGTGCTCACCACTGCGTCGGCGACGTGCTGGCAGGCATCGGCATCGAACAGGTCGAGCACGCGCAGCGCCAAGGCACGCGGCGAGGTTTCATCTTCTTCCTGCGCGGCCAGCACCGGGCCGACGCAGGCCGGGCAACCCGCCCTGCAGTCGCAGCGCTGTACCAGTTCGCGCGCGCGCTGCACCAGCTCGGCCTGGCGCTGCCACAACGGCTCGCTCAGACCAACGCCACCGGGGAAGTTGTCGTACAGGTAGACGGTCGGCACGAACTCCTGCAGCAGTTCCACCGCGCCCGGCTCGCCATCGCTGCCACGCAGCTGGCCGCGGCCGCCCTGGTCGGCAATCGCGATCCAGGTGCCATCGCCGTTGCCCACCGACTTCTGCAGGTCGCGTGCATCGGCCATCACCGCGACGGTGGCAACGATATGCAGCGCATAGGCGGCGCCAAGGAAACCATCCAGTGCGTCCTGCTTGCTGGCGAAGGCGCGCAGCAGCAGCGCCTGCGGCAGCTGCCACCATACTGCGGTGGTGTGCAGTTCCTGGTCGGGCAGGTTGACCGGACCGTAGCCGATGTTCTCGTGGGTGTAGTAGCGGATCTTCTTGTAGCCGGCCACGCGGCGCACCACGTGCACTTCGCCATGGTGCGAATCACCACGGCCGGCCACGCCGCCATCGAAACGGTCCAGCACCTTGAGCTTGGTGAAGTCGATGCTGTCGGTGTAGTAGTCCACGTGGGTGCGGGTGACGTAAGCCTTCCGGCCTTCCCAGTCCAACGTTTCCACCTGGTAGGGGGTGGACTGCACCATGTGGATGGCGCCTTCGTACAGGGTGAGCGCGGCAGCCGAATAGTCGACCTCGGCGATGATCTGCTGGCGGCCATCGCTGCGGTCGACCACCACGAAGTTGCCGTCGGCCACCGCACGCAGGCTGACCGCGTTGGCCGGATAGCTGTCGGCGATCCATTCCCAGCGCTCGCCTTCGCGGTGGATCACCTCGGTTTCGGCCAGTGCTTCCAGGAACACTTCCGGATCGATCGGGCCGAAGCCATCGCCGACCCGGAACGGCAGCTCGAACGCCGCGCAGCGGATGTGATCGAACAGGATCAACGGCTGGTCGGGCGCGATGCGCGCGTGTTCCGGCGACGCTTCGGCGAAGAAGTCCGGATGGCGCACCACGTACTGGTCCAGCGGCTGCGAACTGGCCACCATCACCCCGAGTGCAGGCTGCTGGCGGCGGCCGGCGCGGCCGAAGCGCTGCCAGGTGGCGGCCACGCTGCCCGGATAACCGTTGAGGATCACCACGTCCAGGCTGCCGATGTCCACGCCCAGTTCCAGCGCCGAGGTGCTGACGATGCCGTCGATGTTGCCGGCACGCATCGCGCGCTCGGTCTCGCGGCGCTCGGTGGGCAGGTAGCCACCGCGGTAGGCGCGGATGCGCGGAGGCTTGCGCGGGTCGTGGTCGAAGATGTCCTTCAGGTACTTGGTCAGCACCTCCACCATCAACCGGGTCTGCGCGAACACCAGTGTCTTCAGGCCAGACTTGATCGCGATGCGGGCGATGCGGTTGCTCTGCGAGCGCGCCGAAGCACGCAGGCCCAGGTCCGGGTTGATCACCGGCGGGTTCCACAGCAGCACCTGCTTCGGCCCGCTGGGCGCGCCGGATTCGGTGATGGCGGTGACCGGCGCTTCGATCAGCGCCTCGGCATGCGCCTGCGGGTTGCCGATGGTGGCCGAGCACAGGATGAACTGCGGTTGCACCCCGTAGAACGCGCAGATGCGCTTGAGCCGGCGCAGCACGTTGGTGACATGACTGCCGAACACGCCGCGATAGGTGTGCACTTCGTCGATGACGATATAGCGCAGGTTCTCGAAGAACTGTGCCCACTTGGTGTGATGCGGCAGGATCGCCTGGTGCAGCATGTCCGGGTTGGAGACCACGATGTTGCCATGCAGGCGGATCGCCTGGCGTGCATCACCGGGGGTGTCGCCATCGAAGGTGAAGGCCTTCACCCCGAGGTCGCCGGCGCGGTTGAGCTCCAGCAGTTCGGCCACCTGGTCCTGCGCCAGTGCCTTGGTCGGGAACAGGTACAGCGCCTTGGCCTTGTCCTGCATGGCGGCGCTGACCACCGGCAGGGTGTAGCACAGCGACTTGCCACTGGCAGTGGGGGTGACGATGGCCACGTGTTCGCCGCGCAGGCTGGCGTCCCAGGCCTCCGCCTGATGGCTGTACAGCTGTTCGATACCGCGTGCCTTCAGTGCCGCAGCCAGGGCCGGTGGCACGGAATCGGGAATCGGCGCATAGCGGCCTTCACGGCCGGGAATGACGAAACTGCCGGTGATGCGATCCTGGTAGCGGCGCTGCAGGCGTGCGCTGAGCAGAGCGCCATCGCGGGCGGGCAGGCCATCGCGGGTAGCAAGCTGCTGCTCCGCATCGGCGGTGCGCTTGGCGAGTTCGTAGGCCATGGGAAGAGGATTTTCAGGGGATCACATGGCACCACAGATGAGTCTCAGCATGTGAGACGCCGCGACAGGATGGCGTGAATCATTCAGTGCGTCGGTGGCGTACGTGCGGCCAATGCGGCGCCGCGCCATGCCTGGCACTGCCGGTTCCTTCGCGACCGACGTATGATCTGCATGGAATGCCAGATCCCGGTTGCACCGGTAAGTGGCCACCACACCCCATGCAACAGCGTAAGTGCGTCGGTGGAAGCCTTTGCAGTGGCGCATGTGTTTGATGCAGCCAGCGGTAACTCAACGAACAATCCGCCGAACAGCATCACGCACAGTGTCAACCATAGCCATATCAGGCTCCGGGCCGCGTCCCCCGGGGAGAATCGTGCGCGATCCGCTACCAGCGACCACTCCCGACCGGCGGCAAGTACCAGTCCATCGCTCTTCCTGACTGCCAGTTCGAGATACTGCCCACTGCGGAAGCGCTTGCATGCCAACCACTCCGCAGGCAGCTGCACGCTGTGGTCGCTGCCCAGCAGCCAGTGGGGGGAATGGCTGCTGGGCAGCTGGTTGAGCACGCCGCTGAGCTGCAGAACCGGTTGCGGCACACGTGGGCCACGCTGGCGTGGCCATGCCATCCACACGGCGGTACCGGCCACGGCGCACAGCGGAAGACCCAGGAACAGCCGCGACCACAGCGCGACGTCGATCTGCAGCGCGGGCAGCGCTGCCAGCGCAAGCAGTGCGATGACAATGCCGGGCCAGCGGACGCCATCACCCCGGCGCATCGCTACTTCGGCAGCCGTCTCCAGCCGCTGCCCGCGGACCGTGCACGCAGCAATCGGCCGCGCGATACGCCCTTTGCGTTGCAGTGGTCCCTCAGAGGCGGCCGCATGCTCGGCTTCTTCGGCAGCCACCCGTTGGCGGGCACCGACGATGTGAAATCCATTCAGCCGGACCACCAGAGCCGAGTCGCCACCCAGAACGACCTCTGCGTGATTGTCTGCAGCAACATGCCGCCAGGCATCGAATGGCAGCAGCACGGCGACATCGCCGAGGTAGGCCCGATGGAAGGGGCGGTTGCCGAAACCGGAAGTCCCGTTGAAAGCCCCGGACAGGACGCGGACCTGTGTGTCGTGTTTCCGCCCGCTGAGCGCACGCAACGTCGCCAGTGCAGCGTCTTCATCTTCGGTGAGCAGGCGCAAAGGGGGATTGCGGCGCAGCAGGCGCAGGGCGGCGCGTTCATCCGAAGCCCACTGCATGCAGCAGGTCACCAGCATCGCCAGCAGCACCGCAAGCAGGAGGAGGGTCGCAGCGGGTGACATCATCAGCACCACAGCAGGCGAGAGCGATCGCAGCAGCAGGGCGGTGGAAGGCTCATTGGCGTGAAGGTGCTCAGAGGGGCCTGCAGGCTCATGGCATGCTTCGGTGTGCGCAATGCAAATCATTGCAAGGTGCGTGGCGGCTGCGCGGAACCGTGAGGTCGGGCACAAGCTGAACGCCGGTAGCGCCCCCAACGAAATCTGAAGCCGGCATCCGTATCCTCGACAGCTGGACGCAACTGGCAAGGGCCGATGGCCGTGGCAAAACGCGCAACGCAGGGAGCACTTCTGGCTGGCATGCTGCTGGCGGGTATCGCGCAGGCGCAGCAGATGGCACCGGTGGCCGTTCCCGTGCCCACGCCTGATCCCGTATTGGCACCCACTGCGCCGTCTGCCGCTGATGACGCGCCTGTCGTCATCCCGCCTGCGCAGGGGGACGTCACCACGCTGGGCGAAGTGCGTGCGCTCAAGCCCGAAGACGACCAGCCGCTGGACCTGTACCGCTTCAAGAACCCGTTGAAGGCCGAGAACAACCGCTTCAGCCGCGACTGGAGCGAGCCGCCGTCGCCCGAACAGGTCAGCATGGCCGGTGGCTACATCATGATGGGCGTGGTCAAGGGCGTGATGGCCGCGGGCAGGGGGTTGAACAAGCTCACAGGTGGTCCGGACCAGATTCAGTCGGCCATCGCCCGGCCACCACCGGAGTTGAACGCCGAGCAGCAACGGCGCGCGCTGCAGTTCTGCGCGCAGCAGGATGGTTGCGGCGCACTCCCGGAGAAGTAGGCAGTATCCTGCGGGCCTTCCTTTCGAGGCTGCCTGGATGCTGCGACGTACCCTGTTCCTGCTTGCGACGCTGAGCCCGCTTGCCGCCGCCGCCAGCGAGCTGACCGATGGTGGCTCCTGCCGCAATGGCGCGTTTCCTTCGGAGCAATCGGGCTTTGCCCTGGCCAAGGTGGTCGGTACGCCGCGCCTGTACCTGCTGGGCGACATGGACGGTTGCCCGGCCAAGGGCGAACCCACCTGCCGCCAGCGCAGCTACGTGGTGAGCGGCGATACGGTGGTGACCGGGCGTGATCTTGGCCGCTACCGCTGCGCGTTCTTCCCGAACAAGGTGGGTGGCAGCGCCGGCTGGGTGGATAGCAGCAAGCTGCAGGCGTTGCCGGTACCCGCGCCTGCGCTGCAGGCCTGGTCGGGAGACTGGAAGGACAGTGACAACGGCCTGCGGATCCGCGTGCGCGACGGTCAGCTGCACGTGGAAGGCGATGCCTACTGGCCCTCGGCCAACCCGACGCCGGCCGAACGCCCGGGCGGCCCGAACATCGGCGCGGTGAGTGCGCAGGCGGTGCCGCGTGGCGGCCAGGTCGACTTCGTGGAGGACACCTGCACGGTGCACGCGCAGCTGCTGGGGGACGTGCTGATCGTGGCCGACAACAGCGAGTGCGGCGGCATGAACGTGCGCTTCAACGGTGTGTACCGGCGCGCCGGGAAACGTTGAACGGCACATTCCTTCGATTCACGCATGGCGTCAGTAGATCCACGCCATGCGTGGATGGTGTTCGCGATCCAATCAGCGTCGCCGCTCAAGCCACCACAGCAGCGATGCGCACAGCACGAACGCCAACCACCACGGCCAGCGCGATCCCGGTACGCGCTGGTCCGCTGGCGCGGTAGCCGGTGCGGAAGCAGCCAGACGCTGCGCGGTGGCATCGATCATCGCTTGCCGGTGCAGCGCTGGGGCCTGCTTCGGATCGAACACGTAGCGCCAGTGCGTGCGGTCGCCGTGCTGCAGACGCTGCCAACCGGCCTGGCGCGGCCACCAGCCCGCACATCGCGCTGTGCCGGTACCGCCGTCGACGACCAGCGGCACGCTCTTGCCGTGTGTGTCGAAGGCCTGCAACGGTGCCTTCACGCCGCATAGCGACTGGCGTTCGCCGGCCCAGGCCAGTGCCTGTGGCGACCATGGGCCTTCGGTGCCAGCCTGCGCGCGTGCCAGGGTGGCGAACACCGTGCTCCACAACTCGCCGTGGCGATCCTCGCGACCGGCCAGTACCCAGCGCCAGCTGTCAGTGATCGGCAGCAGGCCGATGCGCCCCTTGCCGACGGCGTGCCAACCGCCGACGGGCTTGCCGTCGCGATCCTGCAGCAGGGGGCGGCTGTCGGCAGCCTGCAGTGCCAGGGACTCCAGCGGCGGCAGCGCCGCCGCGTGGGACGCGCGGTCCGCTTCTTCGCCATCACCGGTGGGCAGGGTGCCGGCGGCAACGGGCCCACGACGTGCCTGCAACATCGTGGCGTCACCCTCGGCGGCCATTGCCGCGACCTGGCTGCTGGCATCGCCCTGCAAAGACAGGCCGAGATCGCGCAGGCGTTGCCGTGCGCTGGCCGATGGCGTGCCGGTACTGCGCACCAGCAGGCCCAGGCCGTCGCGCAGGGCCTGGCGCACGGCCGCCACCTGACCGGCGCCGAGTGCGGCCAGGCTGCGTTCGTCGAGCAGCAGCAGGTCGCTGCGCGCCAGAGTGGCTGCGTCCAACGCCACGCTGCCATCGCCCAGGCTGAGACCTGCGCCGGTCTCGGCCTGTACCTGCACGCGGATGCCGGCATCGGTGGCCCAGCGGCGCAGGTACTTCAGTTCGGCGCCCGGTGCAGCAGCGCGCACCAGCAGGCGCAGCGGAGCGGCAGCCAGTGTCTGCTGCGGCACCGGCACAGTGTCGGCCACATGGCCCTGCGCATCCAGCAGACGCAGCTGGAACACGCTACGGCCTTCGGCGCGGGCGATGCCGCTGAGCTGTACACGGCCATCGGCCGCCAGTGGTGCACGATCAACCACCGCGCCAGCCGGGTCCAGCAGTTCGGCCTGCGCGCGTTGCACGCCGCGTGCCTGTGCGTGCACATCGAAGCGTGCGCCGGGAGCTGCGTCCGCAGGCGGCTGCAGAGCGATCCACCCATTGAGTGCAGGCGCTGCCTGCCAGCGCGTAGCGGTGGGCAGTGCGGTATCGCGATCACGCGCGGCCAGGCCGGCACCGACCAGGATCATCGTGGAAGACGGATAACGGCGCAATGCGGTGGCCAGGTCCGGAACGCGCGCTGCACCCGCCACGTCCGTTGCTTCCGGCAGCAGCACCCGGGTGGCGCCGGCCGGCAGTGCACCCGCCTTGTCGGCCTCGGCGCCAATCACCACCAGGCCGGTCGAGGCAGCGCGTTGTGATGGCGGCAGCAGGCAGACGTACAGCAGCGTAGCGGCGGCGGCCTGCAGCGTGAGTACGGCGATCAGATGGCGGCGACCCCGCGTCGGCGAACGCAGCTGGCGCGCACTGGCGACGAGCACGATCAGCCCCAGCACGAGCGCGATCCACACGTTCACTGCCGATGTGCTCATGGCTGCGCCTCCAGCGCGTCGAGGTAGCGCTGCCCCATGGCATCGGCTGCACTGCGTCGCATCACCTGCGGCAGTGGCCGCTGCAGTGCGCGCCACAGCTGCGCACGCAGGCGCTGCCGGCACTCGGTGCAGCCGGGTTCGATGCGCAGTTGCTCGATGGCGGCAGCCAGGTCCAGTGCGTCGGGCAGGAAGGCGCTGTTGCGTTGCTGCCAGGCGGACAGCATGTCCAGGTCGGGCGTGCTGGCATCGTCGCCCAATCGCTGCCAGGCCTCGACGACGGCCGGGTCCGGGGGCGTGCGCGCGGCCAGCGGCAGCTCGCGGTTGGCCAACCCGGCACGGTCGCCGCTCAGGCGTCGGCCCTCGTCGATCGGCGGCAGCTCCGGGCCGACGCGGGCCAGGTAGATGCGCTCGGCCTGCTGCACCTGCTTGATGAATGCCAGCGCTTTGTAGGCAAACGGCAGGGCCTGCTCGGGGCGCCCCTGGCGCAGCTCGCCTTCGGCCGACCACATCTGGTCCAGTGCTGCCTTCAGCGTGGCGCGCGTCTGCGGGTCAAGCAGCGTCGCCGCCTCGGCGTGGTCGTGGGTATGCCCGTACTCGGACAGCACGTCGGTGGCGCTGCCGAACACCGGCGGCGTGTCGCTGCCGCTGGCGGCGCCGCCATGGTCGTGGCCGTGCTCGTCATGTGCGCCTGCCTGCGCCTCGTGATCGTGGTCATGGTCGTCATCGTGCGCGTCGGCCGCGGGCGTATCGCTGGTGGGCAGGTCGCTGGTCGGCGGCGGCTTCGGCGCGCCCTCGCTTTCCTCGCCCAGGAACTGGCCGTAGCGCAGGCGCAGGATGCGCTGGTCGACGCCGATGGCATCGCTGCGCTTGACGAAAGTATCGGCGGCCAGGCCCCGGCGTTCGCGGATCAACGCCTCGGCATCGATGATGATCTGCCGCTGGCTGCGGAAGTACGCAGGCAGGGTCTTCTTGATGCGGCCTTCCAGTTCGGCACCGAGCACCGCTTCGGTGCTGGGCAGGCGCAGGATCACACTGCTGCTGCGGCCGAGCTGTGCAGTCGGCGTGTGGTTGTCGCGCACTTCCAGCTGGGCGATCACATCGTTGCCGGGCTGTGCGCCAAGCGCGGCCAGGTCAAGGGTGTGGGCAAAGCGTCGTGCGGTCGACTCGCCATTGCCGTTGAGGGTCACGCTGCGCCGGACGAAGGTGATGTTCTCGCCGCTGCCCTGGGTGGTAGTGATCGACAGCGCCGCCTGCGGGCTGACGCCATGATCGTCGCTGGCCTCGAAGCGCAGCGCCCACTGCCGCTGCCCGGGTGTGCCAAGCACCAGGCTGGCAGCAGGGGCGATCACGCGCACCGTGGGCGCACGGTCGGCCACAACGTCGAGCCGATGCAGGCGGGTGTCTGCCAGCGCCGGTTCGCTGACCACGCGATACAGCAGCGGCGTGCGCGCCATGTCCTGCGCTTGCCATTCACCGTCGTGCTCGCGCAATGGCAGGCGACGGCCGTCGTGGAATTGCAGCCAGGCCCTGCGGGGCGCACGGTCAAAGCGCAGCGACCAGGACAGGCGACTGTCGGCGGCGACCTTCGCGTCGAGCGCGTTCTGCGTACGCGTGGGTTGGCCGGTGTAGGTCGGTGCATCGATGCGCAGGCGGGTGGACTGCAGGCGCAGCGGACCGGGTTTTGCGTTGCTTTGCGGTGGCGCAAGGGCGGCAGTGCGCGGTACCGTGTTGTGCGGCCAGCCCAGCGCCAGCCCAGCGACGGCGATGCCGCCGATCCAGCACAGCACCACTGCCCTGCGCGGCCAACGTGGTCGCAACTCGGGGAGGTTGCGGTCAAGCGCCGCCAGCACGTGCGTGCGCTGGCGCTGCTGTAGTGGATTGAGCGTGCCGGCGTCGGCGAACAGCAGGTCGGCGCTGTCCTCGCTGGCGCCACTGGCATCCAGCTTGCGCTGCAGCCAGCGCCGGTCCAGCTGCCGGGCGCGCGTGGTTGCCACGGCCGCAGTGAGGAGCAGGGCCACGGTCGCCACGACGCAGGCGATATCGAAACCCGACAGGCGCAGCGCCAGTGCCGCCGCTGCCAACGCCCATGGCAGGCCCAGCAGCAGAGTTATCGCGGCGCGGCGCCGGCGTGCGCGCTGCCATGCCTGTTGCAGCGTCTTCATGGTGCAGCCCTGCGTCGCGCGCTGCTCGCCATCCAGCGCTCAAGCGCGAACAGCAGCACGATCATCAACAGCAGCCAGGAGGTTGGTTCACGCAGGGGTGGCGTTGCCGCTGGCAGCGTCGCGCGACGTGGCGCCTGGTCCTGCGCATCACCCAGGTGCGGGGTCGATGGCGGTTGCAGGGCCTGCAGCAGGTCGCGGGGCAGGCGGTCATCGCGGAGTGCACTGTTGCGGGCCGCGTTCCATTCGCCGCGCAGATGCAGCAGGCGGCCTTGGCCGATGCGTTGCTGCCATAGCAGCGGTGCATTGTCTGCATCACGCAGCAGGACGGCTGCACCCGCGGGCGGCTTGGTGGCGGTCAGCACCGTGCCGCCCTGCTGCAGCCAGCTCTGCCAGGTGCCAGGCAGTACATCGGTGCCGGTCCACACGCCGATCTCGCCGCGACCCGGCAACGCATCGTTTGCCAAGGGCGCCGCCAGTGGTTGCGTGCTCCATGCGCGCTGCAACGCGCCCAGCCATTGCCGCGCTGCCGCCGGCGCATCGCTGCGCGTACGCAGGCGTGGTGCTATGGAGGCTTGCGCTGGCGCGGTGACGGCCAGTGTGTGCAGCTGCCACTGCACCTCGCGCGACAACTGCAGGCGGGCGCCATCAAGGCCGGGCAAGGGATCGGGTACATGTACGGTCAGCGCGGTGCCGGCGGGCAGCTGCGCATCCAGCTCGCGCAGCAGGCTGGGCAGGGAGGCAGCGTCCACCGGCGTGGGCTGGTCGATGGGCGGGAAGCCCGGCGCCAGCCAATGCCAGTTGCGTGCATCGGCGCTGCCGCGCAGTGCGGTCGCGTCCAGGCCCGGTGCCACCACCGTCCACGCCGCTGGCACCGGTGCAGGCCCGGTCAGCGCCGGGCGCGCCAGCAGCAGGGCCAGTGCGGCCAGCAACAGCAGGCGCACCAGCAACAGCGGCCAATCATCGAAGCGGATGCGTTGGCGCGGTCGCATCTGGGCGCGCAGCCAGCGCAGCGCGGCGAAATCCAGCGGCGTATAGGGATGACGACGGGCGAGGTGGATCAGCAGTGGCAACAGCCATGCGGCCAGCGCGGCCAGGCCCAGCGGAAACAGCAGACTCATGCGCCGGCCCTGCGGCCGAACAGCGCCTGCAGCGGTTGGTCCAGCGGCTGGTCGAGCCAACCGGTGGCGGTGGCGATGCCACTGGACTGCAACCGCGCCCGCAGCGCGGCATGGGCCTCGGCGAAGCGCTGCAGGTAATCAGCGCGGATCGCGGCGCCATCGCCGAGCAGTTCCTCGCCCGTTTCCGGGTCGCGGAAACGATGGCCTGCGTCGAACGGGAAATCGCGCTCGTCGGCGGTCAGCACCTGCAGCAGCATCACCTCGCGGCGCGCGCTGGCCAGCTGCTCCAGCAGCACGATGCCCGCGTCATCGAAGCCATCGCCGATGGCCAGCAGCAGATCGCCGGGGCGAACGCGCTCCCACAATGGCCGCAGGCGCTCGGCGGCCGGCCATCCGCCACGCGCCTGCAGGGCCTGCAGGTGCAGGTGCACGCGGTCGCGCTGGCGCGCGCCATGTGCGGCCGGCACCAGCTGCAGGCCTTCGCCATCGATGGCCAGCAGGCCGAAGCGATCACCCTGCTGCAGCGCCAGCTCGACCACGCAGGCCGCCAGCTGCCGCATGTGGTCCAGGCGGCTGCGTCCAGGTGCCGCGCGGTCGGCTTGGCCAGCCGAGGCGGTGGCATCAAGCAGCAGCCAGACCGTGATGGGGCTTTCGCGCTCGGATTCACGCACGAAGAAGCGGTCCGAGCGCGCGTACAGCTTCCAGTCGATCTGGCGTAGTTCGTCACCGGGTTCGTAGGCGCGGTACTGGGCGAATTCCAGGCCGGCACCGCGGCTGCGGCTGGCATGTTGACCGATGCCGCTCGCGCCGCTGGCCAGGCGTGGCCACAGCCGCAGCGCACGCAAGCGCGCACGCAGGTCGGGTGGCAGCAGCAGTGGCGTGCCGGCGGTCACCAGTGGATCAACCCGGGAATGGAACGGCCTGCAGCAGTGCGGCGACCACATCGTCAGCCCGCTTCTGCTCGGCCTCGGCGGCAAAGGACAACAGCAGGCGATGACGCATCACTGGTGCGGCCAGCGCCTGCACATCCTCGCGGGTGGCGGCGAAACGTCCCTGCAGCAGTGCGCGCGCCTTGGCGGCCAGCACCAGCGACTGCCCGGCACGCGGGCCCGCACCCCATTTCACCCACTGGTTGATCGCCGCCGGTGCGCCCCCGCCGGGACGGCTGGCGCGGACCAGGCGGGTGATCCAGGCCAGCACGTCGGGGCTGACATGCACCTGGCGCACCGCCGCCTGCAGCGCGATCACCGCTTCGGCATCCATCACCTTCGGCACGCTTCCAGCGACACTACCGGTGGTCTGTTCCAGGATCTGCCGCTCTTCTTCTTCGCTGGGGTAATCAACCAGCACGTGCAGCAGGAAGCGGTCCAGCTGTGCTTCGGGCAAGGGATAGGTACCGGCCTGTTCGATCGGATTCTGCGTGGCCAGCACGAAGAACGGCGCCGGCAACGTGTAGGTCGTGCCGGCGTAGCTGACCGTGCGTTCCTGCATCGCTTCCAGCAGCGCCGCCTGGGTCTTGGGCGGGGTGCGGTTGAGCTCGTCGGCCAGCAGCAGGTTGGTGAAGATCGGGCCCTGCTGGAAGCGGAAATGGCGATGGCCGGTACCGTGATCTTCTTCCAGCAGTTCGGTGCCGAGGATATCGCTGGGCATCAGGTCCGGGGTGAACTGCACGCGCCGGAACTGCAGTTCCAGTGCCTGCCCCAGCGAGCGAACCAGCAGGGTCTTGCCCAGCCCCGGCGCGCCTTCCAGCAGGCAGTGGCCACCGGCCAGCAGGCCGATCAGCAGCTGCTCGACCACCGTGTGCTGGCCGACCACGGCGTGGGCGAGCGCAGCACGCAGATCGTGCAGGCGCGGCAGCAGGGAATCGAGGTCGGGGGAGGTCATGGGCGTGGTCCGTTCAATTGTTCAATGCGTACATCACGATGTTGACGCCGAAGCGGGTGTTGTCTTCGGCCAGGAAACGCTTGTTGCGCCAGTCGTAGTCCCACTCGCAGCCGTAGTCCTTGTTGCTGTAGAGCACACCCAGCCGGCCCTCGACGTCGATGCCTTTCAGGTAGTCGTGCACCAGGTCATCGCCCCAGCCGTTGAGCTCGAAGCTGGTCGCTGGCGGGCCGTCGGGGAAGCGGAAGAAGCTGCGGTACAGCGCGTGGCTGTTGGGTAGCTTCTGCAGCGCCTTCGGCCCGAACAGCCGGCCCATCTGCGCCTCGAACGAGGTGGCAAACAGGCCATCGATATCGTGGTTGCAGTCGTCGACGAAGACGAAGCCCCCGTTGCGCACGTAGCGCACGAAGTTCTGCCGTTCGGCGGCGTTGAACTCGACCAGGGTGTGCCCGGCCAGGTAGCAGAACGGCGCTTCCAGCATGCGTGGGTCGGCCAGGGCCACCACGCGTTCCTGCGGGTCCACACGCAAAGAGGTGTAGTCGATCAGCGAGGTGATCAGGTTGGACGGCATGCGCGCATCCACGTCCCAGTCGCCGGAGTCGTACTGCAGGCGGGTGAACCAGAAGTCGTAGCGCGAACTGCGCGGGCCTGCCTGCGCCCAAGCCGGCAGCGCCGCCGCCGAAGCGGCAGTGGCCAACCAGCGCAGGCAGGCCCGACGATCCATCAGACCGCGTCGGACAACGACGTAAAGGTGAAATCGCGCAGCTTCATCGGCGGAATCATCATCACGAAGCTGGACTCGTCACCGGCCACGCGCACCGGCTTGCCCAGCTCTTCGATGTTGTTGAGCATGATCACCGGCGATTCGTTGAAGCGGAAGTTCTTCACCGGGTGCTTGATCTGCCCGTTCTCGATGTAGAAGGTGCCATCGCGGGTCAGGCCGGTCAGCAGCACGGTCTGCGGATCGACCATGCGGATGTACCAGGTGCGGGTGACCAGGATGCCCTTCTGGGTGCCGCGCACCAGCTCGGCGGTGTTCTTGTCGCCACCGCTCATCAGCAGGTTGCCGGGCGTGGCCTTGGCGGTCTTGCCCTGCTTCTGCGCCCAGAAGCGCGAATAGTCGAGGTTGGCGACCTTGCCGTTCTCGATGATGGCGATGCGCTCGCGCGGCATGCCCTCGTTGTCCCACGGCAGCACCGGCGCATCCGGATGCCACGGGTCGGCATGCATGTTCACGCGCGGATCGTAGACCTGCTCGCCCAGCTTGTTGCCGCCGCCCTTTTTGGACAGGAAGCTGCGGCCTTCATCGGCCGAGCGTGCGCTGAAGAAGTTCATCATGAAGCTGATCAGGCCCGCGGCCGCCGCCGGCTCCAGGATCACCGTGTACTTGCCGGGTTCCAGCGCTTTGGCTTCCTGCGACTCGGTGGCCTTGCGCATCGCGATGCGGATATCCTGGTCGGCCTTGAAGTCGGCCGCGTCCTTCAGGTTGCGACCCACCCAGCCCGAACCACGGCCGTCTTCGGTGCGCACGGTGCAGGTGTAGTCGAAGTTGGTGGTGCGCTGGTAGCCGAAGTTGCCGTTGCTGTTGGCCGTAGCGTAGAAGCCCTGGCCGTCTTCGAGGAAGCCTGCAGCGATCAGCCCGTTGCCACGGCACGGCGCGATCGAATCGGCGGCGACCTTGGCACGGAAGGCGGGATCGATGGCGGCAGTGGATTCGCTGAAGGTCGGGCTGGCGCGATAGCTCTGCTTGCCGATGGCCGGCATGAACTCCGGGTTTTCCGGGGCAAGGCGGGCCAGGTCTTCGGCGCGGCGGACCACGCGCTGCAGCGCGGCGTCGTCGAACTCGTTGATCGAGGCGGTGCCGACGCGCTTGCCGAAGGCCACGGTGACGGCCAGTTCGGTGTTGTCGACGATGCCGCTGGTGGACACATTGTTCAGGGCGAAACGGATGTTGCCGTTGATCGACCCTGCCAGTACGGCGGTGCACTCATCGGCCTTGGACAGGGCGATGACCTTGTCGAGGATGGCCTTGGCCTGGGCTTCGGTGAAGATACTCATGGTGTAAGGGCTCCTGACCGGTCAGCCGAGGCTGCGTGCGGTGTTGATGACATTGATGCCGTTGAAGCGCGCGGTCGAAGACCCGTGCGAGACCGCCGAGACCTGGCCGGGCTGGCCCTTGCCGTCGAAGAACGAACCGCCCAGGCGGTAGTCGCGCTCGTCGGCGACGGCGCTGCAGGCGTTCCAGAATTCCGGTGTACGGATCTGGTAGGCCACGTCTTCAAGCATGCGGGTGATCTTTCCGTTCTTGATTTCGTAGAACAGCTGGCCGCCGAACTGCGCGTTGTAGCGCTGCTGGTCGATCGAGAACGAACCGTCACCGATGATGTAGATGCCGTTCTCCACGTCCTTGATCATGTCCGACACGCTCAACGGCGCCTTGCCCGGCGCCATCGACACGTTGGCCATGCGCTGGAACTGCACGCTGGACCAGGAGTCGGCGTAGCAGCAGCCATCGGATTCGGTCTTGCCGAGGATGTGGGCCTGGTCGCGGATGGTCTGGTAGTCGACCAGCTTGCCGTTGCTGATCAGGTCCCAGCGCTTGCACTTCACGCCTTCATCGTCGTACGCCACCGCGCCGAGGCTGCCCGGCTGGGTCTTGTCGGCGAAGATGTTCACGTGTTCGCTGCCGTACTGGAAACGCTGCTCGCGCTTGTCCAGGGTGGCGAAGCTGGTACCGGCATAGTTGGCTTCGTAGCCGAGCACGCGGTCCAGTTCCAGCGGGTGGCCGATCGACTCGTGGATGGTCAGCCAGGTGTGCGACGGATCAAGGATCAGGTCGTACTTGCCGGGCTTCACCGACGGCGCCTTCAGCTTCTCCTGCGCCTGCTTGGCCGCTGCGATGGCGTCTTCCTTCATGTCGTAGGAGGAGCCGTAGTTGACCACGCCATTGGGCGTCAGCACCTTGCCGGCAGCAGCGCCATCCAGGTACTCGTAGCCCAGGCCCATCGGTGCGGACAGGCCTTCGCGGGTGCGGAACTTGCCGCTGGCCTTGTCGATGGCGGTGATCGTCATCGGTGCCCAGATGCGGTGCACGTCCTGGTCGATGTACGAGCCGTCGGTGGAGGCGAAGTACTTCTGCTCGTTCACCAGGAACAGCATCGAATTGACGAAGCTGGCGCCAGCGCCCATCGCCGCGGCGTTGACGTCCAGCAGCAGGTCGACCTTCTCCTTGATCGGTACCTCCATCGCATTCTTGCGGATCGGCGTCTTCCAGCTGACCTCGCCCACGCCCGGCGCCTTGGCCAGCTGCACTGGCGCGGTCTGCACGCCCGCGTTGGCCTTGGCGATTGCCGCCGCCTGCTGCGCGGCACGGGCCACGTCCGCGGTGCTGAGCGCATTGGTGGCGGCAAAGCCCCAGGCGCCGTTGACGATCACGCGGATGCCGACACCGGTGGACTCGGTGTTGACCACGTTCTGCACCTTGTCTTCGCGGGTGATCACGAACTGCCGCAGGTAGCGGCCGATGCGCACGTCGCAGTAGGTGGCGCCGGCGCTGCGCGCGGCCTGCAGGGCGGCGTCGGCCAGGCGCTTCTTCAGCGCAGGGTCGAGGCTGGACTGCAGTTGCTCGGCGGCGATCGCCTTGCCGAAGAACGACGGCACGATCAGGCCGCCAGCGGTAAGCCCGGTCAGGGCCAGGAAGTCACGTCTGTGCAAGGCTGCTCTCCATGAAGGACGGGTGGCTCAAGCGCCGAGACTGCGCGCGGTGTTGATGATGTTGATGCCGTTGAAACGGGTGGTGGACGAACCGTGCGAGACCGCCGACACCTGGCCGGGTTGGCCCTTGCCGTCGAAGAACGAACCGCCGAGGCGGAAGTCGCGTTCATCGCAGATGGCGCTGCAGGCGTTCCAGAACTCCGGCGTGCGGATCTGGTAGGCCGCATCCTCGACCATGCCGGTGATCTTTCCGTTCTTGATCTGGTAGTACAGCTGGCCGCCGAACTGCGCGTTGTAGCGCTGCTGGTCGATGGAATAGGAGCCACGGCCGTGGATGTAGATGCCGTTCTCCACGTCCTTGACCATGTCCTCGACGCTCAGCGGCGCCTTGCCCGGGGCCAGCGAGACATTGGCCATGCGCTGGAACTGCACGCTGGACCACGAGTCGGCATAGCTGCAGCCATGCGAGGCGTCGCGGCCGAGGATGTGCGCCTCATCGCGGGTGGCCTGGTAATCGACCAGGATGCCGTCGCGCACCAGGTCCCAGCGCTGGGTCTTCACCCCTTCGTCGTCGTAGCCGACCGCACCAAGGCTGCCCGGCTGGGTCTTGTCGGCGAAGAAGGTGACGATGTCGCTGCCCCAGCGGAAACCGGCATCGCGCTTGTCCAGGGTGGCGAAGCTGGTGCCGGCGTAGTTGGCTTCGTAGCCGAGCACGCGGTCCAGCTCCAGCGGATGGCCCACGTTTTCGTGGATGGTGAGGAACAGGTTGGACGGATCCAGTACCAGATCGTACTTGCCGGGTTTCACCGAGGGCGCCTTCAGCTTCTCGCGCGCCTGATGGGCGGCGGCAATGGCGTCTTCGACCGGGTCATAGGAATCACGGTACGCAGTGATGCCGCCGGGCAGCTGCACCTTGCCGCTGGCATCACCATCGAGGAACTCGTAGCCCATGCCCATCGGCGAGGACAGGCCGGCGCGGGTGCGGAACTTGCCGCTGGCCTTGTCGATGGCGGTGGCAGTGAACGGCAGCCAGATGCGGTGGATGTCCTGGTCGATGAACGAGCCGTCGCTGGAGGCGAAGTACTTCTGCTCGTTGACCAGGAACAGGGTGGAATTGATGTAGTCGGCACCCGCATTCAGCGCGGCCGCATTGAGCGCCAGCAGCAGCTCGACCTTGTCCTGGATCGGCACTTCCATCGCATTGCGGCGGATCGGCGTCTGCCAACGCACCTCGCCCACCGCCGGGGTGGGCGCCAGCTGCACCGGCCGGGTCTGGATGCTGGCATTGGCGCGGGCGATGGCCGTGGCCTGCTCGACGGCGGTGCGCACCGCCGCTTCGGTCTGCTGGTGGGTGGCGGCGAACCCCCAGGCACCGTTGACGATCACCCGCACGCCCACACCGGACGATTCGCGGTTGGTCACGTTGCCGACCTGGTGTTCGCGGGTGATCACTGACTGGTTGAGGTAGCGGCCGATGCGCACGTCGCAGTAGCTGGCCTTGGCCGCGCGTGCGGCGCCAAGGGCGACCTCGGCCAGGCGTCGGCGCTTGGCCGGGTCGACCGGAGCCAGCAGCTGCTCGGCGGCGATCAGCCGCGAATGCGGCAGGACCAGGCCCGCCAGGCCCAGACCGGAAAATGCCAGGAACTCACGTCGTTGCACTGCGTCTCTCTCTCACTTCCGTGCGGCCGGCAAAGGACCGATCCGATCACGTCAACTCCTCGACTTTCGCCAGCGGCGGGCATTCGGGCAAGTGACTGCAGTCATGGTAGGGGTGGGTTTCGGCAGGGCTTGCAGCCCTGCACCTGCTTCAAGCCAGGGCAACGTCAACGTCAAAAGCGGGCTATCTGTGCGTGGGCGGGGCGGTGTCGGAGTGCGGGGACGCCGTGAATCCGTCCATGGAGGCTTGGCAGCCGCATCCATGCGGCTGACACCCCGCACTCCGACACCGCCCTACCCCTGACAGATCTCCGCGGCTGTTGGTAGGTGTCGACCTTGGTCGACACATCTGTCAGGTATCGAAATAAATCTGGGGTCAGATCCGTTTTCCGCAGGAAAACGGATCTGACCCCAAAAGCCGTTCCAGCAGATCGCAGAAAACTGTCGAAGGCGGGGTGGGTCCGGTTGCGGGGGTGTAAGCGCCATGGATGGCGCGCCCAAGCCTCCATGGACGGATTCACGGCGTCCCCCGCCACCGGACCCACCCCGCCACCCCGCAGGAAGCCAGCTTCTGCTGTTGCTGTTGCCGTTGCCGTTGCCTCTGCAGGTGCAGGTGCAGGGCGCAGCCCTGCTCATTACCCCCCTCGTGCACAATGAGGCCGACCCTGCCTGGACGCCGTCTCGATGTCGAGCAAGCCGTATTCAGAAGCCTGCGAACGTAACCGCGAACCGATCGCCGCTGCGCTCGACCCGTGGATGGGCGACCGCCACCGGGTGCTGGAGATCGGTAGCGGCACCGGCCAGCATGCGGTCTTCTTCGCCGAGCGCTGGCCATGGCTGCGCTGGCAGCCCAGCGACCATCCTGATCATCTGCCCGGCATCGAGGCCTGGCGCGCGGAGGCTGCGCTGCTGAACCTGCTGCCGCCGGTGGCGCTTCAGGTCGAGCTGCCGCCTGCCACCGGCCTGAGCCTGCCGGAAGGCAGCACGTTCGATGTCGCGTTCAGTGCCAACACCCTGCACATCATGAGCTGGGAACACGTGCAGGCCCTGTTTGCCGCACTGCCGCCACTGCTGCGCCACGGCGCGCTGCTGGCGGTGTATGGCCCCTTCAATTACGGCGGCCGTTACAGCAGTGACAGCAACGCGCAGTTCGATGCGTGGTTGAAGGCGCGTGATCCGCGCAGCGGCATCCGCGATATCGAGGCGATGCAGGCGCTGGCGGCCGACAACGGGTTTACCCGCCTGGGCGACGTGGCGATGCCGGCCAACAACCGGCTGCTTCTGTGGCGGTTGGGATGAACCACCGGTAGTGCCAGCCGCTGGTCGGCAACACATTGTCCGGGAAGTGCAGATGCCGGCCAGCGGCCGGCACTACCATCTGCCGCTATTACGCCACCTGCACGATATGCAGCGCCTTCGGGTTACGCCACTGCGCCAGCAGCGCCGCTTCGCGCGCCTTGGCCTTTTCGAAGTGCGCTTCCTTGACGTGACCGAAGCCGCGGATGTGCTCGGGCACGCTGGCAATCTCCACCGCCAGCGCCAGGCGGTCATCGTCCAGGCCATCCAGCAGCACCTGCACGGTCGCTTCGTAATCGGTGATCAGCTGGCGCTCCATGCGGCGCTCTTCCGTGCGGCCGAACACGTCGAAGCGACCGCCACGCAGGAACTTCAGCTTCGCCAGCAGGCCGAACGCCTTGAACATCCACGGGCCGTATTCCTTCTTCAGCAGCCGGCCCTGCTCGTCCTTCTTCGCGAACAGCGGCGGTGCCAGATGGAAGCGCAGCTGGTAATCGCCTTCGAACTGCTGCTGCAGGCGGCGCTGGAAATCGCCGCTGGTGTACAGGCGCGCCACTTCGTACTCGTCCTTGTACGCCATCAGCTTGAACAGGTAGCGGGCCACGGTCTCGGTCAACGCGGTGGAACCACCGATGCGCTCGCCCTCGGTCGCGCGTACACGCTCGACCAGCGTGCGGTAGCGGTTGGCGTAGGCCGCATCCTGGTAGTCGGTCAGGAATGCCGAGCGGCGCTCGATCATCTCGTCCAGCGAGCGCGATAGGCGCGCATCGTCCAGCGGCAGGAAGGCGACATCGCCACCGTGCGTCGGCAGCCCGCGCAGCTCGCGCTCGTCGCCGGTGTTGCGCGGTGCGGCGGTAGCGCCCCATTCGTTGCCTTCCCATTCGCCCGGCGGCAAGGCGTGCAGCGGCCCGGGCGTGTTCTCGGTGTCGGTGTGGCGGTTGCGCACCAGCCCGGCGGCCTGCTGCACGGCCTGCGGATCGACCGCGGCCAGGCGGCCCCAGGCGAAGGCCTGCTGGTTCATCGCCACGGCCGCGCCGTTGAGTTCGATGGCGCGCATCAGCGACTCGAACGACAGCGGCACCAGGCCCTGCTGCCAGGCGTAGCCGAGGATGAACAGGTTGGCGGCGATCGCATCGCCGAGCAGCGCGGTGGCCAACTGGGTCGCGTCCAGCAGCAGCGGCTCCTCGCCACCCAGGGCCACGCGCACGCCGGCGATGATGTCGGCGGCGGGGAACTGCATGTCCGGGCGTGTGGTGAACGTGCCCGGCATCGCTTCGTAGGTATTGAGCACCACCTGCGAACGGCCGGCGCGCACCTTCGACAGCGCCCAGTAATCGTTGACCACCACCATGTCGCAGCCCAGCACCAGGTCGGCTTCACCGGCGGCAATGCGCACGGCGTGGATATCCTCGGGGCGACGGGCGATGCGGATGTGCGTGGTCACCGCGCCACCCTTCTGCGCCAGCCCCGTCTGGTCGAGCACCGAGGCACCCTTGCCTTCAAGATGGCCGGCCATGCCCAGCAGGGCGCCGATGGTCACAACGCCGGTGCCGCCAACGCCGGTGATCAGGATGTTCCAGGGCTGCTCCAGGGTGCCGCGCACCCCCGGTGCCGGCAGGTTGTCCAGCAGGGTGGAGGCATCGCGCTTGCTGCCCTTGCGCGGCTGGCCACCGTGCACGGTGACGAAGCTCGGGCAGAAGCCGTTGACGCAGGAATAGTCCTTGTTGCAGTTGGACTGGTCGATATCGCGCTTGCGCCCGAACTCGGTTTCCTTCGGCAGCACCGACACGCAGAAGCTCTTCTTGCCGCAGTCGCCGCAGCCTTCGCAGACCAGCGAATTGATCATCACCCGCTTGGCCGGATCCTCCAGCTTGCCGCGCTTGCGGCGACGGCGCTTCTCGGTGGCGCAGGTCTGTTCGTAGATCAGGATCGAAACGCCCTTCACGTCACGCAGTCGCTTCTGCACCGCGTCCAGCTCGCTGCGGTCGTGGAACTCCACGTCGCTGGGGAAATGCTCGCGCTGGCGCGTCCACTTGGCGATGTTGTCCGACAGCACCATGATGGTGTGGATGCCCTCGGCACGCATCTGCCTTGCGATGTCCGGCACGCTCAGCGGGCCGTCCACCGGCTGCCCGCCGGTCATCGCCACCGCATCGTTGTAGAGGATCTTGTAGGTGATGTTGACGCCGGCGGCGATCGCCTGGCGGATCGCCAGCGAACCGCTGTGGAAATAGGTGCCGTCGCCCAGGTTCTGGAACACGTGCTGGGTATCGGTGAACGCGGCCTGCCCGGCCCACGTCACGCCTTCGCCACCCATGTGGGTGAAGGTGTCGGTGCTGCGGTCCATCCAGGTCACCATGTAATGGCAACCGATGCCGGCCAGCGCACGCGAGCCTTCCGGCACGGTGGTGGAGGTGTTGTGTGGGCAGCCGGAGCAGTAGTGCGGAACGCGCGGGAAGCTGGCGCGTGGCAACGCAAGCTCGGCTTCCTTTTCCTGCATCCACTGCAGGCGCTGCTCGATGGATTCGTTGTTGAAGAACTTCTGGATGCGGCGACCGATCACGCCGGCGATGGTGGCCGGGGTCAGTTCGCCGGTGGACGGCAGGATCCACTCGCCGGCCTCGTCGTACTTGCCGACGATGGACGGGCGCTGGCCCCAGCTGGCCGGCCAGTTGAAGAACTGCTCCTTCATCTGGCGCTCGATGAAGGCACGCTTCTCCTCCACCACGATGATGTCTTCCAGGCCCTGCGCGAAACGGGCGATGCCTTCCGGCTCCAGCGGCCAGGTCATGCCGACCTTGTACACGCGGATGCCGATGTCGGCGCAGGCCTGCTCGTCCAGGCCCAGGTATTCCAGCGCCTGCAGCACGTCCAGGTAGCTCTTGCCGGTGGTGACGATGCCCAGCCGCGCACGCGGTGCGTCCATCACCACCTTGTCGATGCCGTTGGCACGTGCGAAGGCCTGCGCGGCTTTCACCGCGTAGCGGTGCAGGCGCATCTCCTGGTCCAGCGGCGGATCGGGCCAGCGGATGTTGAGGCCGCCGGCGGGCATGTCGAAGTCTTCCGGCAGCACGATGCGCCGGGCCAGCGGATCGACCTCGACCGAGGCCGACGATTCCACCGTCTCGGCGATCGTCTTGAAACCGACCCAACGCCCGGTGTAACGGCTCATCGCCCAGCCGAGCAGGCCCATGTCGAGGATGTCCTGCACGCCGGCCGGGTTCAGCACCGGCATCATCGCGCTGACGAATTCGTCCTCGCTGCCATGCGGCAACGTCGAGCTGCGGCAGGCGTGGTCATCGGCGGCCAGTGCCAGCACACCACCATGGCGCGAAGTGCCGGCGGCGTTGGCGTGCTTGAACACGTCGCCGCAGCGGTCCACGCCCGGGCCCTTGCCGTACCACATGCCGAACACGCCCTGCACGTTGGCGCCGGGGAACAGGTTGGTCTGCTGGGTGCCCCACACCATGGTCGCGCCCAGGTCCTCGTTGAGGCCCGGGGTGAACTTCACCTTGGCCGCTTCCAGGTGCTTGCGCGCGCGCCACAGCTCCAGGTCGAAGCCGCCCAGCGGGCTGCCGCGATAGCCACTGATGAAACCGGCGCTGTCGATGCCGGTGGCTTCGTCGCGCAGGCGCTGCATCAGCGGCAGCCGCACCAGCGCCTGCACGCCACTCAGGTAGATCCGTCCTTCGTTGCGGGTGTACTTGTGGTCGAGCGTGTAATCACGGTCGAGCAGGTCGGCGGAGGCGGGCGAAGTGAGTTGCGCGGTACTGGTCATGGCTGGCCTGGTCAGGATCGGCTGGCACCGGCCGCGCAGGTACACGCGGCGGGAAAGGCGCGAATTGTAACAGTGGGGGGCGAAGGCCCCGGCACTCGCGCCAAGGCCGTGCTGGGGTTAGGATCGGGGAGAGAGGGAGGGTTGGTGTTTCAACCTGGGGGAATTCGGATGTCAGTTGCAGGACAGTTCCTGGCCGGCGTGTTGCTGGTCTCGGGAGCGGCCTCCGCGTGGGCCGCGCCGGCATTGCCGGCACCGCAGGAGTTCTATTTCGACAGCGACGCCGCTGCCGCGCCGATTACGGTGGTGCAGGGTGAAGGCGAAGATCTGGTGGCACAGCTGCTGAAGCATCGCGAGCGTGGCCGCAAGGGGCTGGAAGCTACGGCGCAGCTGGCGTCGGTGGCCATCGCGCAGGGCCGTGCGGAACTGGGCGACAAGCTTTACCGCGAAGCGCTGGCCGAAGCACCGGTGCAGAGTGTGCTGGGACGCAGCGTACGCTGGAACTATGGCTGGGACCTGTTGCGGCAGGGCCAGGCGCTGGCCGCGCTGGAACAGTGGCAGGCCGCTGCCAGCACCCTGCGCAGCAATCCCGCCTGGGTGCCGCCGAGCTATGCGCTGGCGCTGTGGCGCGCCGGCCAGCAGCAGGAAGCGGTGAAGTGGTATGCCGCCGCCGTACGCACCGAGCCGGGGCAATGGCGCGACAGCAGTCGTTACGCACAGCTGTTGCCGGGCTGGCGCGATGACGAACGCGCGACGCTGGCCGAAGTACAGCAGGCCTGGGCGGCCGCGCCACCGGCCTGGCCCTGAGGGTGGGGGGGCGGCCGGGTTGCACCCGGCACCCGCAGAGGCCGAAGCCGAAGCAACTGCAGAAGCGGGTTTGCTGAGGGGGGGGGCGGGGCGGTGTGGACAGGCAGGACACGCCGTAAACCCATCCTTGGGGGCTCGATGGCGCCATCCATGGCGCCAATGGTCCTGCCTGCCCACACCGCCCCACCTCTGACAGGTTCCCGCTGCTGTTGGTAGGTGTCGACCTTGGTCGACACGTAGATCCACGGCATGCGTGGATGAATCTGCATTGGAATCGAATATTCGATATCTGATCGAAATGCAGCCGAGCGTGGGCTCGGCGCTACAAAAAGCGGCCAGCCAACCGCTTTTGCTTTTGCTCTTCTTCTTTCTTTTCCGTGGCCTTTTCCGTGGCTGATGGCCCCCGGAAACTGTCAGAGGTTGGGCGGGGTGGGTTCGCGGGGGTGTCCGCGGCATGGATGCCGCGGCCAAGCCTCCAGGGACGGATTCACGGCGTCCCCCGCGAATCCACCCCGCCCGACCAAGCGCGGCTTTTGATTCTCGCGGTCAACCAGCAGCCGCGAGGGGTTTCGCCGTTCGCAGGAAACCCTCAGTCGTCCGCGGACACCGTGCGCCCCGACGCCCACTCCCGCAACGCCGCCACCTGCTCGGCCATCAACACCGACAACGGCCGCGTCGCCCGTATCTCGCCCATCAGCAGCTCGGTATCCAGCGGCCGGCCTTCGGCGTGCGCCGAATACAGCCCCGCCACGATCGCCTGCTCGATCTCCGCACCGGAAAACCCGTTGGCCGCTGCTGCCAGTGCCGGCAGCGCGAAGTCGTCGGCATTGAGCTGGCGCCGCCCCAGGTGCAGCCGCAGCAGTTCCACGCGTACATCGGCCGAGGGCAGGTCGACGAAGAAGATCTCGTCGAAGCGGCCCTTGCGCAGCAGCTCGGCCGGCAGCTCGTGCACCTGGTTGGCGGTGGCCACGATGAACACCGGTGCCTTGCGCTCGGCCATCCAGGTCAGCAGGTAGCCGAGCACGCGGCGCGACACGCCGCCATCCTCGGTGCCGGTGGCCAGGCCCTTCTCGATCTCATCCATCCACAGCACGCATGGCGCCAGCTGCTCGGCCGAGGCCAGTGCCTGGCGCAGGTTGGCTTCGGTTTCGCCGTGGTACTTGTTGTACAGCGCGCCCACGTCCAGGCGCAGCAGCGGCACGCCAAAGCCGGCGGCGGTGGCCTTGGCCAGCATCGATTTGCCGCAGCCCTGCACGCCCAGCAGCAGCATGCCCCGTGGCGGGTCCAGCCCGGCCGGTGCCGAGCCGGCGATGAAGGCGACGCGGCGCTGGTTGATCCAGCGCTTCAGCCGGTTGGCCCCGGCCACGTCGCCGAAGCGCGCGCTGTCGTGCTCGAAGAACAGGTGGCCGCTGCGGTTGAGCAGCTCGAACTTCAGCCGCGCCAACTGTGGCAGGTCGTCATCGCGCAGCGCGCCATCGGCATAGATCAGCTGCCGGGCGATGCGTCGCGCATCGACCAGGCTCAGCCCCTGCAGGTTCTTCAGGATCTTCTTGACCGCCTCGCTGTCCACTTCCACCCGGCGCCCGCCGTGCTCGCGTGCATAGGCATCGGCTTCCTCGCGCAGCATCTTCAACAGCGCATTGGCGTCGGGCAGGCGCGGGTTGAAGCGCACCGCCAGCGCTTCCAGTTCGGCCGGCAGCTCCACCTTGGCGCCGATCAGCACCAGCACGTGCGGTTCGCTGTGGCGGCGCTGGATCAGATCGCGCAGCGCACGCTGGTGGCTGGCATAGCCCAGGTAAGGGTGGAAATCGAGCAGCAGGTACACGCCGCGCTGGTCGGCCTGGCGGATCATCTGCAGTGCGGCGCTGGCGTCGGGCGGGCCGACCGGCTCGTCCTCGCGCTCCAGGTCGATGCGGCGCAGGCCCTCGGTGATCGACCAGCGGTGCAGGGCCCGCCAGACATGCATCAGCGTCTGCCGGAACAGCTCGACGATGCGACCCTCATCCTGGGTCTCGACCACGATCAACGGCGTGTTGGCACGGATCAGTGCGCTCAGGTCCTGCAGTTCGCTCATGGCGGTTCGGTCCTTCGGGGGCGCCACGATAGCAAAGGCCGGGGGCGCTGGTTCAGCACGGCTCTACCTTCCGTCACCATCGGCGGTGTACGCTCGGGGCACGTACCCGGAAGCGAGGCTGGCATGAAGACGATCCTGGTGGCCGGTTCCAAAGGCGGGGTGGGCAAGTCCACCATCGCCACCCACCTGGCCGCGTACGCGGCATTGCAAGGCAAGGCCACGGTGATCGCCGATGCCGACCCGCAGGGCTCCAGCACCCGCTGGGCACAGCGCCGCGCCGGGCTGGAAAGCGCGGTGCTGCCGATCGATGTGTACCGCAAGAAGCAATGGGCGCAGAAGCTGCCCGACGGTACCGATACCGTGGTGATCGATGCACCAGCCGGCGCACTGGCCGACGATATCCCGCATTTCCTCGACGCTGCCGATGCCGTGGTGGTGCCGGTGCTGCCCTCGGCACTGGACATCGAAGCCATCGTCGGCTTCCTCAACAGCCTGGCCCAGGTACCCCGCGTGCACAGCCGCAAGCTGCCGGTCGGGCTGGTGCTGAACCGCACCAAGCCCTGGACCCAGACCTCGCAGCAGGCCCTGCAGATGCTGGCTGACTGGCCGTATCCAGTGGTCGCCCAACTGCGCGACAGCCAGAGCTATGTGGTCATGACCGGGCTGGGTCGCAGCCTTTTCGATTACCGCTCCGCCCAGGTACGCGAGCACCAGGCCGACTGGGAACCTCTGTTGTCCTGGCTGAAGCTGTAAGAGCCGTAGGTCTCCATCCCATTATTGGAATCCCGCAATGCGCGAACTGATCCTGCTCCGCCACGCCCACGCCGAACCGGCCACCACCGGCCAGGCCGACCTTGACCGGCCGTTGTCGCCGGTGGGGCTCGCCGAAGCCGAAGCCGCCGGCAAGTGGCTGAAGGAAAACAACCTGCTGCCGGACTGCGTGCTGTGTTCCCCCTCGCGGCGGACCCGCGAAACCCTGGAAGCGGTGATGGCGGCCATCGGTTATGTCGAAAAGCGCCTGGAAGACCGCATCTACGAGGCCACCCCTGGCACCCTGGCGGCACTGGTGGACGAGCGCCGTGACCTGGACCGGGTGCTGATCGTCGGCCACAACCCCGGGCTGGAGCAGCTGGTGGCGCTGATGACCGATGGCACCAGCAGTGATTACCGCGGCATGCCGCCGGGCGGCGTGGCCGTGCTCGGTTTCGCCCGTGAGGCAACGATCGAGCCGGGCGTGGCCAGCCTGAACGCCTTCTGGTGGCCGTGAGCCGATGAGGTTGGCGTTGCCGGGCCGCTGCCTGCTGCCAGTCGTTCTGGCGATCGGTCCGGCCTGGGCCGCTGCACCGCCACCGACCGCGCTGCCGGCGGTCGTGGCCGAGTCGCCGCGTACGCTGCAGCTGGATGTGGTGCGCTCGCAAATCGGTTTCGAAGTCCGCACCCGCTTCGGCCAGCGCATCGAGGGCGTGTTCCCACGTTTCGAGGGGCGCATCGAGGTGCTGTCCGATGGCCGTCACCAGGTCCACCTGAAGATGTTCACCCGCACCGTGGAGATCCCCGGCAAGGAACGCTATACCGGCTGGATGCGCGGTCCCGAGTTCTTCGACGCCGGCCGTTACCCCTTCGTCGAGTTCGACTCGCTGCCGTACTGGCCGGAGACGGTCGCCGACGGTGGCGGCATCGATGGCCGGCTGACCCTGCGCGGGGTCAGCCATCCGGAGACGCTCAAGGTCGAGAAAGCGGAATGTGCCCGACCCGGCTATGATTGCGACGTCGTCAGCCGCGGTACCGTGCAACGAGGCCGGTACGGCATGGACAGCTGGCAGCTTGCCTTGAGTGACCGAGTGACTTTCGTACTGCGTGCACGTCTCAGCGAGGCGTCGAAACCGTGAATCCATTGCTGCGTGTACTGGTGCTGGCAACCGTGTTGCTGGGCAGCGGCTGCGCGTCGCTGTCGCATGCCCAGCGTGATCGCGCCGAGGCGATCGCCGTGCAGGCGCGCTCGACCCAGGTCGATTGCCAGCAGGCCGACCGCTGCGCACTGGACTCGCCCTTGCGGGCCCTGGCCGGCCGGGCGTTCAGCGAATCGACGCCGGAACAGCCGCGGCACTACGCCACCCTGCTGGACGAGGGCGAAGGCGCGCTGGTCGCGCGCCTGAACCTGCTGCGCAGCGCCACCCGTAGCATCGATCTGCAGACCTACATCTTCGACAAGGACGACAGCGCCCGCCTGGTCATCGACGAGCTGCTGGCGGCGTCGCGGCGCGGGGTGAAGGTGCGGCTGCTGATCGACCAGCTTTCGGCGATCTCCGACCTGCAGATCCTCGGCGCACTGGTCGGCGCCCACGAAAACTTCCAGCTGCGGGTCTACAACCCGACCTTCGGCAAGGCTCGGCTGAACTACTTCGACTATGCCGGCAGCGTGCTGTGCTGCTTCCGCCGCTTCAACCAGCGCATGCACAACAAGCTGCTGGTGATCGACGATGCGATCGGCGTGGTCGGTGGGCGCAACTACCAGGACGACTATTACGACTGGGACCGCGAGTACAACTTCCGCGACCGTGACGTGCTGATCGCCGGGCCCGAAGCACGGGCGATGGCCGCCAACTTCGATGCCTTCTGGCGCGCGCAGCGCAGCGTGCCGGCCGAGCGCCTGAACGATGTCGGCCGTACCCTGCTCAAGCAGGGTGTGCCGGTGCTGCCGCCGGCACAGTTCCGCAGGCCCGAGCGGGTGGAGCGGGTCAGCGAAGAAGCCAACGACGTCGCCTTCGTCACCCGTTCGTTCGTGGACACCGCCCTGCCGGTCGCCTCGGTGCGCTATGTGGCCGATCTGCCGCGCAAGCACCGGCGCGAGCGCGCCGACGCGCCGCTGGCCGGGCAACACGTCACCGAGCCGCAGCTGGACGCACTGATCTACAGTGCGCAGCACGAAGTGATCCTGCAGACGCCCTACCTGGTGCTGTCCAAGCCGGCACAGAAGCTGTTCCGCGAGCTGCGCAAGCGCCCACAGCCGCCGCGCGTGGTGGTATCCAGCAACAGCCTGGCCGCCACCGACAACCCGATCGTGTATGCGCTGTCCTACAAGTACAAGCGGCGCAACATGCGCGAGCTGGGCTTCAACATCTTTGAATTCAAGCCGTTCCCGCTGGATGCCCCGGTCGATTACCGCAACCTGCTGCCCGACCCGATCGCGGCGCCGGGCAGCGATACCGGCCGCAATCCGCTGATCGGTGGCAGCGCAGCAGGCAGCAATGCTGGCGGCGGTGGTGATGTGGTGGCTACTGCGGATGTGGACGACCCGCCGGCGAGGGTGATCCATCCGCGTACCGGCAGCGCCTATGAGAACGGTCGTGCGCGCCGGCGTGCCGCCGGCAGCGAAGTCGAGACCCGCCTGCTGCGGACCGAAACGCGCCCGTCGTTCCTGGGCAGCAAGGCGGTCAACAAACCACTGCCGGTTACCCGCAAGGGCGCGCGCATGGGGCTGCATGCCAAGTCGCTGGTGGTCGACCGTCGCATCGGCGTGGTCGGTACCCACAACTTCGATCCGCGCAGCGAGAACTACAACACCGAAGGCGCGGTGATCATCGACGATCCGGCCTTCGCCGAGCAGCTGGCGCAGAGCATCCTGCGCGACACCCATCCGCAGAACTCCTGGACGGTGGCTCCGCGCGCCAAGCCGCCGGTCCTGTCCGGCCTGAACTACAGCGTCGGCAAGGCCTCCGAGGCGCTGCCGATCCTTGACTTCTGGCCATGGCGCTACGCCACCGACTACGAGTTCAAGCCGGGCCCGGAGTGTCCGCAGCCACTGCCGCGGCAGAGCGCTGATTTCCACCGGTGCTATGTCGCGGTGGGTGACTTCCCCGAGGTCAATGTCGGGCCGAAGTGGCTGCTGGTACGCATGCTGACCGCATTCGGCGCCGGCCTCGTTCCCATCCTCTGAAGGTAGCCGCATGACCCAGGTATTCCGCGAAGCCGTTTCCATCGAGCAGCTCAACGCACTCAGCCATAACACCGCCATCAGCACCCTGGGCATCGTCTTCAGTGCCGCTGGCGAAGACTGGCTGCAGGCAACCATGCCGGTGGACGAGCGCACCCGCCAGCCGTACGGCATCCTGCACGGCGGCGCCTCGGTGGTGCTGGCTGAAACCCTGGGCAGCAGCGCCGGCAACCTCTGCGTGGATACCGCCAAGCAGATCTGCGTGGGCCTGGAGATCAACGCCAACCACGTACGCGCCGTGCGTTCGGGGACGGTCACCGGTACCGCGCGCGCGGTGCACGTGGGCCGCAGCACCCAGTTGTGGGAAATCCGCATCGAGGACGAGCAGGGCCGGCTGGTCTGCATCTCGCGGCTGACCCTGGCCGTGGTGGCGGCCGGCCACGGTTGAGCCTTGGCGGCAGCAGTGACGGCGGCGGAACCCAGCGTTCCCTGCCGATGGCCGCCGTCAATGAGACTTATGGCCGAATTCGGCTGGCAGCGATGGCAGCCCTCCGGTATCGTGCGTGGATGACTTCCCCCACTCCGGCCCCCCGCGGCGGCGTGGCGCGTGTGTGCCGTTACCTGTACCGCGTACCGCTGCTGTTGGTCCACATCTCCGTGTTCCTGCCGCTGATCCTGATCGGCATGCTTCCGCCATGGGGCGAGCTGCGCGTGGGCGACGATACCTTCGGCGCCAAGGTGGTGAACTGGTGGCAGGGCGGGCTGATGTGGATCTTCGGCTTCCGCCTGTCGCGTGTCGGCCAGCCGCTGCCGGGTGCGGTGCTGTTCGTTGCCAACCATGTCAGCTGGGTCGATATCTCCATCCTGCACAGCCAGCGCATGATGGGCTTTGTCGCCAAGCGCGAGATCGCCAGCTGGCCGGTGGTTGGTTGGCTTGCCGCGCGCGGCCAGACCATTTTCCACCAGCGTGGCAACACCGAATCACTCGGTGGGGTGATGCAGGTGATGGCCGACCGCCTGCGCGCCGGCAAGGCCGTGGGCGTATTCCCGGAAGGGCGTACCCGCGGCGGCCACGACGTTGGCCCGTTCCATGCACGCATCTTCCAGGCGGCAGTCGAAACCAGCGTGCCGGTGCAGCCGGTGGCGCTGGTCTATGGCGTGCGCGGGGATGCACAGACCATCGTGGCCTTCGGCCCGGGCGAGAGTTTCTTCGCCAATTTCCTGCGCCTGCTCGGTGAGCCGGCGCGGCATACCGAAGTGCATTTCCTGGAGCCGATCGGCACCCAGGACCTGGAAGGCCGTCGGCGCATCGCGGAAACCTCGCGCGCGCGCATCGTGGCAGCCATGAGCGGGGATTGAGGCGATGGTGGCCGTTTTTCCGCCACCGACCCTCGACGCTGATGCGCCGATGCTCACCGCGTCCGACTATCAGCCGCCGCGCTGGCTGCGCAATCCGCACCTGCAGTCGATGCTCAGCTCCAGCCGCATGCGCCTGCAGCGCGGCCTGCTGCTGCTGGCCGCCACCGGCGCGGTCAGCGAGGAGCTGATCCTCGATGGTGGCGAAGGTGTGCGGCTGCAGGGCTGGCACAGCCATGTCGAAGGGCGCGAACCGCGCGGCATCGCCCTGTTGCTGCACGGCTGGGAAGGCAGCGCCGAATCGAGCTACATGCGCATGGCCGCTGCCCGCATGCTGGAGCAGGGGTTCGACGTGGTTCGGCTGAACTTCCGCGACCATGGCAATACCCATCACCTCAATCCCGGCATCTTCCACTCCAACCTCATCGACGAAGTGGTGCATGCCGCGGGCGATGTCGCCCAGCGCTGGCCCGATCTGCCGATGGTTGCGGCCGGCTATTCGCTGGGCGGCAACTTCGTGCTGCGGCTGGCCCTGCGCGCGCCGGCCGCCGGTGTGCCGCTGCAGCACGTAGCGGCCGTCTGCCCGGTGCTCGACCCCGGGCTGACCATGGAGAACATCGAGAACGGCCCGGCGATGTACGACTGGTATTTCCGCCGCAAGTGGGCCGGCTCGCTGCGTCGCAAGCGCGATCTGTTCCCCGAACTGAGCGACTGCGACGACCGCGTGCTGAACATGGACATCCGTTCGCTGACCGCCTGGCTGGTCGAGCGGCACACCACGTTCGGTTCATTGCAGGCCTATTTCGATGGCTACTCCATCGCCGGCAACCGCTTGTCCACGCTGCAGGTGCCCGCTGACATCCTGATGGCGCAGGACGATCCGGTGATCCCCTACGCGACCTTCCGCGATTGGCAGCTGCCGCAGCAGGCGCGGCTGGAAACCGCCTGCTGGGGCGGCCACTGTGGCTTCCTGGAAAACTGGCGCGGCGATGGGTTCTCCGAACGCTGGGTCGCACAGCGCCTGCGGCGGGTCCTGCCGGGCTGAACCGGCACCGGCGCGCGGCCCGCTACAATGCGGGTTTGACCTTGAACCGGACGGCCATGCAAGACCAGATCCTCCAAGCGTTGCGCCAGAACGATGCCGGCCAGGCCGTGCAACTGGCCCAGGCGTGGACCCGTGACGAACCCGGCAAGGCCGGGGCCCACCGCTGGCTGGCGCTTGCGCTGCAGCAGCAGGGCCAGGCCGAGGCCGCGATGGAGGCGTTGCAGCAGGCGCTGCAGCTGGCTCCCGATGATGCGCAGCTGCACCTGCAGCACGCCGGCCTGCTGCTGGCACTGCGCCAGTTCGACGGCGCCGACGAAGCCCTGCTGCGCACCACCGGGCTGGACCCCAACGCCTTCCCCGCCTACCTGATGCAGGCGCACCTGGCGGTGGGCCGCAACGATTTCGACGAGGCCCAGCGACTGTCGACCCTGGCATCGCGGCTGGAGCCGGACCATCCGGAACTGCTGACCATCGATGGCATGGTCGCGCTGCGTCGTGGCGACGCGGACCGCGCGCTGGCCCTGCTGTCGGCGGCCAGCCAGGCGCTGCCGGACGATACCCGCGTGCTGTACGCACTGGGCTTTGCCTATCTGGGCAAGGACATGCTGGCGTTCGCCGAGCAGGCGTTCCGTCGCGTACTCGCGTTGAACCCGAAGATGTCTTCGCTGCACGGCATGGTGGTGCAGCTGGCATTGCGCCAGGGCAACGTGGAGGCCGCCGCCGAGGCAATGCAGCAGGCGCTGCAGCAGCCGGAGCTGGACGTGCCGCCGATGCGCCGCCTGGCCGGCGAACTGGCACTGCGCAGTGGCCAGCCGCTGCAGGCGCTGGAGCACCTGCTGCCGCTGCTGGAATCGCTGCAGGGTGAGCGCCAGGTGCTGCAGCTGCTGCTGATGTCCTGGCAGCGCCTGGGCCGCGAAGATGAAGCCCGTGCACGCCTGGATGACGCACTGGAAAGCAATGACCAGCTGCATGACCTGTGGCTGGCGCGGCTGGCCGTGGAAGATGTCGGCAGTGCCGGCGCCGTGGCCGCCGTGGAGCGCTGGATGGCAGCGATGCCCGGCCACCTGCCGGCGCTGGAAGCGCGCATGCGCCTGCATGACATGGCCGGCGAGCACGAGCAGGGCGAAGCCATCGCCGAGCGCATCACCACCCTGGAACCGGGCCGCGTCAGCGGTGAGAGCCGCCGTGTCGAGGGTCTGCTGCAGCGTGACCCGGCCGCCGCCGTGGAGCGCGTGCAGGCCTTGATCGCACAGGCACCGGAGGGACACCGCGCCGACCTGCGCACCTGGCTGGGCGAGATCCAGGATCGCGCCGGGCAGCCGGAAGAAGCGCTGCGTACGTGGATGGCGCTGCAGACCGACCAGGCCTCGCAGCGGCTGCCGCTGCCGCCGCAGGCCAAGGCACCGCCGAGCTGGCCGGAGATGGCCAGCATCGACGAAGCGACGCGCGACAGTGGCTCGGCACCGATCTTCCTGTGGGGCGCCCCGGGTTCGGGCGTGGAGCGGGTGGCAACCGGCCTGGCCGCTGCCAGCCCGGTACTGCGCAGCGATCGTTACACCGCCAATCCACCCGACGATGCCTTCCAGAACTACAACACGCTGCAGGACCTGGCGTCGGGCGTGCTGAGCCCGGAACGCCTGGTCGAGCGCTGGCGCGAACACCTGCCGGCGCGCGGCCTGGAAAGTGACACCGTGATCGACTGGCTGCTGTGGTGGGACAACGCGCTGTTGTGGGCATTGCGCCCGCAGCTGCCGCAGGGTCGCCTGCTGCTGGTGCTGCGCGACCCGCGCGACATGCTGCTGGACTGGATCGCCTATGGCGCCGCTGCACCGCTGGCGATGACCTCGATGGCCGAAGCCAGCCAGTGGCTGGTGCGTTCGCTGACCCAGATCGCCGCGCTGCACGAGGAGGACCTGTATCCGCACGTGCTGCTGCGCATCGACGACATCGGCAACGATGCACATGCGATGGCTGACCTGCTGGGCCGCGTGTTCGGACGTCCGATGCCGCCGGCTGCACAGCTGGGTGCACCGCGTCTGCCCGCCGGCCACTGGCGCCGGTATCGCGACGTGATGGGCGCCGCCTTCGCCCAGCTCACCCCGGTCGCGGTGCGATTGGGTTACCCGGAAGAGTGAGGAGCATCAGATGCAACTGAGCAGTCACAGCCTGGTCAACGGTGCGCCGATCGACCGTGAGTTCGCCGCTGGCGATGCCAACGGCTTCGCCCCCGACCGCAACCCGCACCTGGCCTGGAGCGGCGCGCCCGACGGCACCCGTTCGTTCCTGCTGGTGTGCGTGGACCCGGACGTACCGACGGTGCCGGAGACGGTCGGCCGCGATGACATGCGCGTGCCGCGCGATCAGCCGCGCTGCGATTTCGTGCACTGGGTGATGGCCGACATCCCGGCCTCGGTGCAGGAGATCGCCGCGGGCAGCTGCAGCGACGGCTTTGTGGTGAAGGGCAAGACCGCGCCGGCCGGCCCGGCCGGCAGCCGCCAGGGTCTGAACGATTTCACCGGCTGGTTCGCCGACAATCCGGATATGGCCGGTGACTACCTGGGCTACGACGGCCCGTACCCGCCGTTCAACGACGAGCGCGTGCACCGCTACTTCTTCCGTGTGTTCGCGCTGGACGTGGCCGCGCTGCAGCTGCCGGAGCGCTTCACCGCCGCCGATGCATACCGTGCGATGCACGGCCACGTACTGGCCGAAGCGGCGCTACACGGCACCTACACGTTGAACCCGGCATTGGCCTGAGGCCAGGCTTCAGGTAGTGCCGGCCGCTGGCCGGCATCCGCTGTACGTGGCAGCCGGCCAGCGGCCGGCTTTACCCGTCAACGAGGAAGGGCGGCCCAAGGCCGCCCTTTTCATTTCGCCGGCAGCGGCGCGGGGTTGAATATCGCCGTGTCGCCCTGCTTGTTGCGCAGGATCAGGCTGCCGTTGTCGTCCAGTGCGAGCGTCGGAGCCGGTCGGCCATTGACCAGCACGCTGGCACGCCGTTGCTGCTCGACAACCTCGGCAGGTATGCAGCCGGCTGTGGTAACGACGCCGTTCTCCAGCATCAGCCGGTCGCCCTGCAGCTGATACTGGCTGCTTGCGTAGTTGCACAGGTTCAACTCGCTCATGTAGCCGGGTTGGAAGCGCAGGGTGTACGGCTCACGGCCCTTGACGAACAACGCGTCGATGCGCTTGCCCTGCGCGTCGGTGGCGCGTGCGAGCTGCCACAGATGGGCTTCAAGCTGCTCGGTGGTGGGTGTGCTGGCGGCGTATGCACTGCTGCCACTACCGATGGTCAGCAACGCCAGTGCGAGCATGTACGTCCGTTTCATGCCGATCTCCCTGATGCATGTGGGTGGTGCCGGCCGCTGGTCGGCATGTTCCGTATGTCGCCGGAGCGGTGTGCAGCAGCAACGAAGAAGGGCGACCTCGCGGCCGCCCTCCTGTTTTCTTACTTCTTCTCGATGGCCGACTCGACCACCATGTCCAGCACGTACGCCTGCGACGGCGCATCGGCCGGCGGGTTCTTCACTTCGTAGCGCTTCACGCGCACCACGTTGCGCACGCCGTCTTCGTGGGTGTAGCCCTCGATGTTGCCGTAGAAGTTCTCGAATTTGCCCGGTTCGCCCTGCTTCAGGCCCTTGTCGTCGAACTTGACCTCACGCACCTGCAGGCACTGGTAATCCGGGATCAGAGGGTGCGAGCACTTCTCGGTTTTCGCCGCCACTTCCAGGAACACGGTTTCGCCGGCGCCGCCGTAGCGGGTTTCAGCGGTCGGTTCCGGGTTGAACACCAGCACGTCGCCCTTGGCGGTGGTCAGGGTCAGCACGCCGTTGTCGTCCTGTTCGGCCTTCAGTTCGCCCTGCAGGCGGCTGGAGACGGCTTCGTCCAGCGCCATCAGCGCCTTGTCGGTGCAGGCCATCAGGGTCGAGGCCATGGCGCTGACGCTCAGCTTGCCGTCGGCCAGGGTGTAGCCGCCGCCCATGCGGTTGCAGGTGTTGCTGACCGACAGGCGGCCATCAGCGAAGTCCAGGGTGACCGGCTTGTCTTCGCGGGCGAACAGCGCATCGATGCGCTTGCCATCGGCCGCGGTGGCCTGCTGAAGCAGCCAGTGCTGGCTCTGCAGGCGCTGCGCATCCAGGTGTGCCAGCGCCTTCTGGTCGCCGGCCTTGGCCGCAGCCGGGGCCAGATCGTCACCACCGGTACCGGCCGGGGCGGGGGTCTGGCTGCAGGCGGCCAGAAGGGCCAGCGGGAGGAGCAGGGTGAGCTTGCGGTTCATGGTGATTCTCCTTGGGGAACCGAGGGGGAAACGGACCGGGGCCGGCAACGGGGTTACCGTGCCCCGGCGCTGTTCAGCTGCCGGAGGGCAACCACAGCAGCAGCGCAGCGCCCAGGGCGATGCGGTAAAGGGCGAAGGCCGTGAAGCGGTGCGACTTGATGTAGCCCATCAACCACTTCACTACGACGAAGCCGGTGATGGCTGCGGCAAGGAAGGCCACGCCGACGTCGGTCCAGTTCTCGCTGCCGAGGTTTCCTTCCTTGGCCAGTTCCAGGAAGGTGTAGGCGCTGGCGGCGAACATGGTGGGAATGCCGACCAGGAACACGAACTCGGCGGCGGCCGCGCGGCGGCTCAGGCCCAGCAGCATGGCCAGGAAGATCGCCGACGCCGAGCGCGAGGTGCCGGGGAACACGCCGGCCAGCACCTGCGCCAGGCCAACACCGATGGCCACCGTCCAGGTCACCTGGTCGCGATCGGGCAGGCGCGCGGTGTAGGCCTCCACCAGCAGCATCCAGATGCCGCCGATGATCAGCGCCCAGGCCACCGGGCTGACGGTTTCCGGCAGTGACCAGCCGGCCTTGCGCACCACCAGGCCGACCACGGCGGTCACCAGGAAGGCCGCGCCGAGCTTGAACACGTACTCGCGGTTCTCGCGCTGGCCGAAGCCGGTGGCCAGCTGCAGCAGGCGCTGGCGGAACACCAGCACCACCGCCAGGATCGCACCGGCCTGGATGATGATGTTGAAGAAATCCGATCGCGCGCCCAGCCAGTGCTGGGCGATCAGCAGGTGGCCGGTGCTGGAGATCGGCAGGAATTCGGTCAAGCCTTCGAGGATGCCCAGCAGCAGGGCGGAGAGCAGATCGGACATGGACGGTGCGGGCGCGGGCGGCGGAAGAAGCTCGAAAGAATAGACGATCCATGCCGCACCAAACGGGTGCGTCCGGTCATCGGCGCACCCGTTTGGTGCGCATGGTTCTGCACCGCGCTGGGGCAGGTGCTTTGAAATCAACGACTTGTGAAGGGCGAAAAGTTGGCACGGTCATTGCTGTACCTCAGCAGGCATTCATTCCCATCCGAGGTCGTACCGATGTCCGTGGAAACCGTAGAGAAGCTGATCAAGGACAACCAGATCGAGTTCGTCGATCTGCGCTTCGTCGACATGCGTGGTGTCGAACAGCATGTGACCTTCCCGGTCAGCATCGTCGAGCCGTCGCTGTTTGAAGAAGGCAAGATGTTCGATGGCAGCTCGATCGCCGGCTGGAAGGGCATCAACGAGTCGGACATGGTGCTGCTGCCCGATACCGCCAGCGCCTACGTCGACCCGTTCTACGCCGATCCGACCATCGTGATCAGCTGCGACATCCTCGATCCGGCCACCATGCAGCCGTATGGCCGTTGCCCGCGCGGCATCGCCAAGCGCGCCGAGTCGTACCTGAAGTCCTCGGGCATCGCCGAAACCGCGTTCTTCGGCCCGGAGCCGGAGTTCTTCATCTTCGATTCGGTCCGTTTCGCCAATGAAATGGGCAACACCTTCTTCAAGGTCGATTCGGAAGAAGCCGCCTGGAACAGTGGCGCCAAGTACGACGGCGCCAACAGCGGCTACCGTCCGGGCGTGAAGGGGGGGTATTTCCCCGTTCCGCCGACCGACACCCTGCACGACCTGCGTGCGGAGATGTGCAAGACCCTCGAGCAGGTCGGCATCGAAGTGGAAGTGCAGCACCACGAAGTGGCCACCGCCGGCCAGTGCGAGATCGGCACCAAGTTCAGCACCCTGGTGCAGAAGGCCGACGAACTGCTGCGGATGAAGTACGTCATCAAGAATGTGGCGCACCGCAACGGCAAGACCGTCACCTTCATGCCCAAGCCGATCGTTGGCGACAACGGCAGCGGCATGCACGTGCACCAGTCGCTGTCCAAGGGCGGCACCAACCTGTTCTCCGGCGACGGCTACGGCGGCCTGAGCCAGCTGGCGCTGTGGTACATCGGCGGCATCTTCAAGCACGCCAAGGCGATCAACGCCTTCGCCAACTCGGGCACCAACAGCTACAAGCGCCTGGTGCCGGGCTTCGAAGCCCCGGTGATGCTGGCCTACTCGGCGCGCAACCGTTCGGCCTCGTGCCGCATTCCGTGGGTGTCCAACCCGAAGGCGCGCCGCATTGAAATGCGCTTCCCCGATCCGATCCAGTCCGGCTACCTGACCTTCACCGCGCTGATGATGGCTGGCCTGGACGGCATCAAGAACCAGATCGACCCGGGCGCACCGAGCGACAAGGATCTGTACGACCTGCCGCCGGAAGAAGAGAAGCTGATCCCGCAGGTCTGCTCCTCGCTGGACCAGGCCCTGGAAGCGCTGGACAAGGACCGCGAGTTCCTCAAGGCCGGTGGCGTGATGAGCGACGACTTCATCGATGGCTACATCGCGCTGAAGATGCAGGAAGTGACCAAGTTCCGCGCGGCGACCCACCCGCTGGAATACCAGCTGTACTACGCCAGTTGACCGGCAGGCGATGGCGGTGGGTACCCCCTCCCACCCACCGCCATCGCCTCCGTTTTTGCGGCTGGGGAGCCGCGGTCAGATCGGGGTCGGATCACTTTCGTCCACGAAAGGGCTCTGACCCCAACCCAGGGGCAAGAGAGAGACCGGACACGCGACATGGGCCGCCCTCCCTCCCGCGTCGGCCGTGCAAGGAGAGAGGCACGGCTGTCCCGGCCCGGTTCGTGTCCGGTGCAACAGCCACGGCCATCACCACGATGGCCCGTGGTTGCCTGATGCCATCGCGCGTTGGCGCGCTGGCCCCATCCACCATCGGGACATGCGCATGAAACTGATCTCCGCCATCATCCGACCGTTCAAGCTCGACGAGGTCCGCGAGGCCCTGTCCGATGCCGGCGTGTCGGGCATCACCGTGACCGAAGTGAAAGGCTTCGGCCGCCAGAAGGGCCACACCGAGCTGTATCGCGGTGCCGAGTATGTCGTCGACTTCCTGCCCAAGATCAAGATCGAAACCGTCGTCACCGACGAGCGTGCCGACGCTGTGATCGAAGCGATCCAGTCGTCTGCAGGCACCGGCAAGATCGGTGACGGCAAGATCTTCGTGACCGCTGTCGAGCAGGTCATCCGCATCCGCACCGGCGAAATCGGCGCCGACGCGCTGTAAGCCCCCTTCCGGAGACTCCCCCATGAAGATGCGCCTTCTCACCGGGTGGCAAGCCCGGTTCCATCTGGTGTGCCTGCTGATGCTGCTCAGCGCGCTGGCCGCCGGTATCTGGCCAGGCAATGCACATGCCCAGGCCCAGGTCACGCCGCTGCAGAGCGAGGCCGTGGCCGTCGAGCCCCTGCAGGACCCGGCCGGCGCTGCGCCGGCTGCTGCCGAAGCGGTGGCTGCGCCCGCCTATGACCATGGCGACGTCGCCTGGATGCTCACCTCCACCCTGCTGGTGCTGCTGATGGTGGTGCCGGGCCTGGCCCTGTTCTACGGCGGCCTGGTGCGCTCGAAGAACGTGCTGTCGGTACTCAGCCAGATCCTGGTGGTGTTCTCGCTGGTGCTGCTGTTGTGGGTGGCCTATGGCTACAGCGCCGTATTCAGCGCCGGCAATCCGTTCTTCGGCTCGTTCACCGAATTCGCCTTCCTCAAGGGCTTTACCCCGGAGTCGGTGGGCAACACGCCGATCAAGGGACTGCCGGATTACCTGTTCGTCGCCTTCCAGTCGACCTTCGCCGGCATCACCACCGCGCTGATCGTCGGTGCCTTCGCCGAGCGCATCAAGTTCCGCGCAGTGCTGCTGTTCTCGGCGCTGTGGTTCACCCTCAGCTACATCCCGATGGCGCACATCGTCTGGGGTGGTGGTTACCTGGGTGAAATGGGTGCGATCGATTTCGCTGGTGGCACCGTGGTGCACATCAACGCCGGTGTGGCCGGTCTGGTGGCTGCATGGTTCGTCGGCAAGCGCCTGGGCTACGGGCAGACCGCGTTGAAGCCGCACAACGTGCCGTTCACCTATATCGGCGCGATGCTGCTGTGGGTCGGCTGGTTCGGCTTCAATGCCGGTTCGGCCGCTGCCGCCGACACCGTCGCCTCGCTGGCCTTCCTCAACACCGTGCTGGCCACGGCCGCAGCGGTGCTGGGCTGGACGCTGGTGGAGGCCATCAGCAAGGGCAAACCGTCGGCGCTGGGCGCGGCCTCGGGTGCGGTGGCCGGCCTGGTCGGTATCACCCCGGCGTGCGGTACTGTCGGCCCGCTCGGCGCGATCGTCATCGGCCTGGTTGCCGGCGTGGTCTGCGTGTGGGGCGTGACCGGCCTCAAGCGTCTGCTGAAGGTGGACGACACCGCTGACGTGTTCGGTGTGCATGGCGTGGGCGGCATCGTCGGCGCGATCCTCACCGGTGTGTTCAGCGCGCAGTCGCTGGGCGGCACCAAGGCCGATCTGGATATCGGCCACCAGGTGTGGGTGCAGGTGGTCAGCGTCGGCCTCACCGTGGTCTGGTCGGCGGTGGTGACCGCGGCCATCCTGCTGCTGGTCAAGGTGGTGGTGGGCCTGCGGGTGACCGAGGAGGCCGAGCGTACCGGCCTGGATGTGACCTCGCATGGTGAATCGGCCTACGAGGCCTGATGCATGACAGGCGGCCCCCCCAAGGGGCCGCCATGTCATCTACATGGTGGGTGCCGACCGTTGGTCGGCACTGCTCCCGCTCTGGTAGGTGCCAAGCTTGCTTGGCACATCGGGTGGCCCAGCCACGCATGGCGTGGCTCTACTGCATCGTCCAGGCTTATCACGCACAATCGGGGCATGCACCCGATCCGCACCTCCCTGATGCTCTCGGCCTGCCTGCTGCTGGCCGCCTGCGCGTCCACGCCGCAGGAGATCCGCAACCCGCTTGCCACCTGGGTGCCGTCGCCGAACCAGAACGCGCGCACGCCGGTCATCATCGTCATCCACCACACCGAACAGAAATCGGTGCAGCAGAGCCTGCACACGCTGCGTACCGCCAACAGCGGCGGGCGGGTCAGTGCGCACTACCTGATCGGCGCCGATGGCCATCGCTACCAGCTGGTGGCCGATGAGCGCCGCGCCTGGCACGCCGGTTCCGGGCGCTGGGGCACCATCACCGACCTCAACTCCGCGTCCATCGGCATCGAGCTGGACAATGACGGCCGTACGCCCTTCAGCCCCGCGCAGATCGAATCGCTGATCGTGCTGCTGCGCGACCTCACTGAGCGGCTGAACATCCCGCCGCGGCAGGTGATCGGCCACGCCGACCTGGCGCCGACGCGCAAGGAAGATCCCAGTCGCTTCTTCCCGTGGCAACAGTTGGCCGAAGCAGGTTTCGGCGTATGGCCGCGCGCGGCCGATGGGGCTGCGCCGGAAGGCTTCGATGCATGGGCCGCGCTGGCGCGCTTCGGTTATCCGCTCGACAACCGCGAGGCCGCCGCCGCCGCGTTCCACCGCCGATTCCGTGGCAGCGACGCCCTGCCGAAAACACTCGACGCCGAAGACGCCCGCATCCTGCATTCGCTGTTGCTGCAGACGCCATGACCGGGCCGTCGGCTGAACGTGGACAGGACGCGTGGTTGCCGGCCAGCGGCCGGCACTACACCATGACGGCATGACCGATTCCATCCCGTCGTTCCCACGCATGCGTTGGCCGTTGCTGGCCGTGGCATTGCTTGCCGGCTGTTCCACCACCGGCACCCGTCCTGAAGCCCCTGCCGCAGCAACGCCTGCCGCCACCTACACCAAGGTGGACTGGAAGACGTTGCCGGCCGTATCCAATGCCGACCTGCAGGCAGGTTTCGCCGCGTGGCGCAGCAGCTGCACCCGGTTGAAGAACGATGCGATCTGGGCAAGGCCCTGCGCGACCGCCAGCACCGTGTCCGACAAGGACGCCGCCGCGATCCGCGCATTCCTGCAGCGCGATCTCGATGTCTATTCCCTGCGCGCCGGGGGCCATCGCGCCGACGGCCTGATCACCGGCTACTACGAACCCATCTATCCGGGCAGCCTCACCCGCACCGACAAGGCCACGGTGCCGGTCTATGGCACACCCGATGATCTGGTGGTGGTGCAGTTGGACAGTGTCTATCCCGAATTGAAGGGCAAGCGCCTGCGCGGTCGCGTGGAGGGCAAGGTGCTGAAGCCCTACGACGATGCCGGCAGCATTGCGACAAAGGGCGCCAAGGCTCCGGTGCTGGCCTGGCTGACCGATCCGATGGACCTGCAACTGCTGCAGATCCAGGGTTCGGGGCGGGTGCGCCTGGCCGATGGCAAGCAGGTGCGGCTGGCCTATGCCGAACAGAACGGCCATCCCTATCGCGCGATCGGCCGCTGGCTGGTGGAGCAGGGCGAGCTGAAGAAGGAAGACGTCACCATGGACGCGATCCGCGCGTGGGCGAAGGCGCATCCGGCACGCGTACCGGAACTGCTGCGCAGCAATCCCAGCTACGTGTTCTTCGTGCGCAGCCCGGACAGCCCGGAAGGTCCGCGGGGTTCATTGAACGTGCCGCTGACCGCCGGCTACAGCGTGGCGGTGGATCGCACCGTGGTGCCGCTGGGCAGCCTGCTGTGGCTGTCGACCACGCGCCCGGATGGCACGCCGGTGGTGCGCCCGGTGGCCGCGCAGGATACCGGTGGTGCCATTGCCGGTGAGGTACGCGCCGACCTGTACTGGGGCAGTGGCGATGCCGCCGGCAAGCTGGCCGGCGACATGAAGCAGCAGGGCAATATCTGGATGCTGTGGCCGAAGGGCGTGCCGTTGCCGCAGTAGGTCAGCAGGGGTCAGATCCCCTTCTGCAGGAAAGGGATCTGACCCCATATGCCTGATAATGGCGCCCTCCCGATCTCTCCGGCCGCACCTGCGGCCAGGACAAACGCAATGAAATACGCAAAGAACAACGCAAAATCCAACACGAAGAAGTACTACAAGCACTGGGCCGAATCGGGCCTGGGCAAGGGCAACGTGCTGATGGAAGCCCGTGGCGAGAAGATCGTGCGCCAGGTGGAAATCTACGGGGCCAAGGTCGTGTGGGCCGATGAAACCGGCCAGAGCGATGACCGCTTCGTGCTGGCTGACCAGCCGGTGTCGTTCATGGATTTCGACGAAGACGACGAGATCAGCGCGCGCGAGTTTGAGATCGCCTGGAAGAAGGCCCGGGAAGCCACCGGCTACCCCGTTTAAGGTCGAGGGGCCTGCAGTCGCTGGATGGCTGGTGAAATCGAAATGTTATAAAGTTTCATTTTCAGCCTCCCCCCTGCCTCCCGATGAAGACTTCCACGCTGGTGGCCGCGCTCGCGGCCGCCCCGTTCGCCCCTGAAGCATTCGCCCAGTCCGCCGACGCCGCGCTCACCCTGGGCAAGGTCGATGTGCACCAGCACAGCGAGGGGCAACTGAGCGCGCACCAGGTGCTGACTTCGGTGGACGTGCTGGGCGCGGACCAGATCGAAAGCCGCAACGTGTCACACAGCTGGGAACTGCTCGGGCAGATGCCCGGCATCCAGCTGACCGAAACCCGGCAGGGTGCCGAGTCGGGCAAGGTCAGCTTCCGCGCCTTCAACGGCGAGGGCTACCTCAATGCCATCAAGACGCTGATCGACGGCATCCCCAGCAACGTCAACAGTGGCAACCAGCGCTTCATCGACATGCTGTTTCCGCTGGAAATCAGCTATATCGAAGTGGTGCGCGGTACCAACGACCCGCGCTATGGCCTGCACAACATCGGCGGCAACGTGAACTTCGGCACGCGCCAGGGCGGCACCTACACCGATGCACGACTGGCCTACGGTAGCTACAACACCCGCGACGCGCAGTTGGCGGTGGGCCGCGAAGCCAACGGATTCGCGCAGAACTACTTCGTCGGCACCCAGGCCAGCGACGGCTACCGCGACCACGACAGCTCGAAGAAATACTCACTGGGCGGCAAGTGGTTCTTCGGTTCGCTGGAAGACGGGCTGCGCATCGGCCTGACCGCGCGCGCCTACCACCATGAGGCCGACGAACCCGGTTTCATGACCGCGGAAGAGCTGCACGCCGGCCGCCGCCGCAGCGACCTGCGTAACGCCAACGACGGCGATGACCGCGACATGCGCCAGTTCGCCGCGCACCTGGACATGAAGCTGTCCGACGCGCTCACCTTCGGCACGCGGCTGTACTACAACCGCTATGAAGACGACCGCCGGGTGACCTTCAGCGACCTGCCCAGCGGCAATCTGCCGCGCCAGCGCCGTGTGTGGGATGAGCGCCAGACCGGTCTGCTCGGCACGCTCACCTGGCAGGCCAGCCCCACGCTCACCGTGGAGGGCGGGCTGAACTACGAGCAGCAGGACAACGGCTACCTCCGCGAGCGCTACGCCTACGCAGAACCCACCGATTTCAGCCGTCCACCGGCACGCGTGCAGAACAACGACCGCCACAGCTTCGACAACTCGGGCGCTTACGTGCAGGCGATCTACCAGCCAGCCGACGCATGGAAGATCGTGCCGGCCTACCGCGTGGACCGTTTCAGCGGCCACACCCGGCTGATGAACGGCACCACCGGTCGCCTGCAGGATTACGGCAGCATCGGCCAGCCCAAGCTGAGCGTCATCCACAGCCTGGGTGAGCACACCCACGTCTATGCCAACTGGGGCCGCACGTTCCAGGTGCTGACCGGTTCCACCGCGCCGGCCTACCTCACTCCAGGGCAGGCACCGATGCAGCCGTCCACCAACACCGGCATGGAACTGGGCCTGAAATTCCAGCCCTTCGCTGGCAGCCAGGCACGCCTGGCGGTATGGCAGCAGGACGCGGAAAACGAAGTGTCCAACATGCCGGCCACCGGCACCACGGTCACGCTGGGCAAGACCCGCCGCCGCGGTGTGGATGCGCAGCTCAGCGCGCAGCTGGGAGACGCGTGGACGCTGTGGGCTTCGCATGCCTACCAGGAAGCGAAGATCACCCGCGACGACCGCGCGCCCGGCGTGTCCCTGCAGGGACGCGAAGTCGCGGCCACGCCGCGCCACATCAGCAACCTCGGTCTGGACTACCAGGCCAGCGATGCCCTGCAGCTGGGCCTGCAGGCGCGTGCGCAGAGTGATTACTACCTGGAAGAGCGCAACGTCACGGGCAAGTTCGGTGGCTTCGCCGTGCTCGACCTCAGCGCCAGGTACCAGATCACCCCGGCCTGGAGCGTGGACCTGCAGCTGAAGAACGTCACCGGCCGCGAGTATGCCTACGCGTGGTACGACAGCTTCTTCTGGGACAGCGCCCGGCCGATGTTCTCGCCCGCCCCGGGCCGCGCAGTCTTCATCGGCCTCAACATGAAGCTGTAACCGCAACGCTGGTAGCGGTCGAGCTTGCTCGACCAGCGCAAGTGGTCTGCGCAAGGGGTCAGATCCCTTTACGCAAGGAAAGGGCGCTGACCCCGTGCCCCTGTTTTGCACTACATTGGTGCAATGTCCGACCCTGCACCCCCGCCGTCCCTCGATGCCCTCGGCACGCCGCTGGCCTGGTCCGGGCCCGATGGCCGCATCGCCGGCTGTAATCCGGCCTTCGCGCGCTGGCTGGGCGTCAGCGGCCGGCGCCTGCTCGGCCAGCCGTTGGCCGCGCTGGAAGTGCAGGGCGAGGCGCTGGCCCATTTCCTGGCTCGCGACGAGCGCGACAGCCTGCGCCTGAACCGGCTGGCGCTGGCCTTGCCCGGCGAGGCGGCGCGTTTCGCCGAAGGCTGGATGAGCCGCCGCGACGATGGCGGTTGGCTGCTGGAGGCGCATCCGGTCGATGAGTTTCCCGGGCTGGACCCGACCCAGGCCCTGCCCAGTGCGCTCAGTGCGGCGCTGAAGGGCCTGGCGCATGAACTGCGCAATCCGCTGGCCGGGTTGAAGGGGGCCGCACAGCTGCTGGCGCGCCGCGCGGCCCAGCGCGACGCCAGCGAACGCGAACTGATCGATCTGATCGGCTCGGAGATCGAGCGGCTCAATGGCCTGCTGGAGCAGCTTCTGTCACCGGCGCCGGCCGCACCGCATGCGGCACTGAACATCCACGCCGCGTTGGAGCGCGTACTGCGCCTGGCCGAAAACGAGGCCGGCTGGGCGGTGCGCCTGCAGCGCGATTACGATCCCAGCATCCCCGAGTTCGACGGCGACGCCGACCGCCTCACCCAGGCGGTATGGAACCTGGTGCGCAATGCCATCCAGGCCGGCGCCAGCAACATCACCCTGCGTACCCGTGTTGAACACGGGGTGCGCATCGCCGAACAGCTGCACACCCTGGCATTGCGCCTGGAAATCGCCGACGACGGTCGTGGCGTGCCCGAGGAACTGGCCGAACACCTGTTCCTGCCGTTGGTCAGTGGCCGCGCCGAAGGCACTGGCCTGGGCCTTGCGCTGGCCCAGCAGGTCGCACGCGAACATCGCGGCACGCTGACCTACCGGTCGCGTCCGGGCCATACCGTATTCACCCTGCTGCTGCCGATCGGCAGCGGCACCGTTGCCGCCGAGGAGACCCCGCGCGATGTCTGAGTCTTCCTCGTCGTCCCCGCCGTGCATCTGGGTGGTCGATGATGACCGTGCCGTGCGCTTCGTGCTGTGCACTGCGCTGCGCGAGGCGGGCTACCAGGTGGTCGACTTCGACAGCGCTGCACCCGCATTGAAAGCATTGGCCGAAAGCCCGCCGCCGGCGCTGCTGTTCACCGACGTGCGCATGCCCGGCGACGATGGCCTGGTGCTGCTGGACAAGCTCAAGGCTGCGCTGCCGCAGCTGCCGGTGGTGGTGATGTCGGCTTACACCGATGTCGCCAGTACTGCCGGTGCATTCCGTGGCGGTGCGCATGAGTTCCTGTCCAAACCGTTCGACCTGGACGATGCAGTGGCGCTGGCCCAGCGCGTGCTGCCTGCAGTGGCGCCAGCCCTGGCCGCGCCCACTCCGGCCGCAGACGCGCCCAGCGACCAACCGCCGCAGCTGGTGGGCGACACGCCACCGATGCGCGCGCTGTTCCGCGCCATCGGCCGCCTCGCGCAGGCGCCGCTTGCGGTGTTGATCATCGGCGAGACCGGCACCGGCAAGGAGCTGGTGGCCAATGCGCTGCACCGCGAATCACCGCGTGCGCAGCATCCGTTCGTCGCGCTGAACACCGCCGCGATTCCCGCCGAGTTGCTGGAAAGCGAGCTGTTCGGCCACGAGGCGGGTGCGTTCACCGGCGCGCAACGGCGCCACATCGGCCGCTTCGAGCAGGCCAACGGCGGCACCCTGTTCCTCGATGAAATCGGCGACATGCCATTGCCGCTGCAGACGCGCTTGCTGCGTGTGCTCGCGCAGGGGGAATTCTTCCGTGTGGGTGGACGCGAACTGATCCGCGTCGATGTGCGCGTGGTCGCCGCCACCCACCAGGATCTGGAAGGCCTGGTCGCGCAGGGAAAATTCCGTGCCGACCTGCTGCACCGCCTGGACGTGGTGCGCCTGCAGCTGCCGCCGCTGCGCGAACGCCGCGAGGACATCGCGCAGCTGGCCACCACCTTCCTGGCCGCGGCTGCACGCAAGCTCGATACACCGCCCAAGCGCTTGACCGCAGCCGCATTGCAGGCGCTGCGCGAGCACGACTGGCCGGGCAACGTCCGCGAACTGGAGAACGTGTGCTGGCGCATGGCTGCACTGGCTGCTGCAGACACGATTGGCGTGGCCGATGTCGATACCGCACTCAACCGCACCCGCAGCCGGCGCAGCAGCACAGCCGCCGATGATCCGGGCCAATGGGAAGCGCTGCTGTCCGAATGGGCACGCCGGCAGCTGGCCGAAGGCACCGAGGGCCTGCACGCACGGGTACGCGAACGGGTCGACCACGCCCTGTTGGAGGCCGCGCTGCAGATCACCCACGGTCGTCGCGCCGAAGCTGCCGCGCGGCTGGGCCTCGGCCGCAATACGCTTACCCGCAAGTTGGGCGCCGGTCGCCGTCGCGGCGGCCATTGAACGGTGCCTGCACGTGATCCTCGCACCCGCTTGCCGAACTGTTGATCCTCCATGGACGATGCCGTCCGTAGTGTTACCTGCAAGGAGTCCTCGATGCGTTTGTCCTTCGCCCTTCTGCCGCTGTCTGCCGCCGTGCTCCTGTCTGCCTGTGGCAGCGCACCGAAGAAGCCGCAGCCCACACCGCCTCCGGCAACGGTGGTCAGCACCGCCAAGCAGGCCGAAGCCAACCTGGCGCCTGCCTCGGCCAGCATCGTCAGTGGCCGCCTGGCGTTGATGGTGGAACCCGGCGGCGTGCACCTCACCGGTCTGGTGGGAGGCCTGCAGCCGATGCAGCAGGCCGGTTTCCACATCCATGAGCGCGGTGACTGCAGCGCGGTGGACGCCAGCAGCGCCGGCAACCACTTCAATCCCGCCGGTGTCGCGCACGGTCGTGCCGGCAGTGGCAAGCATCACCTGGGCGACATCGACAACCTGCAGGCCGATGCGCAGGGCCGTGCCAACATCGATGTGCATCTGAAGGGCGTTACCCTGGGCGGAGGCGCCGCCACGGATATCGCCGGACGTGCACTGGTGGTGCATGCCAAGGCCGACGACTATCGCAGCCAGCCCGCCGGCAATGCCGGCGTCCGCATCGCCTGCGGCGTGATCCGGGTAACCCGCTGATCACGTCACCGGCATTTTCCAAGGAGAGTTTCCATGCGTCTGATCCACACTTCGCTGTTCGCAGCCATCGCTGCACTGGGCCTGGCCGCCTGCAACCAGCAGCCGGCAGCACCGGCCACCGAAACCCCGGCGGCCACCCCGGCCGAAGGCACGGCCGCCCCGGCTGAGCCGGCCGCAGCCCCGGCAGCAACCACCGAAACCTCGGCCACTGCCGAACTGGCACCGACCCAGGGCAATGAAACCAAGGGCTCGATCACCTTCAAGCTGGTCGACGGCAAGGTGCACGCATCCGGCCAGATCACCGGCCTGAAGCCGGGCAGCGAGCACGGATTCCATATCCACGAGAAGGGTGACTGCAGCGCGCCCGACGGCATGAGCGCCGGCGGCCACTTCAATCCGGGCAAGCAGGACCACGGCAACGTGGCCACCGATCCGCACCACGGCGGTGACATGCCCAACATCAAGGCCGACGACAAGGGCGTAGCCACCATCGACAGCCCGGTGTCGAGCAACGTCAACATCGGCAAGGGTGATGATTTCGACATCATCGGCCGCGGCCTGATCGTCCACGCCGACGCAGACGACTACAAGACCCAGCCGACCGGCAACGCCGGTGCGCGACTGGCCTGTGCGGTGATCAGCAAGGCCCCGTAAGAAAACGGAAAACGCCGGCGCAAGCCGGCGTTTTCCCTTGGGGTAGTGCCGGCCGGTGGCCGGAATTCGAAATTCTGGTGGCTGCCGGCCAGCGGCCGGCACTACCACCAGATCAGCGCGCCAGCAGTTCGCGCGCGTTCTGCCCAGCCTCGCAATGCACGAACAGCACCGGCACACCGTGCGCTTCCAGCACTGCGGCCATCTGCCGCTGGCGCATCAGGAACTGCTCGTAGATGCCCTGCAGTCGCTCGCAGTCGCCCTTGCCGTGGTTGTAATGGGCGCACCAGCCGGCCGGGTCGAACAGCGCCATGCGCGCTTCGCCCTGCGTATAGCGCAACAACGGCTCGGGCGCGTCACTCAGCCACTCGTCCTGGCCCGGGGCCATGATCGCGGTTTCAATCAGCGGCCACAGCGCGGCCAGGCCTTGGTTGTCGTACTGCATCGACATCATTGCGGCCAGGTCGTTCACGGTGAAATAGCGCGCGTGCTCGACGCGCGCACCGAACGTGTTCTGCGCCATCAGCGCGGTATCGGCATGGGCCATGCCATTGGCCAGCAGCACGTCTTCCAGTGCATCGGCCACGGCCGCCGTGGTTGCCACCTCGCTGCCGGTCAGCAGGAACGGCACCACCCGCAGGCCACCGCCAACCAAGCTGGCGTCGGCCTGGAACGGCAGCGGCACATCACCGTTGGCATCGGCACCGAAGGCCAGCACGCGCGGGCCCTGGTTGCGGCCGGGCGCACGCATCTGCAGTTCTTCCAGGCGGCGATGGATCGGCCAGCCCGGGCGAAGCACTTCGGCCGGATCGAAATGGGCGGCGGCGAACACCAGGTCCAGCTCGGCCACCTGGGGCACCAGCTTGGACAGGTCGCGGCCGACGCGTTCGGCCAGTTCACCGGCCTGTTCAGCGCTGAGCACTGCCCGGCGGGGGATTTCGCCGCCGGCCAGTTCCAGGGCCAGCACGCCAAGGGCATTCATCGCAGGGTCGGGTTTGCTCATGGTTCCACGGTTGGCCCATCACAGGGCGGCAGCTACACTTGGCCCCATTATGCCTGCTCTGTCGTGCAGGCCATGTTGCAGACACCCTCATCCATGCCAGGTATCTCCATGCCCAACGCTCGTCCCGTCGCCATACTCGGTGGCGTCCGCATTCCGTTCTGCCGCCAGAACACCGCGTATTCGGATGTCGGCAACCTCGGCATGTCGGTGCGCACGCTGGGAGCGCTGGTCGAGCGCTTCGGCCTGCACGGCCAGCAGCTGGGCGAAGTGGCGATGGGTGCGGTCATCAAGCACTCCAGCGACTGGAACCTGGGCCGCGAAGCGACGCTGTCCTCGGGCCTGTCGCCGTTGACCCCCGGCATCACCCTGCAGCGCGCCTGCGGCACCTCGCTGGACAGCATCATCACGGTTGCCAACAAGATTGCGCTGGGCCAGATCGAGTCCGGCATCGGCGGCGGTTCGGATACCACTTCCGACGTGCCGATCGTGTACGGCAAGAAGCTGCGTGCGCGCCTGCTTGCGGCCAACCGTGCCAAGAGCACCGGCGACAAGATCCGCGCGCTGACCTCCGGCTTCAAGTTCGCCGAGCTCAAGCCGGAGTTCCCGGGCGTGGCCGAGCCGCGTACCGGCAAGAGCATGGGCGACCATTGCGAGGACATGGCCAAGGAGTGGAACATCTCGCGCGACTCGCAGGACGAGTGGGCGGTGTCCTCGCACAAGAAGCTGGCTGCCGCCTATGAGCGCGGCTTCTTCAACGACCTGATCGCACCGTTCCGCGGCGTCGAGCGCGACAACATCCTGCGCGCCGATACCTCGCTGGAAAAGCTGGCGACGCTGAAGCCGGCCTTCGACAAGGTGTCCGGCCGCGGCACCCTGACTGCTGCCAATTCCACCCCGCTGACCGACGGCGCCGCCGCCGTGCTGCTGGCCAGCGAAGAGTGGGCGCGGGCGCATGGCCACGAGCCGCAGGCCTACCTGCGCGATGCACACGTGTCGGCCGTCGATTTCGTGCACGGCGAAGGCCTGTTGATGGCACCGACCGTGGCCGTGCCGGAGATGCTCAAGCGCAACGGCCTGACCCTGCAGGACTTCGACATCTACGAGATCCACGAAGCCTTCGCCGCACAGGTGCTGTGCACCCTGCGTGCGTGGGAGAGCGAGGATTATTGCCGCAACCGCCTGGGTCTGGATGCACCGATGGGTCGCATCGATCCGGACAAGATCAACCTGCTGGGTTCGTCGCTGGCCACCGGTCACCCGTTCGCCGCCACCGGCGCACGCGTGATCGCCACGGCGGCCAAACAGCTGGCCGAGCGCGGCGGTGGCCGTGCGCTGGTGTCGATCTGCACCGCTGGTGGCATGGGCGTGGTGGCGATCGTCGAACGTTGATGCGACTGCTCTGGTAGATGCCAAGCTCGCTTGGCACTGCTCGAAGAGCATCCACGCATGGCGTGGATCTACACACAAGAACGCCGCCCGATGGGCGGCGTTTTCGTTGATTGCATCCTCTGGGGGGGCCGACCGTTGGTCGGCACCCACCAGCCATGGTTACGGCAATCGCGGGTTGCCGAACGCGTCGCGTTCCTCGTTGGCGTCATACACCGGCGGCAACGGTGCAATCGGCTGCTCTTCGACGGTTGCATGCAGCGGCGGGTCGACCACTGCTGCCGATGCCCGCACCAGCGCCACGCTGTCTTCGCCGCGCTGCAGGCGCAGTGCGTTGGTCAGGCACTGAGCGGCCAGCGCGTGCTCGCCACGTTGTACGAAGGCTTCGCCCAGCGCTTCCCATGCAGGTGCACCGGCACCGGCGGCGATGGCTTCATGCAGGAACGCGTCGGCGGCGTCCCATTGCTGCTGCGCCAGCGCGATGCGGCCCTGGGCCAGGCGCAGGGCGGCCGAATCGTCGTGCACGTTACGCCAGCGCTGCAGGTTCGCCTGGCGTGTAGCCAGACGCTCGGCCGGCAGGCGACCGTACAACGCCACCAGTTCGTCATTCCAGCGATGGTCCAGCGCCTGCTCAAGCGCCAGCAGTGCCGGTTCGTCCCAGTCCAGTGCAACCGCACGGGTGGCGTAGGCGGCAACTACGTCCGGGGTCGGTCGCAGCGCCTTCGGCGTGGCTTCCCATTGCGTAGCCAGTGCGTTGACGTCGCCTGCTTCCAGCAGTGCCTGCGCGGCCAGGCGTGCTTCCAGTTCGCTGCTGGCCTCGGCCGGCAGCACCTTGGTCTGGCGCAGTGCGCCCAGCTGGCCATAAGCCTCGTGCGCGCGGCCAGCGCGTGCCAGCGCTTCGGTACGCAGCCACAGACCGCGCGGCGGTAGCGGCTGGATCGCCGCCACGTCCAGCGCGTTGATCGCATCCACCGGCAGATCGTTGGCCAGCAGCTGCTCGGCACGCAGCAGTGCCTGCAACGTCGCATCGCTTTCGCCCAGACGCTGCAGCAGCGCCTCGGCAGCGGGTGCATCGGCCCGCACCTGCGCACTGCGCACGGCATTGGCCAGGGCAACCCCGCTGACTTCTGGATCCTTGGCGGCGCCGTCCAGCAGCTTCTCCGCGCGCTGCCATTGGCCATGTTCGTACGCCAGCAGACCATCGATCAGGCGCACCCGGCCCTGCTTGCGGCGGTAGCGGCCCCAGGCACGGAAGGGTGCGGCGATCAGGCTCCACAGCAGCCACAGCACCAGCACGCCGATCACCGACAGCAGCGCCACCTTCGGCAGGTTGCTGTGGTAGTCGTAGCCGGCGTAGCGCAGTGTTACTTCGCCGTAGCGGTTCAGGTCATCGGTGCCGAGCCATTGCGCGGCAACCACGCCAATGGCCACTGCCAGTAACAGCACGACCAGTGATTGCAGGGGTTTCATACGGGCTTACCTCCGGTCGGTCTGGGTACGCAGTTGTTGCAGGGTGCTGCCAAGCACGGTGTCATCGGCCTGCAATGGCAGCGTGCGCAGGGCATGGAGTTCAGCACGTTGCGCGCGCAGGTCCGGTGAATCCGGCCACCGCCGCTGCGCCCAGAGATCGATTCTGTTCAGCGCGGCATCGCGGCCGCTGCCGTCGCCGCGCTCGATCGCGGCGCGGGCGAGCGTCAGTTCCAGCTGCAGCGCCGTGTCGATGGTGGTGCGTTCGGCCGAGGTCAACGGACCGTTCAAGTGGCTCGGGGTGATGTCCACGAAGGGCGCCAGCGCGGCCTGCCACCACGGTTTTGCGGTGTTGTCGGCCGGCGTCTGCGCGATCTGCGAAGGCAGGCCCTGCAGCGCCTTGCCCAGCGCGTCCAGGCGTTGCAGCGACTGCACGCGAGGGCCCGCGCCCAACGCATCCAGTGCGTTGCGTTCTTGCACCAGTGCCTGGCGCAGGTTCAGCCCGTCGCTGTCGGGAAGATCGGCCAGTGCGGTGGCGGCCAGCGCATATAGCCGACGCGAGCCGTCCACGTCATCGGCGAAGGCCAGACGCTGCGCGGCCTGGGTCAGCAGCAGTTCGGCCTCATCGCGCTGCACCGCCTGGCGGCCCTGGTTGGCGCTGTCGGCCAGCTTGGCCAGATTCTCCTCCAGCAGGGCACTGCGCTGTGACAGGCCCAGCACTTCGTCGCGCAGCACCCGGTTGGTGGTGGCCGCATCCTGCAGGCGCTGGCTGGCGGCGCGCTGGTCGCGGCGCAGGGCCTCGACCGTGTCCTCCAGCCCCTTCAGCTGCACGGCGGTGGTCTGCGCCAGCGCAAGCTGGTCGCTCTGCTGCTTCTGCCAATAGCGGTAACCGGCATAGCCGCCCGCGCCCAGCACCGCCAGCGCGGCAAGCGGCAGCAGCCAGCGCATGGGGCGATGGGGCGATGGAGCGGGCGGCAGAGTGTCGTTCATCGGGCTTCCTTGTCGGCGGCAACACCGGAACAGATCCGGCAGGCAGCGTTGTGCACAGCATCACTGTTGCCGACGACACCGGCAAGCCGCTGCCGGGTGCCTGTTCAGGTCGCTGCCGGGCCGGTGAGCGCAGCGTGTGCAGCGGCAATCAACTGAAGATGGGTGGGCCCCTCGCTGCGCACTACCCGGGTCAGCCCCAGCGCCTGCGCCTGCACGCCCAGCCGGTCGCTGGCCACCAGCGCGATCGCGTTCGCCTGCAGCCGCTGCTGCCAGTGCGCAGGCAGCTGCTGCCAGAAGCGCTGCAAGGCCTCGCCGCTGCTGATGGCCAGCAGCCAGGGTGTCGGAGAACGGGCCAAACGCGCCAGCATGCGCCGCGACAAGCGCAGCGGCAGCCGTCGGTAAACATCGGCGCGGATGATCTGTGCGCCCGCGGCCTGCAGTTCGGCAGCAATCAGACCACGGCCTCCCGGTGCGGTCACCAGCCCGATCCGCATGCCCCGCACATCGCCCAGCACCGGCAGCGCCAGCAGGCCCTCGCTGTCCATCCGCTGGGGCGCATGGACGTCGGCGACGCCATGCGCCAGCAGCGCACGCGCGGTGCCTTCGCCCACCGTCAGCCACGGGCTGCGCTGCGCTGCTGCCAGCGGTATCAGGCTGGCCGCCGCCGCGACGGCCGCCGGGCTGGTGAACACCACCCGATCGCTGGTCAGCGCCCGTTGCAGTTGCTGGTGCGCAGCGCTGCCCTGCAGACGCTGCAGCCGCCAGGGCGAAAGCGCGACAGTGCGGCCTCCCAGCCCTGCTGCGGCACGGCGCAGCGCCGCCTGCTGACCCTGCGGGCGCAGCGAGATCAGGGTCCAGCCAGTGGGTATCGTATGGTTGGCCATTCCCGTCATTATGCGGGCCCTTTATTGTCGTGGTTGCTGCTGATGGCTGTTGATGCCCTGACCTCTTCGCTGGCTGCCCTGCAGGACGTGCTGGACTGCATGCCAGCGGTCCGCGCGATGCAGATCCGCCTGGATGGCTATGCCGACGGCGTGCTGCGCATCACCGCGCCGCTGGTGGCCAACGTCAATGACAAGGGCAATGCGTTCGGCGGCAGCCTGGCCTCGGTGCTGACCCTGTCCGGCTGGGCGCTGGTCAGCCTGCGCCTGCGCCTGGCCGGCCACGACGCCGAGGTCTACGTGGCCGACAGCAACCTGCGCTACCTGGCGCCGGTCTATGAAGACCTGCATGCCCACGCCGAAGCCACCGGAAGCGGCGCCTGGGACACCTTCCTGGCCACCTTCCGCCAGCGCGGCAAGGCCCGCATCAGCATCGTCGCCACCCAGCCCGGCGCCGATGGCAAGGCCGCGGCTGAATTCAGCGGTCGTTTCGTTGCCTTCGCCAAAGGGTAGGATGGCAGGCTGACGCCCTGCGGAACCCACCGATGCGCCGCCTCATCCAGATCCTCCTGTGTTCCCTGCTGCTGCTCAGCGCCGCTGCCGGTGCTGCCGCCGACGACCTCAGCCGCAAGCAGCGCAAGCTGCTGGAAGAGACCCAGATCGCCTACGGCGCCACCATCCGCTGGGGCAGCATGGATGACGCCATCGCCTATCTGGACCCGCAGCTGCGCAAGTCCAAGCCGCCAACCGAATTCGAGCTCAACCGCTATGCCCAGCTGCGCGTATCGTCCTACCGCGAGCGCAGCACGGCAGCGCTGGAGGGTGGCGTGGTCGAGCGCCGGGTGGAAATCGGGGTGATCAACCAGAACACCCAGGCCGAGCGCACCGTGGTGGTCACCGAGCGCTGGCGCTGGGATCCGGAAGCCAAGCGCTGGTGGCAAAGCGCGGGCCTGCCGGACCTCTGGCAGGGGCAGTGACGGGGCGCGTCCGGCTTGTGCGACAATCGGCGCCCGCTTAATCGACCCGTGACCTGAGTGAATTACGAAGAGTTGCTGGCCTTCGCAGGCCGAAACCCGATGCTGTCCGCGGCCCTGGTCGGCCTGACCGTGGCCCTCATCGTCACCGAAATCCGCCGCCTGTTCCGGGGCTTCAAGGGCATCAAGCCCGCCGAACTGACCCAGCTGATCAACGCGGGCGGCACGGTGGTGGTGGATCTGTCGCCCAGCGCCGATTTCGAAAAGGGCCACATCGCCGGCAGCCGCAGTGCCCAGGCCAGCGCGTTCGGCCCCGAACACAAGCTGGTGGCCAACGCCAAGCAGGCCCCGGTGGTATTGGTGTGCCGCAGCGGCAACGCCTCCGAGACCGCCGCCAAGGCGCTGAAGAAGGCCGGCTTCGAGAAGGTCTTCGTGCTCGACGGCGGCATCCCTGCGTGGCAGCAGGCAGAACTGCCGCTGGTCAAGGGCCGCAACTGATCGCAGGCGGTGGCGGATGTGGCCTTGTTTGCGCCCTCCGCCGCCCCCATCGCAGTAATTCGACCATCGTTTTCATTGCATTCACTGGAGTTACTGGAAATGTCCGAAGAGACCACCAACGGCGCTGTCGCGCCGGTCGATGCCGCCACCGGCCCCGCGTTCACCGTCGAGAAGATCTACGTCAAGGACGTTTCCTTCGAGTCGCCGAATGCTCCGTCGATCTTCAACGACCAGGTGCAGCCGGAACTGCAGCTCAACCTGAACCAGCAGGTCCAGCGTCTGGGCGAGAATGCCTTTGAAGTCGTGCTGGCCGTGACCCTGACCTGCCAGGCCGGCGAGCGCACCGCGTACGTGGCCGAAGTGAAGCAGGCCGGCGTGTTTGGCTTGGTCGGCCTGGACCCGCAGTCGATCGACGTGCTGCTCGGCACCCAGTGCCCGAACATCCTGTTCCCGTACGTGCGCCAGCTGGTCAGCGACCTGATCCAGGCCGGCGGCTTCCCGCCGTTCTTCCTGCAGCCGATCAACTTCGAAGGCCTGTACGCAGAAACCCTGCGCCAGCGCCAGGAGCAGGGCGACGCACCGTCGCTGGCTGACTCCGAGCCGGCCGGCAACGCCTGATCCCGGCCGCGACGTCACGGATGAGCACTACCGCTGACAAGATTGCCGTACTCGGCGCCGGTTCCTGGGGAACCGCGCTGGCGACGCTGCTCGCCCGCCACGGTCGCCAGACCGTGCTGTGGGGGCGCGATGCCGCCGTGGTCGAGGCCATCGACCAGCGCCACGAGAATCCGCGCTACCTGCCAGGCATTCCGTTGCCGGAATCGCTGCGCGCCACTACCGACCTCGCGTCGGCGGTGGAGGGTGCCGCCTGGATCCTGGTGGTGACCCCGTCGCATGCATTCGGTGAAACCGTGCGCGCGCTGGCACCGCTGCGTCCGGCCGGTGCCGGTGTGGCCTGGGCCACCAAGGGTTTCGAGCCTGGCTCTGGCCGCTTCCTGCATGAAGTGGCGCGCGAAGTGCTGGGCGAGGACGTGCCGCTGGCCGTTGTCACCGGGCCGTCGTTCGCCAAGGAAGTGACTCTGGGCCTGCCGACCGCGATCACTGTGCACGGCGAGGTGCCCGAGTTCGCGCAGACCGTGGCCGAGGCGATGCACGGCCCGGCGTTCCGCGCTTACACCGGCGACGACATGGTCGGTGCCGAACTGGGCGGTGCGATGAAGAACGTACTGGCCGTGGCCACCGGCGTCGCCGATGGCATGCAGCTGGGCCTCAACGCCCGTGCCGGCCTGATCACCCGTGGCCTCAACGAGATGCTGCGCCTGGCGGCAGCGATTGGCGCCAAGCCGGAAACGCTGATGGGCCTGGCGGGCCTGGGCGACCTGGTGCTGACCTGCACCGGCGACCTGTCGCGCAACCGCCGCCTGGGCCTGGCCCTGGGCCGCGGGCAGACGCTGCAGGACGCCATCCGCGAGATCGGCCAGGTGGTCGAGTCGGTGCAGACCGCCGACGAAGTGATGCGACAGGCGCGCCGTCATGGCATCGACCTGCCCATCTCCGACCGCGTGCGCGCGGTGCTGCATGGCGAGCAGACTCCGGAAGAAGGATTGCGTGCGCTGTTGGCACGCGAACAGAAACCGGAATATCCGGACACGCTGTTCAAGTGAATCGAAAAACCCCCGGCCCAGCGCCGGGTTTTTTTTTTGCGTGCGCGAAACCCATCCACGCATGGCGTGGATCTACTGTGGAACCCGTAGCGCCCATCATCGCGACCGCGGCGGCGCGTTGGTGTTGTCCATGTCAGAGAAGATCAGCCATGGTCCATCGCCCACGCGCTTCAACGTCAGCGTGAACTTCCCGGTATCGCCCACGTTGTTGCCGTAGGTGTAGGCACCAATGATGTAACCGGTGGTTTCCTCAGCGGCATAGGCCAGCGCACGCAGCCGCAACGGGCTGCTTCCCTGGCCGGCATACGCCGCCTCGATCGCCGCGCGCCCACGCACGGGCGGCTGGTTGCCCTGCAGAATGAATCCGTCCTCGGCGAACAGCGCAGCCAGTGCCTTGGCATCACCGTTGCGCCACGCCTTCTCGTAGTCGCGCAGCACGCGATCCAGTGCAGCCGGTACAACTGCATCGGGAAGTTGTATGGAGGACATGGCGGTGGTCGACTCGTGCCCAATGTTCGATCGCGCCGCCGTCAGGGCCATAAACAGCATCATGGTGTTTATCGAAAGACGCATAAAACTGTGACCTGGCGGTGATGCTTGGCAGCCAGAGTATCAGTCCGAGGGGCGATGAGATCCGGCGAACACACGCACATTGGCATGAACCCTGGTGATGGGAAACCGAAGATGAGCCGGCAAGCGAAACGCTTGGTGGCGAGCTCACCTGTCACGTGGATTCGCTGGCGAGCTGCTTCTTTTCCTTGGTGGCAACAACTTATTTAGCGGACAACTGGGGCTGCAAAGGCTGAAGGCGCTGGGCGCGATGATGACGGTCGCGCAGAACGCAGAGTTGGCGGCTCGGAGATCAAGCCGTTGCGTTCGCCTGCTGAGTGGCCTCAGCGAGATCGGACGCCGTATTACGCATCCAGTGCAGATGCTTTGACAGGTGATGCCGGAATCGTCCTGCTCCCGCGCAGAATGCATGCGTATCCAATCGTCGTGGGTATTCATCGGTGATCGAGGACCTCATTCCTGCTGCGGGAATCTGTGAAGTGCCCCGTGTCACCCCCCCCAAAAAAAAAGCGAGGCAACAGGGTTTACACCGTTCGAAATATATGTATAAATTCAGTCACTGCTCAGCTTTACGAGCCATGGAACGGTTGAACATGATCGGGACGTCCCGCAGTATCCGTTACAAATCGTCGTAATTCCTTAGGTTTCTCCTTCACGCCGCGATAACGCCCGACGGCTTGCCCAGAATCGTCGCCGTCTGCGTGCTTTGGCCAGCAACGCCGTGAATAAAATGTGTTTGGTAGTCGACCGCAGCCCCTGTCCGCGTCGCTTTTGCGTGCGCGTGTCGGACGCAACGAGAAAGGACTTCCATGAGCAATCCGGTCAACGTACTTGTCAAGTCGCCCCTTGACGCGATTCCCATCCTGCTAGTCAGCGATGCGATCGCTTCAAGCGTGGAGCGTTGTAGCCCGTCCAGATTCAATGTCCAGGCCACCACGGCTGAGGGCTGGTTGCTGCTTTGGAATACCTACACAGGCAACATGAATGCGTTCAAGCCAACGCAACGTGACGCCGTGCTCGAGCTCATCTCGCGCCGGGGTGTTGCATCGGATGCGTCGCGGCTGGTTGCTTATCTCACTGACCGAGGCTACCTCGTCCCTGAGAGTGCGGACGAACTTCGGCGCGTGCAACACGCGTTCGGCAAAGAAAGTCACCGCACCGACAAGCTCGAGCTGATCCTGCTGCCATCGGAAGACTGCAATTTCCGGTGTACTTACTGCTATGAGGATTTCCGGCGCGGCACCATGCTGCCCGAGGTGCGTGAAGGAATCCGTAATCTTGTAAGAGCCCGCGCCAAGACCTTGCGCGAGTTGACCGTCAACTGGTTCGGCGGCGAACCGCTGTATGGCATGGAGGCCATCGACGAGCTCGCGCCCTTCTTCGCCGAAATCGCGCAGGAGCATGGGATTTCATACTTCAGCCACATGACGACCAACGGCTTCTTGTTGACTGACGACGTGGCACAGCGGCTGCTGGCGGCGGAGATCACCGACTTCCAGATCACGTTGGACGGTCTGGCCGAGGACCACGACAAGATGCGACCGGCTCGCGATGGGAGCGGGACTTTCGATACCATCTACAAAAACCTGGTCAGCCTGTCACGGCGCCCGGAAGATTACAGCGTCGTCATCCGGGTCAATTTCACCAGCGAAAATGCTCCGAAACTCGAGCCCATGCTCGAGAAACTGCGTGCAGCCTTCGCCGGCGACAACCGCTTTACCATTTCGTTCCATTCGGTCGGGCGCTGGGGCGGTGACAACGACGCGGATCTGGCCGTTTGCGGGCGCGATGAGGCGCAGCATTACCGCATGAAGTTGAAAGCGGCCGCGCGCACGCTCGGGCTGAGGGTGACCAGCGGCTGGATGCCCGGAGCTGGTGTTGGATCGCAGGTCTGCTATGCCGCCAGACCATACAACTTCATCGTGGGTGCCCATGGCGATCTGATGAAGTGCACCATCGACCTCGACAAGCGCGACCGCAACATCGTCGGGACGCTGTCACGCGACGGCACGCTGCAACTGGATCAGGACAAGTTCGCGTTGTGGACCGAGCCGGCTTTCGAACGCGACACCGGCTGTCAGAGCTGCCATATGTTGCCGGCATGTCAGGGTATTCACTGTCCCCAGATCCGCTTCGATACCGGCCGCCGTCCCTGTCCGGGCATTCGCAGGACCGCCAAACAGGAGATGGTGGATTTCTTCGAGGCCAAGCAGGCGCAGCAGCGCAGTGCGGTAGATCTGCTGCCGCTGCCTCTTCCCACTTATGCGGGCGCCACACCCGAGCGCGAGCTCGTTGATGCGGCCAACTGACGCCATGGCGAAGGAACGTACTATGAGCGATGCACGGACGCACTACGAAGACCTGCTTGCCAAGGGCGCGACACACTCGATGATGCACGCGGCCATCCACGCGATGACCGATACCGACCTTGCATCCTATGGTCTGAATGCCTACCGGATGAACCTGATATCGTTGTTCGGCACGCTTTGGTCGCCGCAGCGCGTCGAGGCCACCGCACGGTCCGCGGTGCTGTCCAAGCTGTGGCTTGGATGGGAGTATTACCAGCACTATCTCCCTGGGCAGGGTGTGCTGCCTCCGCCGCCGCACCTGCAGGGTGGCCTGGTCGAACGCGTCCAATCACTGCTTGCACTCGGACGTGGTCTGCTGGTCGCCTCATTTCATCAAGGGCATATGCGGCACATCGCCTCGGACCTTGCCAACGCGGGGCTGCACATGCATTTGCCGCTGGCTACAGACGCCTGGCGGGATTATCACGCTGCCCAGGCCGCGACGCCGGGGGCGGCCATGTGGCAGTACTTCCATTACATCAACGTTGAAGTGCCTGGTGGCGCCTTGGCAATTGCACGAGCTTTGGGGCGTAAGGGGCTGGTGTACTCCACTCTGGACGGCAATACAGGCATGGATGGCCCGCGGGGCACTGAGCGTCGAACGCAGGTGACCATGCATGGCCGCAACGTCATGGTCAAAGATGGCCTGCTGACCATGGCGGCAAAGTTTGGCACGCCGATCCTTCCCGTCATCGCACATTCCGAGGGAGACAGTCGCGTCTGTCGATTCGGCACGGTGCTTGATCCGGGCGGTCGTCTGTCCGGACGCGAAGCGACAGTGTTCGTGGCTGACGCTGCCCAGTCGCTGTACGGGTTGCTGGCCGATGATCTGAGTGAATTCGCCGGAGAGTGGTGTGGTGGGGACCTCTTCCATCAGTGGCGTGTGCCCGAACCGCACGGCGAGATGGATGCGGGGGCGGCGGAGATCATCGTGCGCCAGGTGCTTGAAGGGCATGCGCGCGTGGCCGTCAATCCGAGACGCGCAACCGCACTGGGAAGCTCGGGTGATGTGATGCTGCTCGACGCGCTCAGCATGCGGGGCTACAAGGTTCCGGCCGATGCCGCAGAATTCTTTGACGAAGACATGTCGCAGGCGGTCCGGGGCGATGGCATTCCGCAGGAAGTTGCGGCCCGAGGCGCCGCGTGGCTGCGAGCCATGGTCGGCCGCGACCTGCTGGTGCTGAGCGCGCGACGTTGAACAGGTTTGCTGCCTGCAACGGCAGCGAAGTCCCCGTCTCAGGGCACGCAGAGGCGAGGGAGGGTCGAGGTGAGTGTGCCACCAGCGGTGGGGCGGCTCCGTCCCGCCATCCTTTGAATGGAACTTGAGGAATCCTGCATCATGAACAATGAAACCACTTCCCAGACTGAAGTCCTGCTGGTTGACGAGTTCGAGATCATCGAGCTGGAAGATCGTCTGGAGTTGGCGGGCCGCTGCAATGGACGTTGTGACACCACCCAGCCGGAACTCTCGGCAGGCTAAGCGTTGTCGTCGTTGCGCGGCAGCCTGGAACGAGAAGACGAAGTGCGA
>NZ_JBBPFR010000027.1:0-68380 GCF_037969685.1 Stenotrophomonas sp. G106K1 | reverse complement strand
CCAAACACCACCCCCGCCACGAGGGGCTGCGCCGTTCGCTGAAAACCCATGTAACCGCTTACAAAGAAACGGTTTTTTGCCGCAACAGGTATCATGGGCGGCTGAGTTCACACAGGAGCCACCCGCTCATGCGCCGCAAGATCGTCGCTGGAAACTGGAAGCTGCACGGCAGCCGTCAATTCGCCACCGAACTGCTGGGGCAGGTCGCTGCCGGACTGCCGAAGCGCGGGGTGGAGGTGGTGATCCTGCCGCCGATGCCCTACCTGGGTGAACTGGTCGAAGACTTTGGCGGCACCGGCCTGGCCTTTGGTGCACAGGACGTCAGCAGCAATGAGAAGGGCGCCTACACCGGCGAGGTGTGTGCGGCCATGCTGCACGAGGTCGGCGCCCGCTATGGTCTGGTCGGTCACTCCGAGCGCCGCCAGTACCACAACGAGAGCAGTGAGCTGGTCGCGCGCAAGTTCGCTGCCGCCCTGCACGCCGGCCTGGTGCCGGTGCTGTGCGTCGGTGAAACCCTTGAGCAGCGTGAGGCTGGGCAGACCGAGGCGGTCATCGCCAGCCAGCTGGCTCCGGTGATCGAGCTCGTCGGGGCGGAGGGCTTCGCCAATGCCGTGGTCGCCTACGAGCCGGTCTGGGCAATCGGAACCGGCCGTACCGCAACCAAGGAGCAGGCGCAGCAGGTGCACATGTTCATTCGTGGCGAAGTCGCGCGCATCGATGCTAGAATTGCTGATTCACTGCCCATTGTTTACGGCGGTAGCGTGAAGCCCGACAATGCCGGGGAACTGTTCGCGCAGCCGGATGTCGATGGTGGGCTGGTTGGTGGCGCCTCCCTGGTGGCCGCCGACTTCCTGGCCATCGCAGAGGCGGCGGCAAACAATTAGTTACGGTTGCCGGCTAGCCGCCGGCACTCTAGTCCGAGGGCGGATTTCCAATGCTGATGTTGATCCTCAATGTCGTCTACGTGCTGGTTGCCGTGGCCATGGTCGCGCTGATCCTGATGCAGCGTGGCTCGGGTGCGGCAGCAGGTTCGGGCTTTGGCGCTGGCGCCTCGGGGACCGTGTTCGGTGCGCGTGGCGCGTCCAACTTCCTGTCCAAGTCGACCAAGTGGCTGGCCGTGGTGTTCTTCGGCATCAGCCTCTTCATGGCCTGGTACGCCGGCCACGGCAACCGCCCGGCCGCCGATCAGGATCTGGGCCTGATGTCCGCCCCGGCGGCTAGTGCTCCGGCCGCTCCGGCGGGCGAATTGCCGGCCGTTCCCAAGGCTGATGCGGTCCCGGCCGCCCCGGTTCCGGCCGCAACTGTGCCGGCTCAGGCGGAATCTTCGGTTTCTGGTGAAGAAAAGCCTTCGGAAGGCTCCCAGAAAGACTGAAGCCGGTTACAATACGCGGCGCATCGGGAAAATAGTCTGATGTGATCGTTTGCCCAGGTGGCGGAATTGGTAGACGCACTACCTTGAGGTGGTAGCGACTTAGGTCGTAGGGGTTCGAGTCCCCTCTTGGGCACCATTTAGTAAGTAAAGCGGGTTGGTCTGGCGCGCAAGGCGCCAGGCAGATTCCCGTCCACTCCCCCATGCCAAAGCGCCTGCAGGCGCAGCGGCAGAGGCAAGAGAGAATCGCTGTGCTGGCCGAATATTTGCCGTCTCTGCTGTTTCTGATCGTTGCCACCGGTATCGGCATTACGCTGATGCTGGTTGGTCGATTCCTCGGTCCCCGCCGCCCCGATCTGGAAAAGCTGTCGCCGTACGAGTGCGGCTTCGAAGCCTTCGAAGACGCACGTATGAAGTTCGACGTGCGCTACTACCTGATCGCGATCCAGTTCATCGTCTTCGACCTGGAAATCATCTTCATCGTGCCGTGGACGCAGGTCTTCATGGAGCTGGGCGCGCGTTCGCTCGTCACCATGGGTCTGTTCGTCGGCATGCTGTTCCTCGGTTTCATTTATGTCTGGAAGAAGGGAGCGCTGGAATGGGAGTGATTCAGACTCTCGATGGCCTGATGACCAATCCTGTCCCGGAAGGGCGGGTTGACGACATCCTGCGGCCGGAAGGCGACAACCCGCTGCTGGAAAAAGGCTTTGTCACCACCAGCGTCGATGCCCTGCTGAACTGGGCACGTACCGGTTCGATGTGGCCCATGACCTTTGGTCTGGCCTGCTGTGCGGTCGAAATGATGCACGCAGGTGCGGCGCGCCTGGACCTTGACCGCTACGGCGTGGTGTTCCGCCCGTCGCCGCGTCAGTCCGACGTGATGATCGTCGCCGGCACCCTGGTCAACAAGATGGCCCCGGCGCTGCGCAAGGTCTATGACCAGATGCCCGACCCCAAGTGGGTGATCTCCATGGGCAGCTGCGCCAACGGCGGTGGTTACTACCACTACTCCTATTCTGTGGTGCGCGGCTGTGATCGCGTGGTGCCGGTGGACATCTATGTCCCGGGCTGCCCGCCGACCGCCGAGGCGCTGGTGTACGGGATCCTGCAGCTGCAGAAGAAGATCTGGCGTACACAGACCATCGCCCGCTGACCCCTTCACCTGACAAGAGCGCGCCAAGCCCCCATGGCAGAGCAAGCATCCTTCATCGACCGACTCTCCGCACGTTTCGCAGGTGCGAAGGTCATCGTGGTCGAACCCCGCGGCGAAGTGACGCTGGAAGTGCCTGCCGCTGAGTGGCACGCCACCGCCCTCGCGCTGCGTGACGAGTTTGGTTTCGAGCAGGCCGTGGACCTCTGCGGCGTCGATTACCTCGGTTATGGCTCCGATGAATGGGACACCGCCGACGTGTCCTCGCAGGGCTTCAGCCGTGGTGTCGAAGGCAAGGCCCAGGGCCGCTTCGCCTGGGGCGAATTCCCCAGCGAAGAGAGCGCCGACGGTGCCCGCCCGCAGCACATGCCGACCCAGCGCTTTGCCGTGGTCGCACAGCTGCGTTCGTACCAGCACAACCTGATGATGCACCTGCGCTGCTTCGCTCCTGACGAAGCGCTGCCGGTGGTGTCCTCGCTGACCAGCATCTGGCCGGGCCTGAACTGGTTCGAGCGCGAAGCGTTCGACCTGTATGGCGTGATCTTCGAAGGTCACCCGGACCTGCGCCGGATCCTGACCGACTACGGTTTCGTCGGCCATCCGTTCCGCAAGGACTTCCCGCTGATCGGCAACGTCGAAGTCCGCTACGACGAAGAAAAGAAGCGCGTCATCTACGAACCGGTCACCTCGGTGGAGCCGCGTGTCGGCGTGCCGCGCGTGATCCGCGACGACGCCCGCCTGCAGACCGCTGCCGGCGAGCGCTCGCAGGAGGCAGTGAAGTGAGTCACGTACACCAGGCCGGCGAAGCATTCGCCAGCAATGCTGCCGAAAGCCGGCAGGAAATCCGCAACTACACCATGAACTTCGGCCCGCAGCATCCGGCCGCGCACGGTGTGCTGCGCCTGATCCTGGAAATGGACGGTGAGACCATCATGCGTGCCGACCCGCACGTGGGTCTGCTGCACCGGGGCACCGAGAAGCTGGCCGAGTCCAAGCCGTTCAACCAGTCGATCGGCTACATGGATCGCCTGGATTACGTGTCGATGATGTGCAACGAGCACGCCTACGTGCGCTCGATCGAGACCCTGATGGGCATCGAGGCGCCGGAGCGTGCGCAGTACATCCGTACGATGTTCGACGAGATCACCCGCATCCTGAACCACCTGATGTGGCTGGGCTCCAACGCCCTCGACCTGGGTGCGATGGCGGTGATGCTGTACGCCTTCCGCGAGCGCGAAGAGCTGATGGACTGCTACGAAGCGGTCTCCGGTGCGCGCATGCACGCGGCGTACTACCGTCCGGGCGGCGTTTACCGCGACCTGCCGGACCACATGCCGAAGTACAAGGAATCGCGCTGGCACAAGGGCAAGGCTCTGAAGAACCTCAACGCCTCGCGCGAAGGTTCGCTGCTGGACTTCCTGGAGAACTTCACCAATGAATTCCCGGGTCGTGTCGACGAATACGAGACCCTGCTGACCGATAACCGTATCTGGAAGCAGCGCACCGTTGGCATCGGCGTGGTCACTCCGGAACTGGCCCACCAGTGGGGCATGACCGGCGTGATGCTGCGTGGCTCGGGCGTTGCCTGGGATCTGCGCAAGAAGCGTCCGTACGCGAAGTACGATGCCGTCGATTTCGACATCCCGCTGGGCAAGGAAGGCGATTGCTACGATCGCTACCTGTGCCGCGTGGCGGAAATGCGCGAGTCCAACCGCATCATCAAGCAGTGCGTGGCGTGGCTGAAGGCCAACCCCGGCCCGGTCATGGTCAAGAACTTCAAGGTCGCTCCGCCCAAGCGCGAGGACATGAAGGACGACATGGAAGCGCTGATCCACCACTTCAAGCTGTTCAGTGAAGGCTATTGCGTGCCGGCCGGCGAGACCTACGCCGCGGTTGAAGCGCCCAAGGGCGAATTCGGCTGCTACCTGGTTTCCGATGGCGCCAACAAGCCGTTCCGCGTACACCTCCGTGCGCCGGGCTTCGCCCACCTGTCCTCGATCGATTCGATCGTGCGCGGCCACATGCTGGCCGACGTGGTGGCGATGATCGGCACCTACGATCTGGTGTTCGGCGAGGTCGACCGGTAATGCCGTCCGCCACGCCAACGCCCGCTGCAGGCAGCCGGCGCAAGCCGGCGCCGCAGTTTCTGCAATTTCACGTTATGCATTTCGCTGAGGTCGGCCGATGAAGGCGACAGGTAATTTCGAGGCGGCGCGCGACGTCGACCCGATGGTGGTGTTGAGCGACAAAACCCGCGCTCACATCGATCACTGGCTGTCCAAGTTCCCGCCGGACCGCAAGCGCTCTGCCGTGCTGCAGGGTCTGCATGCTGCCCAGGAGCAGAACCAGGGCTGGCTGACCGACGAGCTGATCGCCGGCGTGGCCAAGTACCTGGACCTGCCGCCCGTGTGGGCCTACGAGGTCGCCAGCTTCTACTCGATGTTTGAGACCGAGAAGGTGGGCCGCAACAACGTGGCCATCTGCACGAACATCAGCTGCTGGCTCAATGGCGCCGAAGACATCGTGCGCCATTGCGAGAAGAAGCTGGGCATCAAGAACGGTCAGTCGACCGCTGACGGCCGCGTCTACCTCAAGCGTGAGGAAGAGTGCCTGGCCGGCTGCGCGGGTGCACCGATGATGGTCATCAATGGTCACTACCATGAGCGTCTGACCCTGGAAAAGGTCGACGAGCTTCTGGACGGGCTGGAGTAAGGGCATGGCACATCACCACGAATCCAAGGGTCCGGTCGGCCCCGCGCCGCTGCCGCACCAGGTGGTCTACACCACCCTGCATTACGACACCCCGTGGTCGTACGAAAGCTATCTGAAGACCGGTGGTTACGCTGCCCTGCGCAAGATCCTCGAAGAGAAGATCCCGCCGGAGCAGGTCATCGAAATGGTCAAGGCCTCGGGCCTGCGTGGCCGTGGTGGCGCTGGTTTCCCGACCGGCCTGAAGTGGTCCTTCATGCCCAAGGGCAACGTGCAGAAGTACATCCTCTGCAACTCGGATGAATCCGAGCCGGGCACCTGCAAGGATCGCGACATCCTGCGTTACAACCCGCATTCGGTGGTGGAAGGCATGGCGATCGCCTGCTACGCCACCGGTTCCACCGTGGGTTACAACTACCTGCGCGGTGAGTTCCACCACGAGCCGTTCGAGCACTTCGAGCAGGCCCTGGCCGACGCCTATGCAAACGGCTGGCTGGGCAAGAACGTGATGGGCTCGGGCGTGGATATCGATATCTACGGCGCCCTCGGTGCCGGCGCCTACATCTGCGGCGAAGAAACCGCGCTGATGGAATCGCTGGAAGGCAAGAAGGGCCAGCCGCGCTACAAGCCGCCGTTCCCGGCCAACTTCGGTCTGTATGGCAAGCCGTCGACGATCAACAACACCGAAACCTATGGTTCGGTGCCGGCGATCATCCGCAATGGTCCCGAGTGGTTCAAGGGCCTGAGCCTGACCGCCAATGGCGGCCCGAAGTGCTTCTCGGTGTCCGGCTGCGTGCAGAAGGGCGGCAACTTCGAAGTACCGCTCGGTACCACCTTCGACGACCTGCTGGAAATGGCTGGCGGCCTCAAGCCGGGCCGCAAGCTCAAGGGCGCGATCCCGGGCGGCGTGTCCATGCCGGTGCTGACCGCGGCCGAGTTGAAGGGCCTGCCGATGGACTACGACACCATCCGTGCGCTGGGCTCCGGCCTGGGTTCCGGTGCGGTCGTGGTGCTGGATGACAGCGTCTGCTGCGTCAAGTTTGCTTGCCGCATCAGCCAGTTCTTCCACAAGGAATCCTGTGGCCAGTGCACCCCGTGCCGCGAAGGTACCGGCTGGATGCACCGTGTGCTGGAGCGCATCGTTGCCGGCAAGGCCACGATGGAGGACCTGCACCAGTTGAAGACCGTGGCCGGTCAGATCGAAGGTCACACCATCTGTGCGTTCGGCGAAGCGGCGGCGTGGCCCATCCAGGGCTTCCTGCGCCAGTTCTGGGACGAATTCGAGTACTACATCGTCAACGGTCATTCGATGGTTGACGGCAAGAAGGTGGAGGCAGCCGCTGCATGAGCGCGCAACCCATAAATCCGAGCGTGCCACCGGACCACGTCACCATCGAGATCGATGGCAAGTCGCTGGTCGTGCCCAAGGGTTCGATGATCATCCAGGCTGCCGACAAGGCGGGCATTTCGATTCCGCGCTTCTGCTACCACGAGAAGCTGCCGATCGCTGCCAACTGCCGCATGTGCCTGGTCGACGTGGAAAAGTCGCCGAAGCCGGCGCCGGCCTGTGCCACGCCGGTGATGGACGGCATGAAGGTCGCCACCCGCAGTGAGAAGGCGCTGAAGTTCCAGCGCTCGGTGATGGAGTTCCTGCTGATCAACCACCCGCTGGATTGCCCGATCTGTGATCAGGGCGGCGAGTGCGAGCTGCAGGACGTGTCGCTGGGCTACGGCCGTTCGGTCAGCCGCTTCAACGAGCGCAAGCGCGTGGTGGCGGACGAGGACATGGGCCCGCTGGTCGCCACCGAGATGACCCGCTGCATCCAGTGCACCCGCTGCGTGCGCTTCACCGCCGATGTGGCCGGTACCTATGAACTGGGTGGCATGTACCGCGGTGAGAACCTGCAGATCGGCACCTACGACGGCAAGCCGCTGACCACCGAACTTTCGGGCAACGTGGTTGACGTGTGCCCGGTCGGTGCGCTGACCAACAAGGTGTTCCAGTTCCGCGCCCGTCCGTGGGAACTGACCGCGCGCGAATCGCTGGGCTACCACGACGCGATGGGCTCGAACCTGTTCCTGCACGTGCGTCGCGGCGAAGTGCTGCGCACCGTGCCGCGCGACAACGAGTCGGTCAACGAGTGCTGGCTGTCCGATCGTGACCGTTATTCGCACCAGGGCCTGTACAGCGAAGACCGTGCGGTCAAGCCGCTGCGCAAGGTCAATGGCGAGTGGAAGGAAGTGAGCTGGGCCGAAGGCCTGGCCGCGGCCGCCGAGATCCTCAAGGCCAACCAGGGCGACAACCTGGGCGTGCTGGTGCACCCGTCGACCTCGAACGAAGAGGGCGCACTGCTGGCACGCCTGGCTACTGGCCTGGGTTCGAGCAACATCGACCACCGCATCAACAACCGCGACTTCTCCGATGCCGCCACTGCCGAAGTGTTCGGCCTGCCGCTGGCCGAGATCGAAGGCGCCGACCGCATCGTCGTTCTGGGCAGCAACATCCGCCACGAACTGCCGCTGCTGCACGCTCGACTGCGCAAGGCGCAGACGACCAACGGCGCGAAGATCCACGTCGTCAACCCGGTCGACTTCGACTTCGCGTTCAGCGTTGCCGGCAAGCAGATCGTCGCACCGTCGAAGTTCGTCGACGCGCTGGCCAACGCCGAGCTGCGCTCGGCGGTGCAGGGCGGTACCAACACCGTGCTGATCGTCGGTGGCATCGCCGAGAACCACCCGCAGGCTGCCGCGATCCGCGCCGCTGCGCGTGATTTCGCCGCGGCCACCGGTGCCAAGCTGTGCCGTATCCCGCAGGGCGCCAACGCGATCGGCCTGACCCGCGCCGGCGTGCTGCCGGCCGGCAAGGACGTCGCCGCGATGCTGGCCGATCCGCGCAAGGCCTACGTGGTCTACGGCCTGGAACCGGGCCTGGACTTCGCCGATGCTCCGGCCGCGCGCAAGGCGCTGCTCGGCGCACAGGTGGTGGCCTTCAGCCACTTCGCCTGCGCCTCGACCCGCGACGTTGCCGACGTGATCCTGCCGATCGGTGCGCTGCCGGAAATCGATGCCACCCTGACCAACCTCGATGGTCGCGAGCAGTCGGCACGTGCCGGCGGCAAGCTGCCGGGCGAGGCCCGTGAGGGCTGGCGCGTGCTGCGCGCACTGGGCGGCGACATGGCGCTGGCCGGTTTCGACTTCACCGACCTGGCCGGCCTGCGTGCCAGCCTGGCCCCGGTGTCGGTCACCGTTGCCGCTTCGGCGCAGCCGGTGGTTGCCGGTGAAGGCCTGGAAGTGGCTTCGACCGCCGCGATCTACCGCACCGATGCGGTGGTCCGTCGCGCCCCGGCGCTGCAGTCGCATCCGCTCAACAACGCGCCGCGCATCGTGCTGAACGCTGAAGACGCCGCTCGCCTGCAGCTGCAGGAAGGGCAGATGGCCAAGGTCGGCACCGATGCCGGCAAGGCCACCCTGCCGGTGGTGGTCGACGCCCGCGTCGCTGCGGGTTCGGTATGGATTGAATCGGGCCACGGCGCAACCGCGCCGCTGGGTGCCGCTCGTGTTTCGGTGGTGGCTGCATGAACGAATTGCTGATTAACGCGGTCGATCCGCTGCACCAGTGGCTGCTTGGCCTCGGTGACATCGGCGCGCTGATCTGGATCATCCTGAAGATCCTGGTGATCACCGTTCCGGTGATCGTCTCGGTGGCCTTCTACGTGGTCTGGGAACGCAAGCTGATCGGCTGGATGCACGTCCGCCACGGCCCGATGTATGTGGGCATGGGCATCTTCCAGGCCTTCGCCGACGTCTTCAAGCTGCTGTTCAAGGAAGTCCTGCAGCCGAGCAGCGCCAACAAGGCGATCTTCCTGCTGGCGCCGCTGATCACCCTGGCCCCGGCCTTTGCGGCCTGGTCGGTGGTGCCCTTCGATTCGCAGATCGTGCTCTCCAACGCCAACGCCGGCCTGCTGTACCTGCTGGCGATGACCTCGCTGGGCATCTACGGCATCATCCTGGCTGGTTGGGCATCCAACTCGAAGTACGCATTCCTCGGTGCCATGCGTGCCTCGGCGCAGATGATCAGCTACGAAATCGCCATGGGCTTCGCCCTGGTCGGCGTGATGATCGCTGCGGGCAGCCTGAACCTGAGCAACATCGTGACGGCGCAGGCTGGCAGCTCCGGCTTCTTCGACTGGTTCCTGATCCCGCTGTTCCCGCTGTTCGTCATCTACTGGGTGTCGGGCGTGGCTGAAACCAACCGCGCGCCGTTCGACGTGGTGGAAGGTGAGTCGGAAATCGTCGCCGGCCACATGGTCGAATACTCCGGCGGTGCCTTCGCCCTGTTCTTCCTGGCCGAATACGCGAACATGATCCTGATCAGCTTCCTGATCTCGATCTTCTTCCTCGGCGGCTGGCTGAGCCCGATCCAGGGCTGGGTCGACTTCGGCAACGTCTCGCCGCTGGTCGACTGGATCTGGAAGGGCGGCGCACCGTGGCTGTTCGTCAAGGTGTTCTTCTTCGCCAGTGCCTACATCTGGTTCCGTGCCAGCTTCCCGCGCTTCCGCTATGACCAGATCATGCGCCTGGGCTGGAAGGTCTTCATCCCGCTGGCCATTCTGTGGATTGCGGTTACCGCCGTCATGGTGTTCTTCGGCGTGATTCAAAAGGGCGTCTAAGTGATGAACAGGATTACCCATTACTTCAAGAGCCTGCTGCTGCTCGAACTGCTTGCCGGTCTCTGGCTGACGCTGAAGTACAGCTTCAAGCCGAAGTACACGATGATGTACCCGATGGAGAAGTTCCCGCAGTCGCCGCGCTTCCGTGGCCTGCACGCCCTGCGCCGTTATCCAAACGGTGAAGAGCGCTGCATCGCCTGCAAGCTGTGCGAAGCGGTGTGCCCGGCATTGGCCATCACCATCGATTCGGCCAAGCGCGAGGACGGCACCCGCCGTACCACGCGCTACGACATCGATCTGTTCAAGTGCATCTTCTGCGGCTTCTGTGAGGAAAGCTGCCCGGTGGACTCGATCGTCGAAACCCACATCCTCGAGTACCACTTCGAGAATCGTGGCGAAAACATCGTTACCAAGCCGCAGCTGCTGGCCCTGGGCGACCGTCTCGAATCCGAGATCGCCGAGCGTCGTGCCGCCGATGCCGCTTACCGCTGAGGTCGAGAGATGGATTGGGTAAATATCGCTTTCTGGGTCTTCGCCATCGCGGCAACGGTTTCGGCCGGTGCGGTGATCAGCGTGCGCAACCCCGTGCATGCTGTCCTGTGCCTGGTGCTGACCTTCTTCTCCATCGCCTGCGTGTGGCTGCTGGTCGGCGCCGAGTTCCTCGGTGTTGCGCTGGTGCTGGTCTACGTCGGTGCGGTGATGGTGCTGTTCCTGTTCGTGGTGATGATGCTGGACATCGATCCTACGAAGATGCGTGAAGGCTGGGTGCGCTACCTGCCGGTCGGCCTCATCGTTGCCGTGGCGATGCTGGTGCAGATGCTGACCCTGATCGGCGTGAAGGGCAGGGCGGTCACTCCGTTCCCGGCCGACAACGCCGCTGCGGTCGCTGCAGACAGCTCCAATGTCACCTGGCTGGCCCGCACGCTGTTCACTGAATACCTGCTGCCGTTCGAGTTCGCTGCCGTCATCCTGACCGTGGCCGTGGTGGCCGCGGTAATGCTGACCCTGCGTCGTCGTACCGGTGTAAAGAGCCAGAACCCGGGTGAGCAGACCATGGTCAAGGCGGGCGACCGCCTGCGCATGGTCAAGATGGGCGCCGAAGTGCCGGTCGTGCACAGCAACAGCAAGCCGGTTGCCGGCGAGGAGACCCAGCCGTGATTACCCTTGGCCACATGCTTGCGCTCGGCGCGGTGCTGTTCGCCATCAGCCTGGCCGGTATCTTCCTCAACAGGAAGAACGTCATCGTCCTGTTGATGTCGATCGAACTGATGCTGCTGTCGGTGAACGTCAATTTCGTCGCGTTCTCGCGTCAGTTGGGTGATCCGTCCGGTCAGCTGTTCGTGTTCTTCATCCTGACCGTCGCCGCAGCCGAGGCCGCCATCGGCCTGGCGATCCTGGTGACCCTGTTCCGTACACGCCGAACGATCAATGTCGGCGAAGTCGATTCGTTGAAGGGCTGATCCACAGATGGAAATCACTCTCTCCAAGAGTCTGTTGATCGCAGTGGTGCTTGCACCGCTGTTCGGCAGCATCATCGCCGGCCTGTTCGGTCGCCAGGTCAAGCGCTTCGGTGCGCAGACCATCACCATCCTCGGTGTCGCCGTTGCCTGCGGCCTGTCGATGCACACGCTCTACCAGCTGCTGTGGGGCGGGGCGCAGCCGTTCAACGAGAACCTGTACACGTTCTTCGAAGTCGGCCAGTACTCGGCCCATGTCGGTTTCATGGTCGACAAGCTGACCGCGATGATGATGGTGGTGGTGACCTTCGTGTCGCTGCTGGTCCACATCTACACGATCGGCTACATGCAGGACGATCCGGGTTACCAGCGGTTCTTCAGCTACATCTCGCTGTTCACCTTCTCGATGCTCACCCTGGTGATGAGCAACAACTTCCTGCAGCTGTTCTTCGGCTGGGAAGCAGTGGGCCTGGTGTCATACCTGCTGATCGGCTTCTGGTTCAAGCGCCCGACCGCGATCTTCGCCAACATGAAGGCGTTCCTGGTCAACCGCGTCGGTGACTTCGGCTTCCTGCTGGGCATCGCCGGTGTGTTGTGGGTGTTCGGTACCCTGGATTACTCGCAGGTGTTCTCGCAGGCTGGCATGCTCGCCGACCCGCGCGCACAGCTGCAGATCTGGGACGGCACCATGTTCGGCATGCAGCTGCTCAACGAGCCGGTGATCTGGTCGATCGCCACCGTCATCTGCATCGGCCTGTTCATCGGCGCCATGGGCAAGTCGGCGCAGGTTCCGCTGCACGTGTGGCTGCCGGATTCGATGGAAGGCCCGACCCCGATCTCGGCGCTGATCCACGCTGCGACGATGGTGACCGCCGGTATCTTCATGGTCACCCGCATGTCGCCGTTGTTCGAGCTGTCGCAGACCGCGTTGAACTTCATCCTGTTCATCGGTGCCACCACCGCGTTCTTCACCGGCCTGATCGGCATCGTGCAGAACGACATCAAGCGCGTCGTCGCGTACTCCACGCTGTCGCAGCTGGGTTACATGACCGTGGCGCTGGGTGTGTCGGCGTACTCCGCTGCCGTGTTCCACCTGATGACCCATGCCTTCTTCAAGGCGCTGCTGTTCCTCGGTGCCGGCTCGGTCATCATCGCGATGCACCACGAGCAGGACATGCGCAAGATGGGCGGCCTGCGCAAGTACATGCCGATCACCTTCATCACCATGTGGATCGGCACTCTGGCCCTGGTCGGTACGCCGTTCTTCTCCGGCTTCTACTCGAAGGACACCATCATCGAGGCCGCCGAGATCCATGCCCACATGCAGGACAGCTGGGTGGCCACCTATGGCTACTGGGCGGTGCTGGGTGGCGTGCTGGTGACCAGCTTCTACAGCTTCCGCCTGCTGTTCCTGACCTTCCACGGCAAGGAACGCTTCCGCGATGCACACGATGATCACGGCCATGGTCATGACGACCACCATGCCGCCGACGCACACCATGCCGACGCGCATGACGACCACGGCCACGGCCACGGTCCGCACGAACCGCATGAAACGCCGTGGGTGGTGACGCTGCCGCTGATCCTGCTGGCCATCCCGTCGATCGCCATCGGTTTCTTCAGCATCGGTCCGATGCTGCACGGCACCGACTGGGCCGGTCACCACGCCCACGAGGCGATCAAGGGCCAGGTCAACACGTTCTTCACCGGCATCGTCGATTTCTACGATCCGGCCAAGAACACCGTGGCCTTCCTGGGCGAGGAGTTCCATGGTCCGGTGGCGTTCGCGCTGCACGGCATGATGCTGCCGCCGTTCTGGCTGACCCTGGCAGGCTTCCTGCTGGCTGCGTTGTTCTACCTGTGGAAGCCGGACCTGTCGGGCAAGGCGCGCAAGGCCTTTGCTCCGGTGGTGTCCGTGCTGGAAAACAAGTACGGCTTCGACAAGCTGTGGATCGATGGCCTCGCCGGTGGCAGCGTCAAGCTGGGCAAGGTCTCGCGCTGGATCGACAGCAACATCGTCGACGGCGTGGTCAATCTCTCGGCACGTGTTGTGGACGTCGCAGCCAGCGTGCTGCGCCGTACCCAATCCGGTTTCCTCTATCACTACGCCTTCGCGATGATCATCGGCCTGATTGCCCTCCTGGGCGTGCTGATGCATTACCTGCGTTGATGACCTGTACGGAATAAGAAGACGTGTCGAACTGGCCTCTACTCAGTGTCCTCATCTGGCTGCCGATCCTCGGCGGTGCCCTGATCCTTGCGATCCGTGATGCGCAGACCGCCCGCTGGGCGTCGCTGGGCGTCGCGGTGCTGACCTTCGTGGCGAGTCTCTCGCTGCTGGGCGGCTACAACCCGGGCATCGACGCGCTGCAGTTCGTCGAGACCCACGCCTGGATCCCGACCTACAACATCGGCTACAACCTGGGCGTGGACGGCATCGCCGTAGCGCTGATCCTGCTGACCACGCTGGTCAGCGTGCTCGCACTGATCGGTGCCTGGAGCGCGATCGACAAGCGCGTGAACCAGTACGTGGCCGCCTTCCTGATCCTGGAAGGTGTCACCGTCGGTATCTTCTCGGCCACGGACGCGATGCTGTTCTACGTGTTCTTCGAGGCGATGCTGATCCCGATGTTCCTGATCATCGGTGTCTGGGGCGGCCCGCGCCGCATCTACGCCGCGCTGAAGTTCTTCCTGTACACCTTCCTCGGCTCGGTGCTGATGCTGGTGGCGCTGATCTACCTGTACATGAAGGGGGGCAGCTTCCAGCTGGCCGACCTGTATGCACTGCAGCTGTCGGGCAAGGAACAGACCTGGATCTTCTTCGCCTTCCTGATCGCGTTCGCGGTCAAGGTGCCGATGTTCCCGGTGCACACCTGGCTGCCGGACGCGCACGTGGAAGCGCCGACCGCCGGTTCGGTGATCCTGGCCGCCATCGCGCTGAAGATCGGTGGCTACGGCTTCCTGCGCTTCAACCTGCCGATCGTCCCCGATGCATCGCAGGAATGGGCATGGCTGGTCATCGCACTGTCGCTGATCGCGGTGATCTACGTCGGCCTGGTCGCCCTGGTGCAGGACGACATGAAGAAGCTGATCGCCTATTCGTCGATCGCGCACATGGGCTTCGTCACCCTGGGCACCTTCATCGCCCTGTGGCTGGTGCGTGAAGCCGGCAACGTCGATGCGGCCCGCCTGGGCCTGCAGGGCGCCATGGTGCAGATGATCTCGCACGGCTTCGTGTCCGGCGCGATGTTCTCCTGCGTCGGCGTGCTGTACGACCGCATGCACAGCCGCCGCATCGCCGATTACGGCGGCGTGGTCAACGTGATGCCCTGGTTCGCCACCTTCGCCATGCTGTTCTTCATGGCCAACGCGGGCCTGCCGGGTACCAGTGGTTTCGTCGGTGAATTCATGGTCATCCTGTCGGCGTTCCAGCGGAACCCGTGGATCGCCCTGGGCGCGGCCACCACCCTGATCATCGGTGCGGCCTACACCCTGTGGCTGTACAAGCGAATCTTCTTCGGTGAGGTGGCCAACAGCCACGTCGCCGAACTGAAGGACATCAACGGCCGCGAATGGCTGGTGCTGGGCGTGTTCGCCATTGGCGTGCTGGCCCTGGGCATCTACCCCAAGCCGCTGACCGACCTGATGGAGCCCTCGATCGCAAAGCTGGCGATGCAGATCGCATCCAGCAAGTTGCTGTAATTCCAGGATTTGATGATGACCACCTCGCCGCTGCTGCCACTGACCGCCGCTGACCTGCCACCGCTCGCTCCCGAGCTGGTGCTGATCGGCAGCGCCTTCGCCCTGATGATCCTCGACCTGTTCGTCAGCGAGCGGAACAAGATCGTCACCCACCTGTTCTCGGTCGCCGCACTGGCCGTGGTGCTGTTCATGCTGGCCACCGGCGTGGGCGGGCAGGGGGAGGTCTTCCATGGCATGTTCGTGCGCGATACCGCCGCGGACGTGATGAAGACCGGGATCGTGCTGCTCAGCGGCCTGACCCTGATCTACGGCTGGGGCTACCTGCGCGAGCGCAAGCTGTTCCAGGGTGAGATTCCGGTGCTGATCCTGTTCGGCACCGCCGGCATGATGATCCTGGTCTCCGCAGGCAGCCTGCTGATGGTGTACCTGGGCCTGGAACTGCTGGCCCTGTGCTCCTACGCACTGGTCGCCAGCAACCGTGAGAACGGCCTGGCCTCGGAAGCGGCGATGAAGTACATCGTCCTCGGCTCGCTGGCCTCGGGTCTGCTGCTGTACGGCATGTCGCTGATCTACGGCGCCACCGGCAGCCTGCACCTGGATGCCATCCAGGCCGCCATCCCGCACTCGGAAGAGCGCGTGCTGCTGATCACCGGCGCGGTATTCATGATTGCCGGTGTTGCCTTCAAGCTGGGTGCCGCACCGTTCCACATGTGGCTGCCGGACGTGTACCAGGGTGCTCCGGCACCGATCGCGCTGTTCATCAGCTCGGCACCGAAGCTGGCTGCCTTCGGCATGGCCTACCGCCTGCTTGAAATGGGCGTGGGCCCGCTGTCGACCGAACTGCAGCTGCTGATCGCAGGCCTGGCCGCGGTCTCGCTGGTGATCGGCAACCTGATGGCCATCGCGCAGAGCAACCTCAAGCGCATGCTGGCGTTCTCCACGGTCTCGCATATCGGCTTCCTGCTGATGGGCATCGCCGGTGGCGGTTCGCAGGGTTATGCGGCGGCGCTGTTCTACGCCCTGGCCTACGCGATCATGTCGACCGCCGCCTTCGGCGCGATCATCGCGCTGTCGCGCGCCGGCTTCGAGGCCGAGAACATCGAGGACTTCAAGGGCCTGAATGCCCGCAACCCGTGGATGGCCGGCCTCGTGCTGTGCATCATGGCGTCGCTGGCAGGCATCCCGCCGTTCCTCGGTTTCTGGACCAAGCTGGCCGTGCTCGGCGCCGCCATCAACGGCGGCCTGCTGTGGCTGGCGATCCTGGGCGTGCTGTGCGCGGTGGTCGGCTGCTTCTACTACCTGCGTGTCATCAAGGTCATGTACTTCGATGAGCCGGTGGGCGAGGCCATGCCGCGCAGCAAGGACCGCGTGCTGGGTGTGGTGCTGGGCGTGAACGCACTGGCATTGCTGGCGCTGGGCCTGGCTTGGAACCCGATCATGGTCTGGTGCCAGCAGGCATTTGCGCATCTTGCATAAAAGTTGACACAAAGCTGCGCGATTCGTGTAATATACGCAGCTTGAGTTGTCACTGCAGCGGTTCAGCCAGAACATCGTTGCGGAGCGCCTCCCTCGTCAGAGTGGGGCAGCGGTTCAAACACTTCCGGTGCGGGGTGGAGCAGTCTGGCAGCTCGTCGGGCTCATAACCCGAAGGTCGCAGGTTCAAATCCTGCCCCCGCTACCAACACATCGAATCGGCGCCAACCTTTTCGATGAATGAGGAAAAGCTTGCAGGTTTTGAAGTTACCCCTCATAATTCCGCTTATGATGCGGGGTGGAGCAGTCTGGCAGCTCGTCGGGCTCATAACCCGAAGGTCGCAGGTTCAAATCCTGCCCCCGCTACCAAGTAAAGAATGCGCCTTCGAAGTTCTGCTTCGAAGGCGTTTTTCTTTGGCGCTTCCGCCGATCCGCCGGGCCATGCCCGGGGAGCGCAGCGGAGCGTTTCAGCACGGCCGCAGCCTTGCACCAGAGCGGTGCAGGGGCTATCATCAGCGGCCTAGAAGTACCCCTGACGGCGGCGCTCCCCATCGGAGATCCACCCGGAAGGAGGGCCGCAACACGCTTGTTCAGCGCGTTGCAACCGGAATCCAGTCACCGGAGTCTTTCCGGAAAAGGGGCCCAGCGGGCCCTTCGTCGTTTTCGGGGCGTGATGTTTCCATGCTGGCCACGGCCGGCACCCAACCAAGAGATCAAGGCAGGCTGTGAGCGACAAGGCAACCGACATCGCGAATCTGCTCGCCCCGACCGTTGTGTCGCTGGGCCTGGAGCTGCTGGGCGTTGAGTATCTGCCGGCCCCCGGCGGTGCGACCCTTCGCCTTTACATCGACGTGCCGCTGGCGGAACAGCCGGAGCGCATCATCAATGTGGACGACTGTGAGCGGGTAAGCCGCGAAGTCTCCGCACAGATGGACGTCGAGGACCCGATCAGCGGCAATTACACGCTGGAAGTGTCCTCGCCGGGCGTGGATCGCCCGCTGTTCAACCTGGAGCAGTTCGGTCGTCACCTCGGCGAATCGGCCAAGGTCACCCTGAAACTGCCGCAGGAAAACCGCCGCCGCCTGCAGGGTCGCATCGACGCGATCGACGAGGCGCAGGGCAGCATCACCTTCATCGTCGACAACACCGCACTGGTGGTGTCGGCCGACAACATCGACAAGGCGCGGATCATGCCTGACTGGGTGGCGCTGGGGCTGGCCCCGAGCAAGCCGACCGGTCCGGCACCGAAGCGTCCGAAGCCGAACAAGAATTCTTCTTCCAACGAGCCGGCGGCAAAGAAGCCGCGCGCGGAGTGAGCCAATGAGCAAGGAACTGTTGCTGGTAGTGGACGCGGTCGCCAACGAGAAGGGCGTGCCGCGTGAAGTGATCTTCGATGCCATCGAGGCCGCCCTGGCCTCGGCAGCGAAGAAGCGCTATCCCGACGAGGAAGTGCTGACCCGCGTGGTCATCGATCACAAGGATGGCAACTACGAAACCTACCGCCGCTGGGAAGTGGTGGCCGATGACGTGGTGATGGAATCGCCGGATCGCCAGATCCGCCTGATGGACGCGATCGACGAAGCCGAAGGCGTGGACGTCGGCGATTACATCGAAGAGCAGATCGAGAACCCCGACTTCGGTCGCATCGCCGCCCAGGCCGCCAAGCAGGTGATCGTGCAGCGCGTGCGCGAAGCCGAGCGCCAGCAGGTTGTCGATGCGTGGGCCGACCGTGTGGGCGAGCTGATCACCGGTGTGGTCAAGCGCGCCGAGCGCGGCAACATCTATGTCGACCTTGGCGGCAACGCTGAAGGTTTCATTCCGAAGGACAAGGGCATTCCGCGTGATGTCCTGCGTGCCGGCGACCGCGTCCGCGGTTACCTGGCCGAAGTGCGTTCGGAGCCGCGTGGCCCGCAGCTGTTCATCAGCCGCGCTGCGCCGGAATTCATGATCGAGCTGTTCAAGCTGGAAGTGCCGGAAGTCGGCCAGGGCCTGGTGGAAATCAAGGCCTGTGCCCGCGATCCGGGCGACCGCGCCAAGATCGCCGTGCTGGCCCACGACCAGCGCACCGATCCGATCGGCGCCTGCATCGGCATGCGTGGTTCGCGCGTGCAGGCCGTGTCCAACGAGCTCAACGGCGAGCGCGTGGACATCGTCCTGTGGAACGAGAACCCGGCCAACTTCGTCATCAACGCGATGGCGCCGGCCGAAGTGCAGTCGATCATCGTCGATGAAGACAAGCATTCGATGGACCTGGCTGTTGCTGAAGACCGCCTGGCCCAGGCGATCGGCAAGGGCGGCCAGAACGTGCGCCTGGCCAGCCGCCTGACCGGATGGCAGCTCAACGTGATGACCCAGGACCAGGTGACCGCCAAGTCGGAAGCCGAGCAGGCTTCGGCCCGCCAGCTCTTCATGGACAAGCTGGAAGTGGACGAGGAAATCGCTGGCATCCTGGTCAGCGAAGGCTTCGGCACGGTCGAGGAAATTGCATATGTACCGGTCGGCGAACTGCTGGCCGTGGAAGGTTTCGACGAAGACATCGTCGAAGAGCTGCGCGCACGTGCCCGCGATGCGCTGCTCAATGAGGCCCTGGCAGTCGAGGAAGGCCTGGAGGAGGGCCAGCCGGCGCAGGACCTGCTGTCCCTGGAGGGCATGGACGAAGCCACCGCATATGCGTTGGCCGGCCACGGCGTGCGTACCAGCGAGGACTTGTCCGACCTGGCCGCCGACGAGGTCATGGACTTCGGCATTGAAGGGCTGGACCAGGAGCGCGCCGCGGCGCTGATCCTGGCCGCGCGTGCCGAGGAAATCGCCCGACTGGAACGCGGCGAATGAGCCGGCAATGAACAGGGCCCTGAGCCGATCAGGGCGTAGAATCCGCGCCACCTCCAGATGCGGGGGGGCGCCCACAAGATCATAGGATCCGAATGTCGCAGCAAACCACCATCCGCAAGCTTGCTGAACTGGTCAATACACCGGTCGAAAAACTGCTGGAACAGCTGGCTGGTGCCGGCATGAAGTTCAGCGGTCCCGATCAGGTCGTGACCAGCTCCGAGAAAGTGAAGCTCCTGGGCTTCCTTCGTCGCTCGCACGGCAAGCCCGAGCAGGCCCCGGAAGAGACTGATCAGTCTGCCAAGAAGATCACCCTCAACCGTCGCAAGCAACAAGAAGTGACGGTCAGTTCCGGTCGCAGCAAGACAACCGTGAACGTGGAAGTGCGCCAGAAGCGCACCTACGTCAAGGCCGATGGTGGTCGCGCGATGACCCCGGACGAAGAGCGTGCCGACATCCTGCGCAAGCTGGAAGAGTCGCGCGCGCGCAACCTTGCCGAGCAGCAGGCACTGGCCGAGAAGGACCGCCTGCGTGACGAGGCCATCGTCCGTGCACGCGAGGAAGAAGTCGCTGCCAAGGAGCGTGCCGAGGCCGAGAAGAAGGCGGCCGAGGAAGCTGCGGTTGCCGCCAAGGCTGCCGAGGCCCTGGCTGCCAACAAGCCCAAGGTGCGTGCTCCGATCGATGAAACCGCGCCGCGCCCGCCGCGCGCTCCGGCCGCAGCCCCGGCTGCTCCGCGTAGTGCAGCGCCGCCGCGCAGCGACGACCGCAACAACCGCAACGCGCCGCGCAACGAGCGTGGACCGGGTGACCGCTTTGCCGGTCAGATGCACCTGTCCGCCGCCGATCGTGCGCGCCGTGGCAACAGCAACAACAGCAACAACCGTGGTCGTCCGGGCAGCCGTCCGACATCCGGCCGTCGCGACATGTCGCGCGGCGGTGGCAACTCCGGCCCGCACGCCTTCGAGCGTCCGACCGCACCGGTCGTGCGTGAAGTGGCGATCGGCGACACCATCACCGTAGCCGACCTGGCGCAGAAGCTCGCGCTGAAGGGCGGCGAGGTGGTGAAGGCGCTGTTCAAGATGGGCGTGATGGCCACCATCACCCAGTCCATCGACCACGACACCGCGGCACTGGTCACCGAAGAACTGGGCCACAAGGCGATCCGCGCCAGCGACAACGACGCCGAAGACGCGCTGTTGGCATCGGCGGGTGAGAACAAGGGCGAGGCCGTGCAGCGTCCGCCGGTGGTCACCATCATGGGCCACGTCGACCACGGCAAGACCTCGTTGCTGGATTACATCCGTCGCACCAAGGTCGCCACCGGCGAAGCCGGCGGCATCACCCAGCATATCGGTGCGTACCACGTTGAAACGCCGAAGGGCGTCATCAGCTTCCTGGATACCCCGGGCCACGCCGCGTTCACCTCGATGCGTGCCCGCGGTGCCAAGCTGACCGACATCGTGGTTCTGGTCGTGGCGGCCGATGATGGCGTCATGCCGCAGACCAAGGAAGCGATCCAGCACGCCCGTTCGGCGGGTGTGCCGCTGATCGTGGCGATCAACAAGATCGACAAGTCCGGCGCCGACCCGATGCGGGTCAAGAACGAACTGCTGTCCGAGCAGGTCGTGGCCGAAGACTTCGGTGGCGACACCCAGATGGTGGAAATCTCGGCCAAGACCGGCCTGGGCATCGACGATCTGCTGGAAGCTGTTTCGGTCCAGGCTGAGCTGCTGGAACTGAAGGCGGTCGACGAGGGTCGTGCCAACGGCGTGGTCATCGAATCGTCGCTGGACAAGGGCCGTGGCCCGATCGCGACGGTGCTGGTGCAGCAGGGCCGCCTGAAGAAGGGCGATTACCTGGTGTGCGGTATCCAGTACGGCCGCGTGCGTGCGCTGTTCGACGAAACCGGCAAGCAGCCGGAGTTCGCGGGTCCGTCCATCCCGGTGCAGGTCCTGGGCCTGTCCGGCGTGCCGGAAGCCGGTGACGACTTCGTCGTCGTCGACGACGAGCGTCTGGCCAAGGACGTTGCCCAGCAGCGTGAGACCAAGCGCCGTGAATCGCGCCTGGTCGCCACCGCTGGCAGCCGCATGGAAGACATCATGGCGACGCTGGGCAAGGGCGAGGGCCAGCAGGTCCTCAACCTGGTCATCAAGGCCGACGTGCAGGGTTCGGTGCAGGCGTTGAGCCAGGCCCTGGTGGCGTTGTCCAACGACGACATCCGCATCAACGTGATCCACTCCGGCGTGGGCGGCATCACCGAGTCGGACGCCAATTCGGCCGCCGCTTCGAAGGCCACCGTCATCGGCTTCAACGTGCGTGCGGATGCTTCGGCCCGTCGCATCATCGAATCCAACGGCGTGGACCTGCGTTACTTCTCGATCATCTATGACGTGATCGATCAGGTGAAGCAGGTGGCCTCCGGTCTGCTGGGCGTGGAGATCCGCGAAGAGATCATCGGTATCGCCGAGGTCCGCGATGTCTTCCGCAGCTCCAAGCTGGGTGCCGTCGCCGGCAGCATGGTCATCGAGGGTGTGGTCAAGCGCAACAAGCCGATCCGTGTCCTGCGCGACAGCGTGGTGATCTTCGAAGGCGAGCTGGAATCGCTGCGCCGCTTCAAGGAAAACGTCGAGGAAGTCCGCAACGGTACCGAGTGTGGTATCGCGGTGAAGGCTTACAACGACGTCAAGCCGGGTGACCAGATCGAGTGCTTCGAGCGTATCGAAGTGCCGCGCACCCTGTAATGCTGCGACGGACCGGCCCTCACGGGCCGGTCTCGTTTCATCCCGTAAACTATAGGGCCTGACCTCGGTCGGGCCACAATCGAATCAAGAGCCTGCCGCGTGCCCAAGACTTTCCATCGAACCGACCGTGTCTCCGCCCAGCTGCGCCGTGAACTCGGCACCCTGGTGCACAACGCTGTGCGCGAGCACGGGTTGCCCTCGGTGAGCGTGTCCGACGTGGAAATCACCCGCGACATGGCCCACGCCAAGGTGTTCGTCACCGCGCTGATGCCGGAACGTTCGGTTGAAGCCATGAAGGGCCTGAAGGAACTGGCCTGGGGCCTGCGCATGGAGCTGGCACGCGCGATGAAGCTGCGGCATGTGCCGGAGCTGCATTTCCATTACGACGACTCGGTCGATCGTGGCGAGCGCATCGACAACCTGCTGCGCGACCTGCCCGATACCGTGGCCGCCGAAAAGCGTCGCGAAGGCGACGAAGAATAACCGCGCGACGCCGGGCATGCCCGGCGTTGTTGCATTCCGGCTGCGCGATGTCTGATGCAGACCGCGCTGCGCGCTCGCCGGGCATGGCCCGGCGCTACCCGTACCTGTCATGACCCGAATTCAGTTCCGCCGCCTGGATGGCATCCTGCTGCTCGACAAGCCGACCGGCATGAGCTCCAACGCCGCGCTGCAGGTCGCCCGTCGCCTGTTCCGTGCGGAGAAGGGCGGCCACACCGGCAGCCTTGACCCGCTGGCCACCGGCCTGCTGCCGTTGTGCTTCGGCGAAGCCACCAAGATCGCCGGCCTGCTGCTGGGCTCGGCCAAGGCCTACGACGCCGAGATCGTGCTGGGCCAGACCACCGATACCGATGATGCCGAGGGCCAGGTGCTGCTTGAGCGGCCGGTGCCTGCGATCAGTCCCGAGACCCTGCAGGCGGCGATCGCGCCGCTGCTGGGCGACATCCTGCAGCGTGCGCCGATCTATTCCGCGCTCAAGCAGGGCGGGGAACCGCTCTATGTGAAGGCCCGTCGAGGCGACGCCATCGAGGCGCCCGAGCGCCAGGTCAAGGTCCATGCCATCAAGATGCTGGAGCAGCAGCCCGAGCGGCTGCGGCTGCGGGTCACCTGCGGCTCGGGCACCTATATCCGCAGTCTGGCCCGTGATCTTGGTGAAACGCTGGGCTGCGGGGCGCACATCAGTGCCCTGCGTCGTTTGTGGGTCGAGCCGTTCCGCGAGCCGGCGATGGTCACCCTGGATCAGCTGAGGGCGCTGGTGGAGGCACAGGACGAGGCCGCCATGGACGCGCTGCTGCTGCCGTTGGCGGCCGGTCTGTCCGAGTACCCCCGGATTGACCTGGACGCCGAGCAGACCCAGCGTTTCTGCGTGGGCCAGCGCCAGCGCGGCCCTTCCTGGCCGCGCGGCCTGGTGGCCGTGTTCGGTCCCGGATCGGTGGCGCAGGGCCTGGGCCAGGTCGACGATAGCGGTCTGCTGGCCCCGCAGCGCCGCTTCAACCTCTGAACGGGGAAGCCAGGTTCAGCCCCGGACCTTGTTCCAAAGCCCCCTGGCCGTTACAATTCCGCGGCCGTTTTACGGCAGCCTGCCGAAGGCGGGTTTCATCCATTTGTTGGTTCACGGCGAGCCAGGCGGTGCGCGAAAGCGCGTTCCTGCCGGCCACGCATCACAGAGAAAAAAGACATGTCGATCGACACCCAGAAGGTCATTGAAGACAACAAGCGCAGCTCGGCTGACACCGGCTCCCCGGAAGTCCAGGTTGCACTGCTGACCGCCCGCATCGAACTGCTGACCGGCCACTTCAAGACCCACAAGAAGGATCACCACAGCCGCCGCGGTCTGCTGCAGATGGTCAACCGCCGCCGCAGCCTGCTCGACTACCTGAAGAAGAAGGACGTCGAGCGTTACAAGGCCCTGATCGAGAAGCTTGGCCTGCGTCGCTAAGCAACGAATCCCCCGCGGCGCAGCGATGCGCCGCGGTTTTGTTTTGTAGCACCGCAATACCTTTTTCAGACCGGAACGACCGGTCATCCGTTGGCGGCAAGGGTCGCCCCCGGTCCATTCGCAGACAGCATCCCCAAGGACACCCCCGTGGCAAAAATCACCAAAACCTTCCAGTACGGCAAGCACACCGTCACGCTTGAGACCGGCGAAATCGCCCGCCAGGCCGGTGGCGCCGTCATCGTCAAGTTCGACGATACCGTGCTGCTGGTCTCCGCCGTTGCCGCCAAGAGCGCGCGTGAGGGCCAGGACTTCTTCCCCCTGACCTGTGACTACCAGGAGAAGTTCTACGCCGGTGGCCGTATCCCGGGTGGCTTCTTCAAGCGCGAAGGCCGCGCGACCGAGAAGGAAACCCTGATCTCGCGTCTGATCGATCGTCCGATCCGCCCGCTGTTCCCGGAAGACTACAAGAACGAAGTCCAGATCATCGCCACGGTGATGTCGCTGAACCCGGACATCGATGGTGACATCCCGGCCCTGATCGGTGCCTCGGCTGCGCTGTCGCTGGCCGGTACCCCGTTCAAGGGTCCGATCGCCGCCGCCAAGGTGGGTTACAAGAACGGTGAGTACATCCTCAACCCGACCGTGACCGAACTGAAGGATTCGGAGCTGGAGCTGGTCGTTGCCGGTACCGCCAACGCTGTGCTGATGGTGGAATCCGAAGCCGCGCTGCTGTCCGAAGACGTGATGCTGGGCGCTGTGACCTTCGGTCACCGCGAAATGCAGAAGGTCATCAACGCCATCAACGAGCTGACCGTCGAAGCCGGCACCAAGCCGTCGACCTGGGTCGCCCCGGCCAAGAACGACGTGCTGATCAGCGCCCTGCAGGAAGCCATCGGCCCGCGTCTGGGCGAAGCCTTCCAGGTGCGCGACAAGCTGCAGCGCCGCGACGCCATCTCGGCGATCAAGAAGGACGTGGTCGAGTCGCTGGCTGGCCGCGTGGCCGCTGAAGGCTGGAACCCGGCCGAGCTGTCGAAGGAATTCGGCGAGCTGGAATACAGCACCATGCGCAACTCGGTGCTGGACACCAAGGTCCGCATCGACGGCCGTGCGCTGGACACCGTCCGCCCGATCGCAGTGAAGACCGGCATCCTGCCGCGTACCCACGGTTCCTCGCTGTTCACCCGCGGCGAAACGCAGGCCATCGTGACCATCACCCTGGGCACCGCCCGTGATGGCCAGGTCATCGACGCCGTCTCCGGTGAGTACAAAGAGAACTTCCTGTTCCATTACAACTTCCCCCCCTACTCGGTGGGTGAGACCGGCCGCATGATGGGCCCGAAGCGTCGCGAGATCGGCCACGGCCGTCTGGCCAAGCGCGGCGTGCTGGCAGTGATGCCGTCGCTGGAATCCTTCCCGTACACCATCCGTGTCGTGTCGGAAATCACCGAATCCAACGGCTCCTCGTCGATGGCATCGGTCTGCGGCTCGTCGCTGGCCCTGATGGACGCCGGCGTGCCGGTGAAGGCACCGGTTGCCGGTATCGCCATGGGCCTGGTCAAGGAAGGCGATCGCTTCGTCGTCCTGTCCGACATCCTGGGTGACGAAGATCACCTGGGCGACATGGACTTCAAGGTTGCCGGTACCGCTGAGGGCATCTCCGCCCTGCAGATGGACATCAAGATCGAAGGCATCACCGAAGAGATCATGAAGCAGGCTCTGCAGCAGGCCAAGGCTGGCCGTCTGCACATCCTGGGCGAAATGGCCCACGGCCTGACCGCTCCGCGCGAAGAGCTGTCGGACTACGCGCCGCGTCTGCTGACCATCAAGATCCACCCGGACAAGATCCGCGAAGTGATCGGCAAGGGCGGTTCGACCATCCAGGCCATCACCAAGGAAACCGGCACCCAGATCGACATCCAGGATGACGGCACCATCGTCATCGCGTCGGTCAATGCCATCGCTGCGCAGGCTGCCAAGGCCCGCATCGAGCAGATCACCTCGGACGTCGAGCCGGGCCGCATCTACGAAGGCAAGGTCGCCAAGATCATGGACTTCGGTGCGTTCGTCACCATCCTGCCGGGCAAGGACGGCCTGGTGCACGTGTCGCAGATCTCCAGCGACCGCGTCGAGAAGGTCGGCGACGTGCTGAAGGAAGGCGATGTGGTCAAGGTCAAGGTGCTGGAAGTCGACAAGCAGGGCCGTATCCGCCTGTCGATGAAGGCCGTCGAGGAAGGCGAAGGCGCCACCGCCGAGTAATCGACGGTGGGCGTCAACCTTGGTTGACACACCTCGATTCCGGTAGGTGTCAACCTTGGTTGACACACCGAAATGAAAAAGCGGGCTTCGGCCCGCTTTTTCTTTGCCTGCAGCACTCGCCAGGCAAGACGCTACGGCGACGGTTCCTCTGCATCTTCGTGCCCCAGCCACCAGACCTGGCCGGGCTTCGGGTCCGGAAGTGGATGCTCGCGCTGTTCAATTGCCTCCAGCACGCGCCCACTGCCGGCTGCCGTCCATACCGCCATCAGCTTCTCCACTGCGGCCCGGCTCTGTGCGGCGATGCCGAGGTTGCGTTCGCCCTTCCAGTGATCATCATCACGGGTCTCGTCATCGCCACGGTCGTCATCGTGCTGGTGCGGCGTGCCATAGCTGCAGCGCAGGCACAGGTGCCGCACCGAATGGGTCCAGTCCTCGGCCAGACCGATGCCCGGCAAGGTCAGCGCACGCAGCGCGGCAATGTCCTCCGGCCCATCGCACTGCACGAACACGGCATGGGTTGCCATGTCCGACTGCTGCAGACGCTGCATGGCGTTGAATACCGGTACCTGACGCTCACCATGGCTGCGATGCCCGGTGGATGCGCCGTCGTGCAGCACGATGTCGCCGAAGCGGAATCCGCTCTCAGGCAGCGGTACGTTCTCCAGCCTTGCGCGTACCGGATCCAACCGGCGCATGTATACGGTCTCGCCGCTGGACCACGGATTCAAGCGGACACAGGCAACGCCGAAATTGCCGTCGATCGGGCCTTCGCCTTCGGGCAGTGTGATGCCGCAACGGGTCCATTGCCGGCGCGCCTGAGCCCAGTCACCGGCGCCGGTGGCGGCAATGCCGGCGTTCCATGCCGTGGCCTCGTCGAATGCATCGCGCAGCTGTTCCGAGCGCAGGTTGTCCTGCAGCGATGCCGGCCAGTTGCGCAGGTACTTGTGCGCCAACCCGCGCATGTAGTGCAGATTGGGTAGTTCCGGTGTGAGTTCGATCAGCTCGCCGAACAGGGCAGTGGCTTCCGCCAGGTCGCCAGCATCGAACGCCGCATAGGCACGCGCTTCCATTGTCTGCAGCTTTTCGAGGGTTTCGTCGTCCAGCAGTTCGTCGTCTGCGTCGTGGTCTGCGGTCATGTCCGTGTGCCATTGAAGATCCAGCGCCACCTTAGCCCAGGCGGGTCGTGTTTTGTCCTGCTGCGAAGTGCTTCCGACCTTGCGCAGCCACGGCCGTGTCAGCTTCCCTTGCCCGGCCACTGTCCAGCGGACGACTTGCACGGACATCCGCACGCTGGAGCGATGTGTTTGCTAACGTGGCTGCGCCTTCGACCCGGGAGTTTCCATGTTCCGCCAGACCATGGCCGTACTTGCAGTGCTGATCGCCAGTGCCCTGCCCAGTGCAGCGCAGGCAGCGCCGGCGCAACCGCCGATCTTCGGTGCGTACTATCCCGGTGGTTCTGCCGAGCGTTATCCGGTATCGAGCATCCCGGCCGAACGACTCACCCATCTGTTCTATGCGTTTTCCACCATCGAGGACGGACGCTGCGTGATTGGTGCAGAGGCGCCGGCCAACTTCGCCGCGTTGGCCGAGCTCAAGCGCCGTCATCCGCACCTGCGCACGTTGATTTCGATCGGTGGCTGGGGTGCCGGCGGATTCTCCGACGCTGCACTGACCGAGGCCAGCCGCAGGCGCCTGGTCGACTCGTGCATGGCGTTGTTCTTCGAGCGCCATGCCGGCAGTTTCGATGGCGTTGACATCGACTGGGAGTTCCCGGTCAGCGGCGGCCCGAAGGAGCTGGCGCACCGGCCGCAGGACCGCGCCAACCTGACCAAGCTTGCGCAGGCCTTCCGCGTGGCGCTGGATGCACGTGGCAGAACGGCGGGGCAGCCGATGCTGCTGACCGCGGCGCTGGCGGCGGGCCGCCTGCAGACCGATGGGCCCTACGATCCCGCCGCCAGCTACGATCTGCCGGCGTTGGTCAAGGTGTTCGATTTCATCAACCTGATGAGCTACGACATGGGTACCGGCTTCTCGGCGGTGTCGACCTTCAATGCCCCCCTGCATGAAGTGCCGGCCGACCCGCTGGCGCCGGAACTGCGGCGCTGGAACAACGTTGCCGGTGCCGTGCAGTACTACCGCGAGCACGGTGTGCCGGCGGACAAGCTGGTGCTGGGCGTGCCGTTCTATGGGCGCGGTTTCAAGGTCACCGGCGAGTCGGCAGATGGCTTGTACCAGGCCTACAGCGCTCCAGCCGATGCCGGCGACTGGCGGGTGATCAAGGCACGCTATCTCGACCAGCCGGGCTGGAACAAACACTGGCAGCCGCAGGCACAGAGCCCGTGGTTGTACAACCCGACCGAGAAGATTTTCATCAGCTATGAAGACCCGCGTTCGATCGGGCTGCGGGCGCAGTTCGCGCGCGAGCAGGGCCTGGCCGGTGTCTTCATGTGGGAGCTGACCGGTGACGACGACCAGGCCAGCCTGCTCAACGCCATGCTGGCGCCGTGGCAGAAGGCCCGCGTCGGCGACTGAGCGGCTCTGGCAGCGCCGGGCCATTCCCGGCGCTCAAACCGATCATCGATGGCGGATGGTCAGTTTGCCCACACGCTGTTGGGGTCACCGTTGCGGGCCCGCCGCTGGCTCGCATACGCCAGGCGGGCAAAGCCAAAGGCCATCGCCAGTGCCATCGCATCGATCCAGAACAACGGCCAGTGGCCGCGTGCGGCGGCCAACCACAGCCAGTCACCGTTGAGGGCGCCGTGTGCCACCGGCACCAGCGCGGTGCTGATCGCTGCGGCCCACAGCAGCTCGCGCGCCGCCTGTGCCGGGCGGCGCAGGGCTGCCCACAGCGCACACGCCGCCCAGGTCACGAAGCAGGCCCAGCGGATGCCGTGGTCGACCTGGGCAGGGGCGACCCGCTCCAGCACCAGTGCGGCTACGAAGGCCACCGAGATCGCCACGCACAGACCGATGCAGACACCCACCGTGGCCCGCGCCATGTTGACGGCCGCGCGTGACTGCTGCGGCTGACGGCGCTTGCGGCGCGACTCGATCCACAGCAGGTTGCCCGAATAGAACAGGAAGGCGCCGCCGAGGCCCAGCAGGAAGTACAGCCAGACCACCACGCCGTTGCCGAATTCGCCGAAGTGCAGGGCATAGGCGGCACTGAGCGTGGCGTGGTTGGCATCGCGTTGGCCGGGCAGCTGGCTGGCCAGCACGCGGCCGCTTTCGACATCCAGCGCGACAGCGCCGAGCGGGCCGAGCGTGCCGCTGGCCTCGCCGGTGATCTCGATGGTCGCGTTGGCATCACCGCCATTGGCCAGCTTCAGGTACGCCGGTTCGAAGTTGGCCACGCCCTGCGCACGCGCCACTTCCAGCGCCCGTGCATGAAGTTCGCGCAGGCTGCCCGGTGCAGCCGGGATGCCACTGGCCTCGCGCAGCGGCGCGGTATCCATCGCCGTCGGTACCGCCTGCAGTGCCTTGCCGTCGTAGATCAGGGGATTGAGTACGGCCATCTGCATGAACACCAGGCAGAGCAGGGCGCCGGTCACCGCAAACATCAGATGGAACGGCAGGCTGAGCACGCCGATCACGTTGTGCGCGTCCTGCCACTGCTGCTTGAGGTTGCGGCCCGGACGCAGCGCGAACAGATCGCCGAGCAGTCTGGGCAGGTGGATCACCAAGCCGCTGAGCAGGGCCATGCCGTACAGCAGGCTGACGATGCCCATCACGTAGACGCCGGCCACCGGCAGGCCCAGGCTGTAATGCAGTTCGTTGACCAGTTCGGCCAGCCCGGTCTGCGGTGGCGTCGGGCTGCCGCCGGTCTGTCCCGGCCATGCATAGCGCCAGCTGCCGTCTTCGGCCTGCCAGTAGGCCAGCGGCTGCGGATGATCGACGCCCGGGAAGGTCATGCCGACGTGGCGCCGTGCTTCGGAATGCGTGGCCAGCACATCGTCGAGCAGGTACTGGGCGTCATCCAGGCCGGCTGGCAAGGCGGTTGCTGCGCCGGGTGTCTGCCATACCGGCAGATCGTGGTGGAACAGGGTCAGCGCGCCGGCATAGAACGCCACGAACAGCCCGAAGCCGGCGACCAGGCCGACCCAGGTGTGCAGGGTGGTGAACGTGCGCAGGGTCTGTGAACTGAATTTCATGCAGTCGATCTCATTGCACTGCGCCGGCCAGGCGCAGCAGGCCGAGTACGGCAAAGCCCAGGGCCGCACAGCCGGCCAGGGTCAGCCAGGCGCGCAACGCGCTGCGGAAGCTGAAGGCCCATAGTGCGGCCAGCATCCACAACGGGACGAACGCGATCAGGCTCGGCACCAGGGCTTTCTGCCAGGGGCCCGGCGGCAGCCAGGCGACCAGGCCGGTCGCCGCAGCGGCAAGGAAGAAGCCGGCGACGATGCCGGCCAGCGCGCGCGACCACATCAGCGCGGCTCCACATCGGGGCGGTGCCATGCGGCCAGTGCCGGCAGCAGCATGGCGGCCAGCATCCAGGTGCACAGCATCGCCACCAGGCCGGCGGCAAATCCCAGTTCGGCCATCCACAGCCACAACGCGGCGACAGCGGCGACCAGGCCGATCTGCCGGCCCAGGCGCCCGGCACGGCGCAGCCGTGGCCAGCGGCAGTGCGGGGAGGCGGCATAGAACGCCAGCGCGGAGAACATCGCCGACAGCATGCCGAGGCTGCAGAAGCCCAAGGTCGACAGGCCGACGGTGATCATCGGGGGCTCCGGGCCCGGCACAATGCCGGTGAACGCGGGGCACGGGCGGGACCGGCGGGCGCCGGTCGGGGCGGGTGGCGCATTGCAGGGTCCTGGGGGAAGCGGGCAGGCCGGCACGGTGGCTGGGTGCGCGCACATGGTAATCATTGCGTTTTCACGCCGCCAGCCAGCGCCATTCAGGCGCCGCTTGGGCTTTGTCGGCCACTGGTTTAAGATCATCGGCAACCCCAACCTGGAACAAGGTGGCCCGCGCCCAGCGCCGGCCGAGCGTGCGACATGAGCACTACCTCCGCCCACTGTTGACCTGCCCCGAAGGCCCTGTATTCCAGGCGCCCTCGCGGCGCTTTTTTATTGCCCGGGCGTTGGCCCGGGAGCGCTTTCCAGCCCGCCCGGCGGGCCCCGCATGAAGCCATTGCAATGATCACGATTACCCTTCCCGACGGCAGCCGCCGCGAATTCGAACATCCCGTCAGCGTCATGGACGTCGCCCAGTCGATCGGCGCCGGCCTGGCCAAGGCCACCATCGCCGGTTCGGTGGATGGCGTGCTGGTCGATGCCAGTGACGTCATCGACCACGATGCCTCCCTGCGCATCATCACCGCCAAGGACGAGGAGGGCGTGGAAATCATCCGCCACTCCAGCGCCCACCTGGTCGGCCACGCAGTCAAGCAGCTCTATCCGGACGTGAAGATGGTCATCGGCCCGGTGATCGCCGAGGGCTTCTACTACGACATCTATTCCGAGCGCCCGTTCACCCCGGACGACATGGCGGCGATCGAAAAACGCATGGGCGAGCTGATCGCGCAGGACTACGACGTCATCAAGAAGGTGACCCCGCGTGCGGAAGTCATCGAGATCTTCAAGGCCCGTGGCGAGGACTACAAGCTGCGCCTGATCGAGGACATGTCGCCTGACATCCAGGCGATGGGCATGTACTACCACCAGGAATACGTGGACATGTGCCGCGGCCCGCACGTGCCCAACACGCGCTTCCTGAAGGCCTTCAAGCTGACCCGCATTTCCGGCGCCTATTGGCGCGGCGACGCGCAGAACGAGCAGCTGCAGCGCGTCTACGGCACCGCCTGGGCCGACAAGAAGCAGCTCGATGCATACATCAAGCGCATCGAAGAAGCGGAGATGCGCGACCACCGTCGCATCGGCAAGCAGCAGGACCTGTTCCACCTGCAGGAAGAGGCCCCGGGCCTGGTGTTCTGGCACCCGAAGGGCTGGGCGCTGTGGCAGGTGGTCGAACAGTACATGCGCAAGGTGTACCGCAGCACCGGCTACGGCGAAGTGCGCTGCCCGCAGATCCTGGACGTGTCGCTGTGGCAGAAGTCGGGCCACTGGGACAACTACCAGGACGCGATGTTCTTCACCGAGTCGGAGAAGCGTACCTACGCGCTCAAGCCGATGAACTGCCCGGGCCACGTGCAGGTGTTCAACCAGGGGCTGCACAGCTACCGCGATCTGCCGATCCGCTACGGTGAGTTTGGCGCCTGCCACCGCAACGAGCCCTCCGGCGCGCTGCACGGCATCCTGCGCGTGCGTGGCTTCACCCAGGACGACGGCCACGTGTTCTGCACCGAAGACCAGGTCGAGGCGGAAGTGACCGCGTTCCACCAGCAGGCGCTGGCGGTGTACCAGCACTTCGGCTTCGAGGAGATCCAGGTCAAGATCGCGCTGCGCCCCGAATCGCGCCTGGGCGATGACGCCACGTGGGACAAGGCAGAGGGCGCGCTGCGCTCGGCACTGTCCAGCTGCGGGGTGGAATGGCAGGAGCTGCCGGGTGAGGGCGCCTTCTACGGCCCGAAGATCGAGTACCACCTGAAGGACGCCATCGGCCGTACCTGGCAGCTGGGCACCATGCAGGTCGATTTCATGATGCCTGGCCGTCTGGGCGCTGAATACGTGGACGAAAACAGCCAGAAGAAGCATCCGGTGATGCTGCACCGGGCCATCGTCGGCTCGATGGAGCGTTTCCTGGGCATCCTGATCGAGCACCATGCCGGTCAATTCCCGGTCTGGCTGGCGCCGACCCAGGTGGTGGTGGCCAATATCACCGATGCGCAGGCTGAATACGTGTCTGCCGTGACCAAAAGCCTTGCGGATCAAGGCTTCCGCGTCAGCGCCGATTTGCGTAACGAGAAGATCGGCTATAAGATTCGCGAGCACACGCTGCAGCGCGTGCCGTACCTGCTGGTCATTGGTGACCGCGAGAAGGAAAACGGCGCTGTGGCGGTGCGTACGCGTTCTGGCGAAGATCTCGGCAGCATGAGCCTTCAGGCCTTCACCGAGCGGCTCCAGGCCGAGGGCGCGTAAACAAAGGTCCGGCCCGTGCGCATTGGCGCCCGGGCCGGGTTCGACACCCTTGGGAGATCGCAATATCAGTACCCCTGACAACAAACAGAACCGCAAGAATCAGGAAATCCGTGTGCCGCGCGTCCGCGTGATCGGCAGTGACGGAGAAATGATCGGCGTGTTGACGCGAGACGAAGCGTTGTCCATGGCCGAAGATGAAGGCCTGGACCTGGTCGAGATCCAGCCGCAGGCCGACCCGCCGGTGTGCAAGATCATGGACTTCGGCAAGTTCAAGTTCGAAGCCCAGAAGAAGGCCAGCGAGGCCAAGAAGAAGACCAAGCAGGTCGAGATCAAGGAAGTGAAGTTCCGTCCGGTCACGGACGAGGGCGACTACCAGATCAAGCTGCGCAAGATGCGCGGTTTCCTTGAAGAAGGCGACAAGATCAAGGTCAACATCCGTTTCCGTGGCCGCGAAATGAGCCACCAGGAACTGGGTCGCGAGATGGCCAGCCGGATCGAGGGTGATCTGGGCGAGGACATCGTCATCGAATCCCGTCCGCGCCTGGAAGGGCGTCAGATGGTGATGATGATCGCGCCGAAGAAGAAGACCTGAGGCCTGACGGGCTGCCTCGCGGGGCGCCTGGCGGCTGAATGGATGAAGGTGAAGGGGCGCCGCTGGCGTCCTTTTGCTTTTCCGGGACCGGCGCGGCCGGGTTGCGGATGAAAAGCTGTATGGGGGCTGGTTACAGGGTGGTTTTGCCTGTATCATGCCCGGCTCGACCCACCCAGGACGGGTCGTACGCCGATCATGGCAGGACGGAAAGAGCGGCCCAGGCCGCCGCCAGATCAGTCAGAAACCAGGGTCATATCCCATCAAGGACATTGCAATGCCCAAGATCAAGACCAACCGGGCGGCGGCCAAGCGTTTCCGCAAGACCGCCTCGGGCAAGTACAAGTGCGGCCACGCCAACCGTAGCCACATCCTCACGAAGAAAGCGACCAAGCGTAAGCGTAACCTGCGTCAGACGAATCACGTCCGCGCAGAAGACGCAGGCCGTCTGGACCGCATGCTCCCTTACCTCTGAGGAACTGAAAAATGGCACGAGTTAAGCGTGGCGTACAGGCGCGTCGCCGCCACAAGAAAATCCTTGATCTGGCGAAGGGCTACTACAATGCCCGTCGCAAGGTCTTCCGCGTCGCCAAGCAGGCGGTCATCAAGGCACAGCAGTACGCCTACATCGGCCGTAAGCAGAAGAAGCGCAACTTCCGTTCGCTGTGGATCACCCGCATCAACGCGGCTGCCCGCATCAACGGCCTGAGCTACAGCCGTTTCATGAACGGCCTGCTGAAGGCTGGCATCACCCTGGACCGCAAGGTTCTGGCTGACATCGCCGTGCACGACGCAGCTGGCTTTGCTGCACTGGCCGAAAAGGCCAAGGGCGCACTGGCGGCATAAGTCCTTCCCGATGCCGTTGCCGTTCACGGAGAACGGTGTCAGGTAGAGGCAATGCATGGGGAAGGGCGCAAGTCCTTCCCCATTCTTTTTTGTGCCGGGCGCGGCCGTGCAGATGGCGGGCGACCGGCAAGCGGTTGCGACGGCGCGGCCCTTCGCGCATCGCGATGGCAGACCGACTGGAGTTCCGGCTACCCATGAGCGACATCCAATCCCTCACTTCCCAGGCGCTGGCCGATGTGGCCGCCGCGCAGAGCCCGGACGCGCTGGAACAGCTGCGCGTGGCCCTGCTTGGCAAGAGCGGCAGCATCACCTCGCAGCTCAAGCAGCTCGGTGCGCTGCCGGCCGACGAACGCAAGGCGGCCGGTGAGGCCATCAACCAGGCCCGCGATGCGCTGAGCAGCGCGCTGGGCGAGCGCAAGGCAGTGCTGGAAGATGCCGCACTCGATGCGCGCCTGGCCGCCGAGGCAATCGACATCACGCTGCCGGGCCGCAGTGGCGAACGCGCCGGCCTGCACCCGATCACCCGCACCCTCGAGCGCATCACCGGCATCTTCGGCCGGCTGGGCTATGAGTTGTCCGAAGGTCCGGAGATCGAGGACGACTGGCACAACTTCGAGGCGCTGAACTTCCCGCCGCACCATCCGGCGCGCGCCATGCATGACACCTTCTACTTCGGTGACGGCCGACTGCTGCGCACGCATACCTCCGGTGTGCAGGTGCGCTACATGGGCGAGCACCAGCCGCCGCTGCGCATGATCGCCGCCGGCAAGGTCTATCGCAGCGACAGCGACCAGACCCATTCGCCGATGTTCCACCAGGTCGAAGGCCTGCTGGTTGACGAACACTCGACCTTCGCCGACCTGAAGGGCACGTTGTCCGAGTTCGTGCGCGCGTTCTTCGAACGCGATTTCGAGATGCGCTTCCGCCCCAGCTACTTCCCGTTCGTCGAACCCGGCGCGGAAGTGGACATCGCCTGGCAGCAGCCCGACGGCAGCACCCGCTGGCTGGAAGTGCTCGGCTGCGGCATGGTCCACCCGAACGTGCTGCGCAACGTCGGCATCGATCCGGAGCGCTACACCGGCTTTGCCTTCGGCCTGGGCGTGGAGCGTTTTGCGATGCTGCGCTACGGCGTCAACGACCTGCGCGCGTTCTTCGAGAACGATGTGCGGTTCCTGAAGCAGTTCGCGTAAGCCACAACCATGTCGTGCCGGGCCATGCCCGGCTGCACTTGAATCCGAAGCCCAGGCGCATGCGCCGGGCCCACCAGGGTGACACCATGAAATTCTCCGAAAACTGGCTGCGCAGCCACGTCCCGACCACTGCCTCGCGCGATGAGCTCAGCGCGGTGCTGACCGCCATCGGCCTGGAAGTGGAAGAGGTGACCGCGCTTGGCGATGGCCTGCAGCATGTGGTCGTCGCGCGTATCGTCGAAGCCGAGCGCCATCCCGAAGCCGACCGCCTGCAGGTATGCAAGGTTGATGCGGGACAGGCTGAGCTGCTGCAGATCGTATGTGGTGCGCCAAATGCGCGCCCGGGCCTGGTCGCGCCGCTGGCGATGGTCGGTGCGCAGATCGGTGAATTGAAGATCAAGCCGGCCAAGCTGCGCGGCGTCGAATCCAACGGCATGCTGTGCTCGGCCAAGGAGCTGGGCCTGGACAACGATGCCTCCGGCCTGCTGGAACTGCCGGACGACGCGCCGGTCGGCCAGGCCCTGCTGGAGTACCTCGGCCTGCCGGACGCCAGCATCGAGATCAAGCTGACCCCCAACCGCGCCGACTGCTTCAGCATCCGCGGCATCGCCTACGACGTTGCAGCAGCCACGCGCAGCGAAGTACTGGATTTCATCGCAGAGCCGATTGCTGCCCAGGGCAGCCGCGAGCTGGCGATCCAGCTTGATGCCGGTGCTGAAGCGCCGCGCTATCTCGGTCGTGTCATCGAAGGTGTCAACGCCGCGGCGAAGACCCCGTTGTGGATGGCCGAGCGCCTGCGCCGCAGTGGTGTGCGCCCGGTGTCGCTGCTGGTCGACATCACCCAGTACGTGATGCTCGAGCTGGGCCAGCCGATGCACGCCTACGATCTGGGCACCCTGCAGGGCACGATCGGTGTGCGTCGTTCGCGCGCCGGTGAAAGCCTGAAGCTGCTGGATGGCCGTGATGCTGCGCTGGACGACAGCTTCCTGGTGGTTACCGATGCTGACCGCGTGGTCGGCCTGGCTGGCCTGATGGGCGGCTTCGATACTCGCGTCACCGATGACACCACGGCCGTGTTCCTGGAAGCGGCACACTTCGCGCCGGCCGCGATCATGGGCCGTGGCCGCAAGCTGGGCCTGCATACCGATGCCGGCCACCGCTTCGAGCGCGGCGTCGACCCGGCGCTGCCGCGTACCGCCATCGAATACGCCACCCGCCTGGTGCTGGACCTGGCCGGCGGTACCCCGGCACCGGTGACCGAGGCGCGCGCCGCGCAGGACAGCGCAAGTGCCGCGGGAGGCAGGATGCCGGGAGCTGCTGAGGCCGACCTGCCGCAGCCGGCGACGATCCTGCTGCGCCGCGCGCGCATCACCCGCGTGCTGGGCATCACCATCGAAGACGCCGAAGTCGAGCGCATCCTGCGTGCGCTGGGCATGCAGGTGGCGATCGCTGGCGAAGGCTGGCAGGTCACCGCGCCGAGCCGCCGCTTCGACATCGCCATCGAAGAAGACCTGATCGAGGAGCTGGCCCGGATCCACGGTTACGAGCAGATTCCGACCACGCTGCCGGGCGGTGCATCGCGCGTGGCGATGCCGACCGAGACCCAGCTGGACACGCTCAGCGTGCGCCGCCAGCTGGTTGCCCGCGACCTGCAGGAAACCGTCAATTTCGCCTTCGTCGACGACGCACTGCTGAGCCAGTGGCAGCTGCGCGACAACCTGGTGCCGCTGGCCAACCCGCTGTCGGCCGAGCTGGCAGTGATGCGTCCGGCGCTGCTGCCGGGCCTGGTCGCCACCTTGGGCCGCAATGCCGCCCGCCAGCTGGGCCGCGTGCGCCTGTTCGAAATCGGCCGGGTGTTCGCCCAGCAGGCCGGTGACGCGTCGCTCGGCGAAAGCCGGCCGGCGCCGCTGGAAACCTCGCGCGTGGCCGCTGCGGTCTGCGGTGAAGCGCAGGCGGTGCAGTGGGGCCTGCCGACCCGCAAGGTTGATTTCCATGACCTGAAGGGCGACCTGGAATCACTGGCCGCTGCCAGTGGCGCGGTGCTGGAGTTTCGCCCGTCCACCCGTGCCTACGGCCATCCTGTGCGTTCGGCCGAAGTCTTCCGCGACGGCGTGGCGATCGGCTGGATCGGTCAGATCCACCCGCGCCTGGCCAAGGCGATGGACATCGACGTGGACGTGTACGCCTTCGAGCTGGATCTGGAAGCGCTGTCCGCCCGTGCGCTGCCGCGCGCCGGTGAACTGTCGCGCTACCCGGCGGTGCGCCGCGACCTGGCCTTCCTGGTACCTGAACAGGTGGCCTGGAGTGACCTGGCGGCGACCATCCACCAGGCTGCCGGCCCGCTGCTGCGCGAGCTGAACCTGTTCGACCGCTATGTCGGCCAGGGCGTCGAGCCGGGATTCAAGAGTCTCGCTATGGGCTTGATTTTGCAGGACAAGTCGCGCACTCTGACGGACCGCGACGTGGAAGCGGTAGTGGCCGAGGCGGTCACTGCCATCGAGCGTGAACACCACGCCCGGATCCGCGGCTGAGCGGGCAGCACTCGGGGGTAGCAGGCAATGGCATTGACCAAGGCGGAGATGGCGGAAAAGCTGTTCGACGAAGTCGGTCTGAACAAGCGGGAAGCCAAGGAATTCGTCGACGCGTTCTTCGATGTGCTGCGTGAAGCATTGGAACAGGGACGTCAGGTGAAGCTGTCGGGCTTTGGCAATTTCGACCTGCGGCGCAAGAACCAGCGCCCGGGTCGCAACCCCAAGACCGGCGAGGAAATTCCGATTTCCGCCCGTACGGTGGTTACCTTCCGTCCGGGCCAGAAGCTCAAGGAGAGGGTGGAAGCTTATGCTGGATCCGGGCAGTAACCGCGAACTTCCGCCGATTCCGGCCAAGCGCTACTTCACCATCGGTGAAGTCAGCGAACTGTGCGACGTCAAGCCGCACGTGCTGCGCTACTGGGAAACCGAGTTTCCCAGTCTCGAGCCGGCCAAGCGCCGTGGCAACCGTCGTTACTACCAGCGCCACGACGTGCTGATGGTGCGGCAGATCCGCAGCCTGTTGTACGAACAGGGCTACACCATCGGTGGCGCGCGCCTGCGCCTGGATGGTCCGGATGCGCGCGAGGAATCGGCCTTGAGCAACCAGATCATCAAGCAGGTACGGATGGAACTGGAAGAAGTGCTGCAACTGCTGCGTCGCTGACCCATTTCCGCCGTAATCCGCTATACTTCACGGCCCGCCGCACTGGCGGGCACATCGCAGCATCAGTCGGGGCGTAGCGCAGCCTGGTAGCGCATCTGCCTGGGGGGCAGAGGGTCGTCGGTTCGAATCCGGCCGTCCCGACCAATAGCTGAGATTGAACAAGGGCTTGCGCCATTCGGTGCAGGCCCTTTTTCGTCGTGGTCACTTCGTATCCACTATTCCGCCACTATCGCGGTTTCGCGATATCCGTGGTCACTGGCCGCCAGGGAACTTCCTTGCCGACCATGCGCGATGACGAACGCAGAAGCGTCGCCGGCAAGGTCGGCGCCTGCAGCCGGCAGCGGCACGGTGATTGCGCGATGCACTTGGGCTGTGCCGCTGGGTGGCAGATAGGTCGTCTATCCGGGCAATCACGAGTGCATCTATGATCTTGCGTACGCCATGAAGAAATTCACCTACAAACACACCCAAAGGCCGAAGTACCTTGAAGGTTGTTTCTACTGGAAGGGGCGCGGATATCACTACTCGGAATGCCTGCCGACGGCAATCATCTCGGCGGACGAGTTGCCGATGGAGGACCCCTGGATCGCCTTGTCATGGGTCTTGGAACGCGCAAAGAGCGCAGACTTCAGCCACGTATCGAGGCTGAGACACTGGATACTGGATCAGCAGAATGATCCGACACTGGTATCGGCTTGCTTGGGTATCACCGCGGATGCTGGGCTTGATGACGACCTGGAGTTCCTTGCAGAGCTCATGCTCGAGGGGCCGAACTATTTACGCATCGAGGCGAGTCTCGCTGCGCAGTGGTCCGGAGTTCTTTGGTTGGTTCCCTTCATGCTTGAGGCCAGGCGTGCGCTGAGCCGGCGCGCCGATCGAGCTGCCATCGAGACGAATATTGTCAACCTGCTGGATCCAATGCATGGCGAGCCAAGGTTCTTCGCCAGTGGGCTGAGTGACGTCGAGTACACCAGGGCCGTAGAGGCGCGGCTGGTCGAGTTGAAGGCCGCCTTTGGCGACGATGGGGTATCGATCTCAGGCGGGAGGGTCGTCGATATGAATCAACAAGTCTGGCTCATGAGAAAGGCGCTGGTATCGAAGGACAGCGCACAGTGGATCGATTGGGGAAGCTTCCTAGTCTGGAGGCGTAAATTTGAAGTGTACTCCGGGGGGGACTGCTCCAGGTTCTACGGTGATGGAGGCATATTTCAGCCCAAAGAGGCATCTGGCATCCTGGACCGCTATCTCGCGTCGCCCATGCACTTTGATGTAGGGGAGCGTTACTTCTTTGGTCACTTGGTGCCGCGGCGAATGAAACCTGTCTGAAGGGGGCGGCAAGGCTGGTGGAGCACCGGATTCATCCGCGTCGCAACGTGCGTCGCGGACGACGGCTTAACAGCACTCCGCTGCCGCTGACCGGGGCGGGCCAGGTCGCGAACAAGGCCCGTGGAAGGTGGAGCTCGTCCCGCCCGGCTGCAGCGAAGCCTGGGTAAATGAGGGGGCGACGCCCAGCGCGCCACTACCAGCGCGCCACTAGTAGATGCCAGCTGCTGTGGGAGCCTCGTTCCAACGAGGATGCAGCCGCAGTCATTGCACTCAGTAGACGCGGAACTCGGCGCGGCAGCCATTGCTTACCCATACGCCGCGTCGGTCCCAGCCCCAGTTGCGGTCTTCGGTGCAGGTGGTGATCGATTTCTGCTTGACCAGCCGCACGTCGTGACGGACACGGATGCGGCACTGTTTCTCCTTGTTTTCGTAGGATTCGCAGACCAGGCGTTCGCCGTCGCGATCACGGTCGCGGTCACGCCCGGGCCAACGGCCTCGTCCAGGCTCTTCGGCGACGAATTCGGCGCGGCAGCCGTCGGTGACCCACAGCATCCCGCGGCGCTGTCCCCAGTTGTCGTCTTCCACGCATCGCGTCACCGACAGCTGTCGCGCCAGTCGCGCGTGTCCTTCGAACGGGCACTGCTGGGTCTTGTTGAAGTGTGATTCGCACGTCGTGCGCGGTGACGATCTGCTGTCGTAATCCTGGGCCGAGACAGTGGTTGCGGCCAGCAGCAGGGCAAGCGCAGAACCGCCCAGGGGCAGTAGCAGGCGAAGGCTCATTGAAACCTCGGGTTGGGAATGGGACGCAAGAATGGCGCACGTGGGGCGCTCTGCGACGACCGGGGCCTGCGCTGGCTCAGGACGGATTTACAAGTGTCCGGCTGCGCATGCAGGGCGTTACATCCCGTATCATCCCCGGCACATCCGATTGCATCGGTTTACAGTTTTTTACACGTTCCAGCGCTTTCGGACGCGGTCTTCGGGCATCGCCTGTGGCTGCTGGCGCGGGTGCGGACAAGGATGTGCGGACCACGACGACCACAGGGGGTTGCGTTGATCAGCAGTATCGTCATTCATCGGTCGGCCGGCACGGGCGCGGTCGAAGTGCAGGTCCTGGACACGACGTTCAAGGGCAAGCGTGTTTTTGTTGCCTGGGGCCTGCGTGGCCTGGAATTGACCCGCGAAGCCGAGCCGGAAGATACGGTAGAGGCCCGGCGTGCCTTGCGGCTGGTTTCCCGCCAGACCGACGGGCCGCGCAGCAGTGAGATTTTCATCGCCAGCCAATCGGGCGTGGCGATCAGCGTCTACCGGATGCTGACCGAAGCCCGCAGCGGCGACGCCGTGTTCTTCCTGTGTGATTCGCCACCGGTGGTGGAATGGCTGGTCACTTCGTTGGCGGTACAGCCGGAATCATCGGTATGACCGAGCGGACCCCTCCTGCGTCATGCCAACGCCGCGTCCACCGCCGCGCGCGCATGCAGGGTCGTGGTGTCGAACAGCGGCACCGGGCTGTCTTCGGCACGCACCAGCAGCATGATCTCAGTACAGCCCAGGATGATCGCTTCGGCACCGCGGGCAACCAGGCGTTCGATCACCTCGACGTACACCTGCCGTGATCGCTCGCTGACCACGCCGGCGATCAACTCCTGGTAGATGATCGCGTGTACATCGCGGCGGTCGTGGGCCTCCGGAACCAGTACATCCAGGCCGAAGCGCTCGCTCAGCCGCCCGCGGTAGAAGTCCTCCTCCATGGTGAAGGCCGTGCCGAGCAGGCCGACACGCTGCAGACCGGCCTGTACGATCGCCGTGGCGGTCGGGTCGGCGATATGCAGCAGCGGCAGCGGGCAGGCCGCCTCGATCTCAGCAACGAGCTTGTGCATGGTGTTGGTGCAGATCAGCAGCAGTTCGGCGCCACCGGCCTGCAGCCGCTGTGCGGCATCGACCATCTCGTTGCCCAGCGCGTCCCAGTCGCCGTCGTGCTGAAGCTGTTTGATGCGGGCGAAATCCAGCGACCACATCAGCAACTGCGCCGAGTGCGCGCCACCCCGCCGCGCGCGTACTTCTTCGTTGATGAGGCGGTAGTACTGCGCCGAACTTTCCCAGCTCATGCCACCGATCAGGCCAAGCGTCTTCATGCGTCTCTCCGTGCCGGGGAGTGCCATTGCAGCACATCGCAGGCCGGGACGCCGCGTGCCGGCGTGGCCGGGGCGCGCAATCGCAGATGGGCCCGTCGATGCCGCTGTCGGCACGCCTGATCGGCGTGATAATGGGGTACGACAGGCAGAGGGCGGGGCGATGGGCGAATGCTGTGGCTGCGGCAAGACGCTGGATGTGGCAGCCATGCAGGCGCGCCACCGGCGGGTGCTGTGGATCGTGCTGCTGATCAACCTGGCGACGTTCCTGATGATGGTCGCCGCGTCGTGGTACAGCCACTCGTCCGCGCTGCTCTCCGGTGCGCTGGACAACCTGGGTGACGCCGCTACCTACCTGCTGAGCCTGCTGGTGGTGGGTGCCGGCGTGGCGGCCAAGGCGCGGGTTGCGTTGTTCAAGGGGGCGCTGATCCTGGCGGCGGCGGTGGCAGTGGCGGTACAGATCGGATGGCGGCTGGCGCATCCGCAGGTTCCCCTGTTCGAAAGCATGGGCCTGGCCGCGCTGCTGAATCTTGCCGCGAATGGCTTCTGCCTGTGGCTGCTGACGCCCTATCGCAAGGATGACGTGAACCTGGCATCGGCCTGGGAATGCGCACGCAACGATATCTTCGAGGGCATTTCAGTGGTGCTGGCGGCGGGTCTGGTGGCGCTGTTCGGTGCCGGTTGGCCGGACCTGCTGGTCGCCGTCGCACTGCTGGTCGTGTTCCTGCGCTCGGCGCTGCGGGTGCTGCGCATCGCGATGGCCGAGCTGCGTGCGTCACGCGTTGCCAGCGGCTGAGCCGCAGCAGCTGTAACCGTCGATTCGACCCGGGACTGTGCATGGTGGTGACCGCCGCTGCGCACTATCCTTGCAGGGATTATTCCGGTGGACGAAGTGATGGCCCTGCATACCTGGTGGTGGTTTCTGGCGACAGTGTTCGTGCTGTGCGGCACGCCGGGTCCGAACATGCTGCACATCCTGGGGCGCAGTGTCGGCCTGGGTTTCCGTCGCAGCGTGCCCGCCATGGCCGGTTGCCTGCTGGCGATGCTGCTGGTGCTTGCGGCGTCTGCAGCCGGCCTGAGCGCGGTGCTGCGCTCGTCGCCGATGCTGTTCGATGTGCTGCGCTATCTGGGTGTGGCCTACCTGGCCTGGCTGGGCATCAAGGCCTGGCGGGACAGCTACCGGCAGGCGCCGGTGGCGACAGACGTCGATGCAGCGCTGGCGCCGGTGCACGGTGCCTGGGCGGTGTTCCGTGGTGGTCTGCTGGTGGGGCTGAGCAATCCGAAGCTGCTGCTGTTCGCCGCGGCGTTCCTGCCGCAGTTCGTCGACCCGGCGCGTGGCCAGGCCGTGCAGTACACGGTGCTGGTGGCCACCTTCGCTACCTGCGAACTGTTCTGGTACGTGATGTACGCGGCGGGCGGACATGGGCTGCGCCGTTGGCTGGCAAAGCCCTTTGCGCAACGCTGGTTCGAACGCCTGGTCGGCAGCGTGTTTCTCGCCTTCGCAGTGGCGCTGCTGCGCTTCCGGCCGCGCTGAGCCGGATCGTTTCACGCCGCGCCTGCGACCTGTTCACGCGTGTGGCATCGCGGCCTGCCTAACCTGATCGCACCTTCAGTATTCCCGCCAGGGAGAGGATCGACATGATCAAGTGGGCCATCATTTTCGCCATCATCGGCCTGATCGCCGGTGCATTGGGTTTCGGCGGTATTGCCGGCGCTGCGGTGGGCATTGCCAAGTTCCTGTTCTGGGCCGGCATCATCATCGCTGTCGTACTTTTCGTGCTCGGCATGACCGTCGCGAAGAAGGTCGCCTAGCCCGGCAGTTCGTGCAGTGGCGCGCTCAATGCGCGCTGCTATGCGAGAACAGGTTGATGACCAGTACGCCGGCACAGATCAGGCCGATGCCGATCAGTGCCGGCGCATCCAGGCGCTGCTTGAACACCAGCAGGCCGATCAGCGAGATCAGCACGATGCCGACGCCGGACCAGATGGCATAGGCAATGCCGGTGGGGATCGACTTCATCGTCAGCGACAGCAGGTAGAAGCACACACCGTAACCGGCGAGCGCGCCCAGCGTCGGACCGAGGCGGGTCATGCCTTCGGATGCCTTGAGCAGGGAGGTGGCGATCACTTCCAGCACGATCGCGCCGGCCAGGTAGAAATAGGGGTTCATCGCAGTCTCCCGCTCATGCTGGTTCGCACAGCTTCAGTGCCTCCAGGGCCATGGCCTGGGCGTTCTGGCGTTCGTTTTCGTCCAAGGGCCGCCCATAGGCGGTGGCCCAGTACCCATCGGCGACGCAACGCGCGGCGTACAGGCGCGGATCGCAGGCCTCATCCGGAAACTCGGCCAGCATGCCGCGCAGCCACGTGCGCCAATACGCCAGCAGCGCCGGTTCCAGCATGCTGCCCATGGTGAGCCCGATGTCGTTGATCTGCTGCTGCTGCAGCAGATGTTCGAAATTCACCTGCACATAGGCACGGCTGAAGCCGCCATGGCGGGGCGGGGACTGCCGCAGCACCTCGCGCACTCTGTCCTCGAAGTCGGCGATGAGCGAGGTCAGCGTTGCCTCGACCAGGTCCTGCTTGCTGCTGAAATGATGGAACAGCGCGCCCTTGCTGACACCGGCCGCGTCGGCCACGTCCTGCACGGTGAGGGCCGCCAGCCCATTCTGGCCGATGGTATGGGCGGTCGCGTGCAGCAGCGCCTGGCGCACGCTGTCGGGCGCCTTGCGGCGGGAGCGGGGAGGGGATTCTGGCATGGGGAACGAAACCGACTGGACGGTATGATTGTAGCGCGGGGGCGATGCACCCGACGCGCACGATCAGTTCAGCAGGTCACCGCAGATAGAACGCGATGCCGGTGCCAAGCTGCAGGTCGGGGCTGTTGCGATTGAGGCCGAGATCGAAAGAGGCGTCCAGCTGCACGTTCGGCCGCAGCATCCAGGTCAGGCCTGCGCCGGCGACGGCCTGGTCGGGTTGCTGCTTGGCGTGGGTGAAGCCCGCTTCGAGATAGGTACCAAGCCGATCGGTCACGCTCAACGCGAGGCTTGGCGACCAGGTCGTGCTGCGCTGGCCCGCGCCGCGCTGATGACTGCCATACAGCGCACCGCTCCAGCGCTCGTTGAAGGTGTGCTCGACGCTGGCGGCCAGCGCGTACTGGCGGCCGTCGCTGAAGGCGGCATCGCCACGCGCGATCACACCGCTGGCCAGCAGCGCCCAGGCCGTGCGCTCGGTACTGCCGGGACCGGCCCATTTCACTCCCACAGTGCTGTCGCCGGCGCCACGCTGCTGCGTGCGTGGCATGTCAGGGCCACGTTCGCGCTGGCGCTGCCACGGTGTGGACGCCAACTGCAGTTCCCAGCCGGGCGCGAGGCCCGTGCGCAACAGCAGGTCGCTGGACAGCGATGTCGTAAGCAGGCCGTCGCGATCACGATCACGTTGATAGCTGGGCAGGCCCACTTCGACGGCAAGGCCGCCACGCGGTACCGTGTCGGTGCCGAAGCCGATGCCGGGACGGTCGAAGCTGGGCGGTTCTGCGGCCAGCACCGGGGTGCTGGCCAGTGACAGGACGAACAACAGGGTGTGGCGCATGCGGCTCCGTCTCGCAGGGATGCTTCAGCATGCGCGGCGTGAGCCGCGCCGTTCAGTCGCTGATGCGGGTGAAGCGTGCCTGCGGGCCGTGCTCGCCGGGCACCTGTTCAATGAACATCGGATAGGGACGCACCCACAGTCCGCCTTCGCCATACAGGGCGCGATAGAGCACCATCGGCTGCAGCGTTTCACTGCTGCGGACGATGTCGATCACCTCGTACTCGCCACCTTTGAAGTGGCGGTAGCGGCCAGGCGTCAGCGTGGGCAGCGGGGACAGATCGGTCATTGGCGGCATCCGTTACCTGCGCGCCGGCGTTGCCGGGGTGGCGCAGTAGGCATCGATGGCGTCGGCGGTGTTGGCCAGGCCCTGTGCTTGCGCCAGTTCCCACGGCCGCTCGCAGCGCTGGCTGTGCTCGCACCACTGATAGCCGGCCGAACCGATGCATCCGTGCGCATCGCGGTCGCCACCGACCACGGGTGTGGCGGCGTCACGGGTGACCGGTTTTTCCGGGCTGGCGCACGCGGCCAGGGCCAGCAGCGGGATCAGGAACAGGACTTTCATGGGTGCGGCTCCGTGCCGTAAACCGACAGTCTGTGCGGTCCCCACAGCGGCGGCAAGCCTCGCTGGCCAAGCCTCAACTCAGCGATGCGCGGACCAGTTCCTCGATCAATATCACGTAGCTGGCGGCGAAATAGAATTTCAGCAGCGTCGAACGCTGTAGTGGAAGCGAGGTGCGCATGTGGAAGGGGCCCCTGTTGATGACGGTAGTGTGAAGCGCGGCTGACTTCGTGACAAGGGTCACGGAATGGATTTCCTAAATGGCCTCAGGGATGTGATGGGCGGCGCTTTCTGAGGTGCCGGTAGGGAGTTTTCGGATAAATCCGATAGGTCTTCCCCGAGGCGCTGGCTAGGCTGGTCGGGCATCGGAGATCGGCTTTGTGCCGGTCCCGGATTTCCCAGAAACGCAGGAGCCTACGATGGTCATCACTGTCCAATGCAATGCCCAGCGCTGGTCCGTGCTGGATCCGCAGACGCGCGCGAGCGAAGTGTTCAGCACCGGCGCGGCCGCCTTCGACGCCGCTGCCTCGCGTGCCAGCGAACATCACCGCCGTACCGGCCAGCACAGCACGGTGCGCGTGGAAGCACTGGGCACCGCAGTCGACGCGCTGCACTTCGGCCGCTGAACCGGCACAGCCGCAGTCAGTTGCGGTTGGGTTGGTTGAATGGGGGAAAAACCGCCGTCGCAGCTCCCTCTGTGCGCCACGCCGAGAATCCCCGATGCTTGCCTCCACCGTATTCACCTGGAGACGAGGGATGGGCAAGGGACTTACTTGGCGCACCGTGGCGTGCACCCTGTTGCCGATGATGGCTGCCGCTGGCGGCGCGCAGGCGCAGAACTATGGCTACGACGATCGCTACGATGATCGTGGCGGCAATGGCATCGTGCGCTGTGAATCGATCAAGAACCGCAGCAACGAGTGCCGGCTGGAAGGGCGCGCGCGCATGATCCGCCAGTTGTCCGGCTCCCCCTGTGTGGAAGGTGAGACCTGGGGCCAGTCCCGTTACGGTGTCTGGGTTACCCAGGGCTGCCGCGCCGAATTCGTCGGTGAATACCGGCGGCCGGGCGGTGGTTGGGGCGGTGGCGGCGGCAACGGCTGGGGCGGAAACCAGTGGGGTGGTGGCGGCCAGGTGATTGCCTGCCACTCCAATGACCGGCGCCAGCAGTACTGTGATGCACAGGTTCGTCGCGGCGTGCGTCTGGTACGGCAGGAATCGCGCAGTGCCTGCATCGAAGGCCAGAGCTGGGGCTGGGACCGCCGTGGTATCTGGGTCAGCAACGGCTGCAGGGCCCAGTTCCAGGTGAACTGAGCGGGCGACGCAATCGGCTCAAGATCAGAGAAATCTGATAGCGATCACACTTCTTTCCTCGTATTGTCGACTCCCGGGACGCCTCGCGCGTCCCGGTTCGCACTGGCCATCCCTGTCGTGCCTGGTGCGGTCATTCTCTCGTCGTCGATACGCTGTTCAAGGAGTGAGCAACGCATGTTGATCCGACTGCAATGTGAGCAGCGCCAATGGCGCGTGCTGCACCCGGACAAGCCGGAACCGATCGAGTTCCGCGATGGCGTCCGTGCCTTTGACTTCGCCGAAACCCTGGCCCGCCTGCATTTCACCGACACCGGCCAGCGCGCCTCGGTGCGGGTGGAGTCCAGCGGTGCTTTTGTCGAGGCGATCAGCTACGGCTGAGCACGCCCTCCGCCGGCAGGGTTTGCGGCATCCACGCATGGCGTGGATCTACTTTTGCTTTTGCGCCACCAGTGGATGTATTTCTGCGCTACCAGTGCCCTGGTAGATCCACGCCATGCGTGGATGTATTTCTGCGTCACCAGCGCCCTGGTGGATCCACGTCATGCGTGGATGTATTTCTGCGCTACCAGTGCCCTGATGGATCCACGCCATGCGTGGATGTATTTCTGCGTCACCAGTGCCTTGGTAGATCCACGCCATGCGTGGATGAGGGGCGTGGGGAGCCACGCGTGACGTGGCCCCATAACCCCGGCGGTGCTCAGCCCGCCGCGCTCAGTGGCGGGTTGCCGGCAGCCAGTTGCGGCCAGCGCTTGAGCAGGGCCGCGCGGATGCCAGCCGCATCGATGCCGGCCTCGGCCAGCAGGTCCTCGCGGCTGGCGTGATGCTGGAAGGCATCGGGCAGGCCCAGGTGCAGGACTGGGCGCAGCACGTCCTCGGCATTGAGCAGTTCGGCCACGGCCGAACCGGCGCCGCCCGCCACCACGTTGTCCTCGATCGTCACCAGCGCCTCGTGCTGGTTGGCCATCGCCAGTATCAGTTCGCGATCCAGTGGCTTGATGAAACGCATGTTGACCACGCTCAAACCCAGTTCGCGACCCACCTGTTCGGCGGCGGCGACGGTGCTGCCGAAGGCGAGCAGGGCGACACGGTTGCCCTGCAGGCGCAGCTCGCCCTTGCCGATCGGCAGGGTCGACAGATCGCTGCCGGCATCCACGCCGGTACCGCTGCCGCGCGGGTAGCGCACCGCAGCCGGGCCGGGGTGCTGCAGGCCGGTGCTGAGCATCTGCCGGCACTCGGCCTCGTTGGACGGGGCCATCACCACCATGTTCGGCACGCAGCGCAGGAAGCTGAGGTCGAGGTTGCCGGCGTGGGTTGCACCATCCGGGCCGACGACGCCGGCGCGGTCGATTGCAAACAGCACATCCAGATCCTGGATGGCCACGTCATGCACCAGCTGGTCGTACGCGCGCTGCAGGAAGGTGGAATAGATCGCCACCACCGGCTTGCCACCCTGGGTGGCCATGCCTGCAGCCAGGGTCACCGCGTGCTGCTCTGCGATGGCCACATCGAAGTAGCGCTGCGGGTACTCCTTGCTGAAGCGCACCAGGCCGGAGCCTTCGCGCATCGCCGGGGTGATGCCATACAGGCGGGGCTCGGCCGCGGCGGCGTCACACAGCCAGTCGCCAAACACATCGGTATAGGTGGGCTTCTTCGCGCCGGTCTTGGCCACCAGGCCCTTGTCCGGATCGAACGGGCCCACCGCGTGGTAGCCGATCTGGTCGCCTTCGGCCGGCTCGTAACCCTTGCCCTTGGTGGTCATGACATGCAGCAGCTTCGGGCCCTTGGAGGCACGCAGCGTCTTCAGCGCGGACAGCAGCGCCGGCAGGTCATGGCCGTCGATCGGGCCGGTGTAATGGAAGCCCATCTCCTCGAACATCGTGGACGGCACGAACATCCCCTTCCAGTGTTCTTCCCAGCGCTTCACGAAACGGGCGGGGTTGTTCTTCTTGTCGCCGAGGATCTTCTTGCCGCCTTCGCGCAGCGCATTGAGCGTGCGGCTGCCGGTGGCGCGGCCGAGCATCTTGGTCAGCCCGCCCACTGCCTCGGAGATCGACATGTTGTTGTCGTTGAGGATCACCAGCAGGTTTGGTTCCGGTTCCATGCCGCCGGCGTGCATCAGCGCTTCGAACGCCATGCCGGCGGTCATCGCGCCGTCGCCGATCACGGCCACGACCTTGCGGTCGTCACCTTCGGTCTGGCGCGCGATGGCCATGCCCAGTGCTGCCGAAATCGAGGTCGAGGAGTGGCCGACACCGAAGGTGTCGTATTCGCTTTCTTCGCGCTTGGGGAACGGCGCGACGCCATCCTTCTGCTTGACGGTGTGGATCTCGTCGCGGCGACCGGTCAGGATCTTGTGCGGGTACGTCTGGTGGCCGACGTCCCAAACCAGTTGGTCCACCGGGGTCTGGTACAGGTAGTGCAGGGCCACGGTGAGCTCGATCACGCCCAGGCCGGCGGCGAAATGGCCGCCGCTTTTGCCTACCGATTCGATCAGGTAGGCACGCAGTTCATCGGCAACCGCCGTCAGTTCGGATTCGTCGAACGTGCGCAGGTCATCCGGTGTCTGGATGCGCGCGAGGCGGGGATAGCGGGCAGAGTCGATCATCATGTTCGCACTTGTTCTGAACGCCCATTTTCGCCCTCAAACGGGGGTGGGGCAAGCAAACGCCGCCGTCCGTGACAGGACGGTGAGGGTTGCAATTTCAGGTGTTCAGGTGCAGAGCTTGGAACGCTTGGGCAGCTGGGCCCTCAGGAATGCCATCTGGTCGGCCAGGATGTTGCGGTTGGACAGGATCAGGTGCTCGATCCAGCTCGGCCGATAGGGCACCGCCAGCAGCGGCATGCCGGCCTGCTGCGGGGTGCGGTCGCTCTTGCGCGAATTGCAGTGGAAGCAGGCAGTGACTACGTTTTCCCAGGTATCCAGGCCGCCTTTGGACAAGGGCATGACGTGGTCGCGGGTGAGGGTCGGGCGGCCGAATTGCTGGCCACAGTAGAGGCAGAGATGGGCATCGCGGGCGAACAGGGCCGGGTTGGTCAGGTTCGGCGTCGGGTCCAGCGCACGTGAGCGGGCATGGCCGCGCGCGGCGATGATCGGGTGCAGGTCCATCCCGCTCTGCATGCCACTGCGACGATTGGTCCCACCGTGGATGTGCAGGCAGGGGTCGCCGAGGGTCCAGGCGACGGCGTCGCGGGCGTAGAGGCAGGCGGCGTCCTGCCAGGTGATCCAGTCCAGGACCCGCCCGTGGCCATCAAGTGAGAGCAACCGGACCGTGCCGGGGCGATGCAGCGTCGTGGCGTTGGGCGATGCTTCGGCGCCCGGAGCAGAAAACGGAGCTCCGGCTTCGATCAGACCCAAGCGTGTAGTGTCTGTCTCCATCGGGAAAACAGCTTATACCTGAATCATTGCGATTTGGGTATCGCACGGAGGGCGAAACCCAAATCGCAAGATTCAGGTCCGCGCATTCCGCATCCCAGCCCGCCGATGGCGGGTTGGGATGCCCACGCATTCCTCCTATTCCCCGCGCCTGCCGGCGCGCCCCCTTTAACAAAAGGGGGCTTTTCTCCAGATGGATTTCGGTGGTTTCCATCCACGCGTGGCGTGGATCTACGTGTCGACCAAGGTCGACACCTACCAACAGCCGCGGGGAATTGTCGAAGGCGGGGTGGGTCCGGTTGCGGGGGCGTGAGCGCCATGGATGGCGCGACCGAGGCTACAGGGACGTACTTGCGCCGCCCCCCGCAATTGGACCCACCCCGCCATTCCGCAGGAAACCAGCTGTTGCTGTTGCTCCAGCTGCTGCAGTTGCCGGCCAGCGGCCGGTACTACCGCAGGTGCCGGCTGCGGCCCGGCTCAGGCGCCGAAGCGTTCGTCGTCCATTGCCATCAGCGGTGCGGCACCCGCCTGGATGGCGGCGGCGTGGCTGAGGGTGCGCGGCAGCACGCGGGCGAAGTAGAAACGCGCGGTCTCGCGCTTGCCCTGGGCGAATGCTGCGCCGTGTGCGCTGGCATCGGCGGCGGCAACGCTGCGGGCCCACCAGTAGGCCAGCACCACATACCCCGAATAGAACAGGTAGTCGTAGCTGGCAGCGCCCAGTTCGTCCGGGTTGGCGGCCGAACGCTGCAGCACGTCCATCGTCAGCTTGCCCCATTCGGCGGCCTTGGCGCGCAGTGGGCCGATGAACTCGGCCAGGCTTTCGTTACCCTCGTTCGCCTTGGCGAACGCTTCGATCTCGGCCAGCATCAGCTTCAGGCCAGCGCCCTGGCTGGACGCGGTCTTGCGGCCGATCAGGTCCAGCGCCTGGATGCCGGTGGTGCCTTCATACAGCGTGGTGATGCGGGCATCGCGGGCCAGCTGTTCCATGCCGTGTTCGCGGATGTAGCCGTGGCCACCGAAACACTGCAGGGCGTTGTAGGTGTTCTCGATGCCCCATTCGGTCTGGCAGGCCTTCGAGATCGGGGTCAGGAAGCTCACCAGGGTGTCAGCGCGCTCGCGCTCACCGGCATCTTCCGCATGGTGGGCGACGTCGATCAGGGTGGCGGCATGCAGGGCCAGCAGGCGGCTGCCTTCAACCAGCGACTTGATGGTCAGCAGCATGCGGCGCACGTCCGGATGCACCAGGATCGGGTCGGCCGGCTTTTCCGGGAACTTCGCACCGCTGAGCGAACGCGACTGCAGGCGCTCACGGCTGTACTTCAGCGCGTTCTGGTAGGCGCGCTCGGACAGGCCGATGCCCTGCAGGCCGACACCCAACCGTGCAGTGTTCATCATGGTGAACATCGCCTGCAGGCCCTTGTGCGGCTGGCCGACCAGGTAGCCCTGGGCGCCATCGAAATTCATCACGCAGGTGACCGAGCCCTTGATGCCCATCTTGTGCTCGATGGAGCCGCAGCGCAGCGCGTTGCGCTCACCGACGTTGCCGTCGCGATCGACCTTGAACTTCGGGGTGACGAACAGCGAGATGCCCTTGGCGCCCGGCGGAGCGTCGGGCAGCTTGGCCAGCACCAGGTGCACGATGTTGCCGGTCAGGTCGTGCTCGCCGGCGGTGATGAAGATCTTGGTGCCGGTGATCGAATAGCTGCCATCGGCGTTCGGCTCGGCCTTGGTCTTGAGCAGGCCCAGGTCGGTGCCACAATGCGGCTCGGTCAGGCACATGGTGCCGGTCCAGCGGCCTTCGATCAGCGGCTTCAGGAATGCCTCGTGCTGCCAGGCTTCGCCGTGCTGCTTCAGCGCTTCGATGGCGCCGTGCGACAGCAGCGGGAAATTGCCCCAGGCGAGGTTGGCAGCGTTGATCATTTCATTGAGCGGCACGCCCAGCGTGTGCGGCAGGCCCTGGCCGCCCAGTTCCGGCGACGCGGTCAGGCCGGTCCAGCCGCCGTCGACGAACTGATCGTAGGCCTGCTTGAAGCCGGGTGGGGTGGTTACTTCGCCGCTGGCCTGGTCGAGCACGCAGCCGATCTCGTCACCCACGCTGTTGAGCGGGGCCAGTACGCTGGCGCTGAAGCGGCCGGCTTCTTCCAGCACGGCATCGACTACATCGGCGGTGGCGTCGGTGAAGCCAAGACGGGCGAACAGCGGCTCGACCTTCAGCACATCGTGCAGGCCGAAACGAAGGTCGGAAAGCGGGGCGGTGTAGCTGCTCATCGGTGCGTCTCGATTTGATCAGTAACAGGGGGAGCGGCGCGATGCGTCGCGGCGGAAAGCGGAGATCAGCGAAGTACGCCGGGCAGGCCCGGGGCCTGGTTCAGCGTGCTGCGGCTGTTGATATCGAAGGTGCGCTGCTTCTTTTCCTGCGGCGTGGCCGACACCGTGCCCTTCAGGCTGTAGGCGAGGGTGCGGTTGCTGGCCAGCGCGTCGGCGATCACCAGGCGTGCGGCTGGGCTGGGCTTGAAGTTGACGTTGATGACATCGGCGGAAACGCCGCCGATGGAGATGCCCGGCTTGGCGGACAGGGGGCCGGCCTCGGTGTCGCCGATGGTCAAGGCCAGCGCGACGTCGTCGAAGCTCATCGGCATCGAACTGTAGTTCTGCAGACGCAGGGCGACGGTCCAGTCGCCATTGGCCTGCACGGTCAGCTGCTGCAGGCTCGCGGCCGGTTCCGAGACACGCTTGACGATGCCATCGCCGCAAGCGACCAGGGCCAGGGTGCACAGGACGATCAAGGCGGTACGGAAGCGGTGGAGCATGGGCGCAGGTCCTCTGAAGGCGGTGCGTGGAATAAGCATACTACGGCGTATGGTGGAATGGGTCGCCTGCGGCGACCGGCCACAGAGGGTAGCGCGTGAAGATGTACGCGAGGCGTGCGCGATGCCGGATTACGGACGTAGCGTGCCCCGGTTGGGCGGCGCCTCAATCGGCGGGCGCGTCGCGCAGGGGCGCCATCATGCGCAGCGGTGCGAGGTCGTAGCCCATTGCTTCGGCCTTTGCCTTGAGCCGGTCGAACAGGGCGCGGTCCATCTCCGGCAGGCGCGCGAGGATCCACAGATACTTGTGACCGGGTTCACCGACCATCGCCCACTGGTAGTCCGGGTCCAGCGCGATCACCCAGTAGTCGGCCCAGACCAGCGGCACCCAGCTCAGCCAGTCGGGAACGAAGCGCACCTGCAGCTGCCCGGGCTGTCCCGCAACGGGTCGCGCCACGCCTTCGGCGACAACCCGCTCGCCATCGGCCTTGCGGCAGGCATTGGTGACGCTGATGCGGCCATCGCGGCGCAGCCCGTAGTTGGCGGTGATCTCGCCCACGCACTGCTTCTGGAACGATACCGGCAGATGGGCGATCTCGTGCCACTGGCCGGCGTAGCGATCGATGTCCAGTTCGCTGACGGCGCGCACGGGCTCGGCAGCGAGTGCCGGTGCGGCGAAAAGCAGCAGGCAGGCGAGCAGGGCAGGGCGCAGATGCATGGGGCGGCTCCGGGCAGGACTCTGGAGCGTAGGTTGCCCGGCACGCGGAGGTGTGAATGTTTCGTCAACCGGTGTGGCCGCATCCGCGCAGGATCGATGCGGCGTGATCCACGTGGTGCTTGGTCGGAAAGTCACAGACAAATCACAGACAAAAAAAGACCTGCATTTCTGCAGGTCTTCGAAAGTGGTGGCCGAGGACGGAATCGAACCGCCGACACGGGGATTTTCAATCCCCTGCTCTACCAACTGAGCTACTCGGCCATGTAGAAAAAAAAGACCTGCATTTCTGCAGGTCTTCGAAAGTGGTGGCCGAGGACGGAATCGAACCGCCGACACGGGGATTTTCAATCCCCTGCTCTACCAACTGAGCTACTCGGCCACTTGTTTCGTTGCAGCGATGTCGCTGCCGAGGACGCGCATATTACGGACGTAGGACAGGTTCGGCAAGCGTTTTGGAAAAAAACCTTCACATTGGTGTCTGCGGCCGGTGGAAGGCCCTGCAAGTGGTTGATCCTGCGTTGAGCCAGCTTGGCCGGAAATGCTGGACGCGGAAAACAGCAGCCCGTCGCTGGCGCCAAAGCTGACGGGGCAAGCGATGCAGCGGCGGAATGGGGAGGCACCGATGGAACGCTGTTTTCATAGCGCCCACGAGGGCAGGACGCGGCGTACTGTCGCGGTTCCCCTCCCCGACGCTGCCCGCAGCAGAGCCATTGGACATGTCCGATTCAACCACCCGCATCGTGCTCGCCTCGCGTCCGCAAGGTGCGCCGGTCGCCGCCAACTTCCGCCTCGAACAGACGGCCCTGCCGGCGCTGGCACCCGGCCAGGTGCTGCTGCGCAACCGTTACCTGTCGCTGGATCCGTACATGCGAGGACGCATGGACGATGGCCTGTCATACGCGCCGCCGGTGGCCGTGGATGCGGTGATGGAAGGCCAGACCGTGGCCGAAGTACTGCAGTCGCAGGCGCCTGGCCTGGCGGTGGGCGACCTGGTGCTGGCCCCTGGTGGTTGGCAGACCCATGCCGTGGTGGCGGGCGATGCGATCGGCCGGCGGCTGGATCCGGCCGGGCTGCCGCTGAGCACGGCGCTGGGCGTGTACGGCATGCCGGGGTTCACCGCGTACTCCAGCCTGATCGAAATAGGCAAGCTGCAACCCGGTGAGACCCTGGTGGTGGCCGCGGCCAGTGGCCCGGTCGGTGCCACCGTGGCGCAGCTGGCCAAGCTGCAGGGTGCACGCGTGGTCGCCATCGCCGGTGGCGAGGCCAAGCGGGCGTACCTGGAAACACTGGGCGTGGATGTGGCGCTGGACCATCGCGCCTCCGATTTTGCAGCGCAGCTGCGTGCTGCCGTACCGGATGGCATCGACGTGTATTTCGAGAATGTGGGCGGGCATGTGCTCGACGCCGTGCTGCCGCTGCTCAATGATTTCGCGCGCATTCCGGTATGCGGAACCATCGCCACCTACAACGCCCGCGGCGTCGCGCAGCCTGGGCCGGATAGGCTGCCGGCACTGTTCAGCCAGATCCTGCGCCAGCGGCTGACCGTGCGGGGCTTCATCGTCCATGACTTCAAGCATCGGTGGCCGGATTTCGAGCGCGACATGCCGCAGTGGCTGCGCGATGGGCGTATCCAGTACCGCGAAGACGTCGTGCAGGGGATTGAGAATGCACCGGAAGCCTTCTTTGGCCTGCTGCAGGGGCGCAACTTCGGCAAGCTGGTGGTGAAGCTGGATTGAGCGATTGCGTCTTGAAGGCGCCGAAACATTCCGGTGCCTTCCTTCTTCAACGCACGCCGTTCGTTGGCCTACTGGGCGAAGCGCAGTTGATTGGCGTCGCGGATCTGGATCTGGGTCTGGTAGTAGTACTTGTCGCTCTGCCGGCCGTTCGAATCGATGAAGGCGATGCGTACCCGACCCGCAGTACCGCGCACCAGCAGGCGCCGGTTCTGCAGCTGTTCGAGCTTCATGCCGAACGCTTTTTCCAGTTCCGGGCGCAGCGCGGCATCGATGTTGAGCGTGATGTTGAGTGGATGTCGGTAATCGCGCTCGCTGTTGAGGTAGATGCGCTCGCCTTCGGTACCGCTGGCCTGCACGGTCAGCACGAAAACGCCGGAGATGCCGCGAGAGGGATCATCCTGCGCCGCACGCACCGCTTCGTAGTTGCCGATATAGCCCGGTGGCGGCGCTGGTTGCCGGTCAAGGCGATGCGCGCAGCCAGTGGCGAGGAGCAGCGGGATCAACAGGGCAGGGCGATACATGGCGCGTCCTTGTGCGAGGTGACTCGCCGATTGTGACCACGCGACGATGACGATCACAAGCACTGCAGGAGCGTGATGGATGCACGCGCTGTTCGCGGGCAGCCGACCACCGCATCACGCAGGCGCGGATAGCGTTGTCTGCGTCACGCCGGCCTGTTGCCGGCGCCGTGGGAGCGATTCATGACCGAACACGACAAGAAGACCACGAACGCACACGAGGGTGTGCAGGAGAGTCGGCAGGACCGGCAGCAGGATGAAGTGGCAAAGCAGCGTCCCGGCCAACAGGATCAGAAGGTGCGCGATGCACATTCGCGTTCACCGGTGCGCAAGGACGGCGGGCAGGACCCGGCCTGAGCGTCTGGCCAGAACAGAAAGCCCCGGCAGAGCCGGGGCTTTCTGTTTTTTCATATGGTGGAGCCAAGGAGGATCGAACTCCTGACCTCGTCATTGCGAACGACGCGCTCTCCCAGCTGAGCTATGGCCCCATGGGGGGTATTGCATCCCGTGGGCAGCGGAGCTGGCGCCACGTGACGTCCCTAGCATAGCGCTGGCCGGTGCCGGCTGCAAAGGGGCAGGCCGAACACAGCGGCGCAGGTGATCTGCGCCGCTGCAGGCTTGGCTCAGGGCAGCAGGGCCGCCGCGCGCTGGATCGCGATGTCGGTCGCAGCCGACACACCATGCAGGTGGATGCAGGCATGGATCATTCCCGGCAGGCGCTCCAGCGTGCAGTCCACGCCCGCCTCCCGCAGCTGCGCGGCGTACTGTTCAGCTTCGTCGCGCAACGGGTCGAACTCACAGCTCAGTACTGTGGCCGCCGGCAGCCCGCGCAGATCGCGGGCGTGCAGGGGCGAGGCCAGTGCCTGTCGGCGGTCACCGTCGCCCAGGTAGGCCTGCCAGCAGCGCTGCATCAGTTCGGCGCTGAGGTAGTAGCCGTCGGCGAACTCGCGGTAGCTGCTGCTGGACATGGTGGCATCCAGTGCCGGGTACAGCAGCAGTTGATGCGATGGCAGTGGCAGTCCCTGATCGCGCAGCAGCAGGCAGCACGCGGCGGCGAGATTGCCGCCAGCGCTGTCACCACCGATGACCAGACGCGCTGGATCAAGGCCCAGGACTGTGGCATTGGCGTGCAGCCACAGCCAGGCGTCGGCGACGTCGTGCAGCGGCGTCGGGAACGGATGCTCCGGGGCCAGGCGATAGCCGACGGCCGCGATGACATGACCGCTGGCATTGGCCAGGGCCCGGCAGGGGCCGTCATAGACCGCCAGCGAGCACTGGAACCAGCCACCGCCGTGGGCGAACAACAGGGCAGGGCGCGGCTCGCTGCTGGCGGCTGCGGGCGTGTACAGGCGCACGACCAGCGCATGATCGTCGCGCGCGCTGATGACGTGCTCCACGACATGCGATACCGCCTCGGTGGCACCCTGCAGTGTGGGCAGCGCCTGCTCGCTGAGCGCGCGCAGTTCCAGCAGATCGTCCGGCAACGGTTGCGCCGCCACTGCATCGGCGAACGCCTGCAACGCAGGTTCAAGCGGCATGGTCAGCCTCCTGCAGGAATGGCAGCAGCTGGGCGAGGAAGGCGTGCGGTGCTTCTTCCATGATGAAGTGGCCGCAGCCCGGCACGACGCTGCCGCGCAGGTCATCGGCGTGCGGCTGCAGGGTCAGCATCGGGGCGTTGCCGGTGGCGTGCTCGGCGCCGATGGCCAGCACCGGCATCGTCAACCGGCGTTGTGCGCGGATCTGGTTCTGGCGGATGGTTTCCGGGATCGCGCGGTACCAGGCAAACCCTGCACGCAACGCGCCGGGCCGGCTGTAGGCAGCGATATAGGTTTCGCTGGCCACCGCATCGCGCCGGTACGACCAGCGGTCGAACATGAAATCCAGGTAGGCGCGTTCGCGACCGCTGATGAGTGCCTCGGGTAGATCGGCCACCTGGTTGAACATGAAGTGCCACAGGAAGATGTTGTCGGCTGGCGCGGCGAAGATGCCCGGCTCAGGTGCCAGCCCGGGAATGACCGCTTCGGTCACGGCCAGGCGCTGCACCGCCTGCGGCTGGTCGCTGGCCAACGCATAGGCGATCCACATGCCGATGTCATGGCCGACCACCTGGTAGCGCTCGTGGCCGAGGGCCTGCATGGTCTGATGCAGTACCGCGGCGGCACTGCCGGTGTCGTAACCGTGCGCGGGACGATCGGATTCGCCGATGCCGGGCGGGTCGACCGCGATCGCTTCGAAACCGGCCTCGGCCAGCGCATGCAGCACGTGGCGCCAGGCGTACCAGGTCTGCGGCCAGCCCGGGATCAACAGCACCGGGTGCCCGCTGCCAGCGGAGACGCAATGCACGCGCTGGCCGTCGATGCGCAGGTAGTGGTGGCGCAGGGTATCGTCGCCGGGGGTGCCAGCGGTGGGGAAGTTCGTCATGGGAATGTTCCTGTGGGGGCTCAGGCGATGCCGAGCATGTGCTGCATCTGGGCGCTGCTGATCGGCGCGCCGGCGAAGTCGTCGAAGATCTTGTCGGTGACCGGAATGATGTGGTCACGGATGAAGGCGGCACCTTCGCGCGCACCGGCTTCCTGGTCCTTCAGGCAGCACTCCCATTCCAGCGTTGCCCAGCCGGCGTAGTCGTACTGCGCCAGCTTGGAGAAGATCGACTTGAAATCGACCTGGCCATCGCCCAGCGAACGGAAGCGGCCCGCGCGTTCGGTCCAGTCGGCGTAGCCTCCGTATATGCCCTGGCGGCCATTGGGGCGGAACTCCGCGTCCTTGACATGGAACATGCGGATCAGCGGATGGTAGATGTCCAGGAACTGCAGGTAATCCAGCTGCTGCAGCACGAAGTGGCTGGGATCGAACAGGATGCGGCAGCGCTCATGCTGGCCCACGCGCTCGAAGAAGCGTTCGAAGCTGGTGCCGTCGTGCAGGTCTTCGCTGGGATGGATTTCGTAGCAGAGGTTGATGCCGTTGTCCTCGCAGGTATCGAGGATGGGCCGCCAGCGGCGCGCCAGCTCATCGAATGCGGCATCGATCAGGCCCGGGGGACGCTGCGGGAACGGGAACAGGTAGGGCCAGGCGAACGAACCGGAGAAGGTGCCCATGTCCTGCAGGCCGAGCCGGCGCGAGGCGCGGGCGGCCAGGTGCAGCTGCTGCTGCGCCCATTCGCTGCGGGCCTTCGGGTTGCCGCGCAGTGCTTCCGGCGCGAAGCCATCGCACAGCTCATCGTAGGCCGGATGCACGGCGACCAGCTGGCCGAGGATGTGGGTGGTCAGCTCGCTGACCTGCAGGCCGTGCTCGGCCAGGGTGCCGCGGATGTCGTCGCAGTAGTCCTGGCTGTCGGCAGCGGTGGCCAGGTCGAACAGGCGCGCGTCCCATGCCGGAATCTGCAGGGCCTTGAAGCCGTGGCCGGCCGCCCAGGCGGCGATGCCGGACAGGCTGTCGAACGGCGTCTGGTCGCCAGCGAACTGCGCCAGATGCAGGCTGGGGCCTTTGAGGGTTTGCATGTGTTGCTCCAATTGTTTGTCGATCAACAAAGAATAGGCGCGTGCATCGGGATGGTCAACACCCGCGTTACACTGCGCGCCTCAGAACGGCAGGCAGGCAGATGGCAGGGCGACCGCGCGAATTCGACAGGGACCAGGCATTGCGCAAGGCGATGCTGCTGTTCTGGCAGCACGGCTATGAGGGCACCTCGATGTCGGCCCTGGTCGAAGCGCTTGGCATTGCTTCGGCGCGCATCTACGCCGCGTTCGGCAGCAAGGAGCAGTTGTTCCGCGAAGCGGTGGCGCTGTACGAAGAAGGCGAGGGCGGCTTCGCGCCGCGCGCGCTGGAGCAGGCGTCACTGCGCGATGCGATCGGCAGCATGCTGCGTGATGCCGTGCTTACCTATACCCGTCGTGGTCGTCCGCATGGCTGCCTGGTGGTGTCCTCGGCCAGCAGCGTGTCACCGGAGGGCGAGGGCGTACGTGACTGGCTGGCCAGCCATCGTCGCCAGCGCACGGCGGCGATCATCGCGCGGCTGCAGCAGGCGCAGGCAGCCGGCGGGCTGGCCGCTGATCTGTCCGTGCAGGCCCTGGGCGATCATTTCGCCACGGTGCTGCATGGCATCTCGGTACAGGCGCGAGACGGCGTCAGCCGCGAACGCCTGTTGGCGATGGTCGAGGTTGCGCTGGCGCCGTTGCCAAAGGCCGGCTGAGGCCGGACTGTGCCGAAAACGGCTTGATGCCCTTGCTGTCTGCCGGCGCAACGAAATTGTAACAATTTGGAGGATAATGGCCGCTTGCGCAGTTTTCCTCCTATTTGCCGCCCGGTCAGCGCAGGCCGCACGGACGCCTCCTCAGAGCTTTCGATGCCTTCCCATTCCGATTCCCGCCGTTCGTCGGGCATGTCGTCCTCCCTCGTTTCCTTCCGTCGCCATCCGCTGGCCCTGGCCTGTGCAGGCCTGGCCCTGGCTGCCAGCTTCGGTGCTGCCGCGCAGGACAATGCTCCGACCCCGACCGGGCTGGACACCATCACCGTGACCGCCGAGCACCGCGAGCAGAACCTGCAGGAAGTGCCGGTGTCGGTAGGCGTGGTGCAGGGCGAGCGCATGCGCGACTTCACCGCCGGCGGCGACGACACCCTGCTGGCGCTGTCCGGCCGCGTGCCGAGCCTGTATGCGGAAACCACCACCGGCCGCATCTTCCCGCGCTTCTACATCCGCGGCCTGGGCAACATCGATTTCTACCTGGGTGCGTCGCAGCCGGTGTCGATCATCCAGGACGACGTCGTGCTGGAACACGTGGTGCTGAAGTCCAACCCGGTCTATGACGTGGACCAGGTGGAAGTGCTGCGCGGTCCGCAGGGCTCGCTGTTCGGCCGCAACACCACCGCCGGCATCGTCAAGTTCGACACCCTCAAGCCGACCCAGGACTACAGCGGCCGCGTCAGCGCCAGCTACGCCTCCTACAACAGCGTGTCGATCGACGGTGGCTTCGGCGGCCCGATCAACGACATTGCCTCGTTCCGTGTGTCGGCCCTGTACCAGCACCGCGACGACTACGTCGACAACACCTACACCGGCCCCAGCGCCGACGGCACGGTCAGCCCGAAGAAGAACGCCATGGGGGGCTTCGACGACCGCAACGTGCGTGCGCAGCTGCTGCTGACCCCGAGCGACCAGTTCTCGATCCTTGCTTCGGCCCACGCCCGCGATTACGAAGGCACCTCGACCCTGTTCCTGCGCAACGCGCTGACCAAGGGCTCGAACAAGACCGACGTGCCGCGTGACCAGGTGGCCTACGACGAGGCCGACAACAACCCGCAGGCGTACAAGACCTACGGCGGTTCGGTGAAGGCGCGTTATGACTTCGGCGCGATCGACTTCACCTCGATCACCGCGTACGAAACCACCTCCGGTTACAGCCGCGGTGACACCGACGGCGGCGCCGCGGTCAACTTCCCGGTCAATGGTGTGCCGAACGGCTATGGCCAGTCGATGGGCCAGATCCGTGACCTGGACCAGTGGACCCAGGAATTCCGCCTGGCCAGCCACGATGACAGCGCCCTGCAGTGGCAGGCCGGCGCGTTCTACTTCAACGGCAGCGATACCACCGACTTCTACCAGCGCGCCTGGTTCCTGAAGGGCGCGGCGCGCAACCCCAACAACTGGGTGCGCCTGCGCAACAAGAACACCTCGTGGGCCGGTTTCGGCCAGCTCAGCTACGCCTTCACCGACAAGTTCACCGTCACCGCCGGCCTGCGCCAGACCCGCGATGAGAAGCACACGCGCCTGCTGAAGACGGCTGATACCGCCACCGGCCTGGTCACCTACAAGGGCCGCACCGACGTCAAGATGACCGACACGACCCCGAGCTGGGATCTGAGCGCGATGTATCAGGTCACCCCGGACGTGAGTGTCTATGCGAAGGTCGCGCGCGGCTTCCGTGGTCCGACCATCCAGGGTCGTTCGGCTGTGTTCAATGCCGACTTCACCACCGCCGATTCGGAGACGATCCTGTCCTGGGAAGCCGGCGTGAAGAGCAGCCTGTGGGACAACCGCCTGCGTTTGAATGCCACCGCGTTCACCTACACCGTCAACGACATCCAGCTCAACGGCAACGATTCGGACGGCAACGGCGTGCTGTTCAACGCCGACAAGGCCAAGGCCTACGGCTTCGAAGCGGACATGGAGCTGCGCCCGATCCAGAACCTGACCCTGAGCGCCGGCCTGAGCCTGCTGCACAGCGAGATCAAGGACAAGCGCGTCTACGCACAGGTCTGCGGCCTGAACGGCCAGGTGGTGTGCACGGTGAACGATCCGACCATCAAGGTCGGTGCCAACACCTTCGCGCAGATCGACGGCAACCCGCTGCCGAACGCACCGAAGTACAACATCAACCTGGCAGCGCGTTACGACTTCCCGGTCAGCGACGCGGCCACGATGTTCGTGTCCACCGACTGGAACAAGCAGGGCTACACCAGCTTCGTGCTGTACGACAGCCAGGAGTTCAACTCCAAGGGTGATTTCGAGGGTGGCCTGAAGATCGGCTATTCGGGCAACTACGGTGCCTACGAAGTGGCGCTGTTCGCGCGCAACATCACCAACGAGAAGAACCTCAAGGGTGTGATCGAGAACTACATGGCCGCGGTCTACAACGAGCCGCGCACCGTGGGTGTTTCGCTGAACATGAACTGGTAAGCACTATCGGTTGGAGTATCGAAAACGGCGCTCATCGAGCGCCGTTTTTCGTTGTCCGCGGTTCCTCAGAGTGCCGGCAGCAATGCCTGCAACCGCGGCTCCAGTTCCTGCTGGCGCCAACCGGCCAGTGCGGCAGGCCACTGCCGATGCTCCAGATAGCTTTCCAGATGCTTGCGTGAGGCCAGCACGCCGTCGGCCAGGCCGAGCTCGCGGCTGCGTTCGGCCACCGCATCCTGCAGCTTCTTCAGCAGCTGCTTGCTGGCATCGCTGGCCTGCATCGCCAACGGCGCATCGGTTTCGTCGGCCAACGGCGTATCCAGCGCCTGCCATACGGCAGCAGCAAGCTTGCGCGGCGCCTTCGGGAACTGTTCGAACAGCTTGCTCAATGCAGCCACGTCGGCTGGCGGGGTGCGTGCCAGGGTCGCCGCCAGTTCATTGTCCAGGATCCAGCTGCGCGGACGGTCGCTGGCGCGCGCCTGCACATCGCGCCAGCGCAGCAGGCGCAGCAGGCGGCGCTGCGCGGGCGCGTCGAGGAACTGCGCCGAGCGCATGCCCAGGTGGGGCCAGCGGTCCTCGTCATTGGCGACGCTGGCCAGCAGGCGCTCGCCGTCGTCGTGCAGCCACTGCTGGCGCCCCAGCGATTCCAGCTTGGCGGAAATCGCATCATGCATCGCGAACAGATGCTCGACGTCGTCGGCGGCGTACTTCAGCTGCGACTCCGACAGCGGCCTGCGCATCCAGTCCGAGCGGGTTTCGCCCTTTTCCAGTGCTACCCCGGTGATCTCCTGCACCAGCTTCTGGTAGCCCATGCCAGCACCGATACCGGCCAGGGCGGCGCCGATCTGGGTGTCGAACAACGGGCGCGGCAGCACGCCGCAGGTCCACTTGAACGCCACCAGGTCTTCGCTGGCGCTGTGCATCACCTTGGTGATGGATTCATCGGCCAGCCACGGTGCCAACGCCTCGGGCATGCCGGGAATCAACGGGTCGATCAGCAGGATGTCCTCGCCGACGGCCATCTGCACCAGCGCCAGCTGCGGCCAGAAGGTGCGTTCACGGATGAATTCGGTATCCAGGCCGATGCGGGTCGGCCGCTGCTGGCGGTATGTGTCCAGCTCGGCGGGGGTGGTGATCCAGGTTGCCACAGGTCGGGGCCTACTACTCGTGTTTGCTCAGGCAGGTGAGAATAGCCTAACGTCGGTCCGCATCCGTGCCGAAGGAGGCCCTGCTTGCGTTTTCTGCTGTCGCCCGCGCTGTTTACCGCCTTGGCCGTGGGCCTGGCCGGTTGCACGCCGTCGCCCCCTGCGCAGACCTCCGGTGGCACCGCAGGCCAGCCGGCCGATCCCGCACCAGAGGCCGGTCCGGCACCTGCTAGCAGGCAGGGCACGGTGACCATTGCCGGTGACGATGCGGACGAGGACATCCAGCAGTGGACGCCACCGCGGGTCGATCGCCAGGGGCGTACGCTGGCACAGCTGCGCCGGGCTGCCGATCAGGCATTCGCGCGGGGGCATCTGTACGAAGATGGCGATGCGGCAGTTCCGCTGTGGCTGGCGGTGCAGGAAGAGGAACCCGATGATCGGCAGGCGCGGCAGGGGCTGCAACGCGCGAAACAGAAGTTGCTGCAGCAGGCCGATGCGTTGCTGCAGCGGCCCTTGCAGCAGCGTGAGGCACTGGCCGAAGCCGGGGGCCAGGCGCTGGTGCTGCTGGCCCTGGCGCCGAAGGATGAGAAGGTGCGCGCCCTGCAGGGCCGGGTGGAGACGGCGCAGCGCGTGGTCGCCTACAACCGCGCGGGCGAGGACGATCTGCGTGCCGACCGGATCGGTGAAGCGGGCGACGGCGCCATCGGCAACTTCCGCGAGGCACTGGCGCTGGACCCGGACAACCGCCGTGCACGACAGGGTCTGGCCGCTGCGGAAAGCGGGCTGATCCGGCGGGCCGAGGACGCCGCGCGCATCCGTGATTTCGCCAGTGCCGGCGCGTGGTTGGCAGAAGCCAGCAAGGTGCGGGACTCATCACCGACCATCGCCGATGCGTTCGAGCGCATCGAGCAGATCCGTACCGCGGCGCTGGTCCAGCTGCGCGATGGCGGCCTGCATGATCTGACCACCCCGCAGGGACTGAAGCCTGCGCGCGAGAAGCTGGCCGAAGCGCTGCGCATCGCCTTGCCGGGCGACGCGGTGGTGGTGCAGCTGCGCGAGCGCATCGAGCTGGCGACCCATTACGGCAGCTTCCGGCCGGGGCAGGTGTTCAGCGACGCGCTGCGTGATGGCGGCCGTGGACCGCAGATGATCGTGGTGCCACACGGCGGATTCCAGATGGGCGCCAGTGATACCGAGCCGGGCGCGACCGATGCGGAGCGGCCGTCGCACTATGTGCGCTTCGAGCGCGGATTCGCGATGGCGATCACCGAGATCACCGTGGGTGATTTCGAGCGTTATGTGAAGGCGACCAATGCCCGTCCACGTGCGACCCGGCGTGGACATTCGGTGGTCTATGACGAGCGCAGTGGCAATTTCATCCGTCGCAGCGGGGTGGACTGGCGATCCGACTATGACGGCGGGCGGGCACTGGGCAATTCGCCGGTGATGCACGTCAGCGTGCGTGATGCGGAGAACTACGCGACCTGGCTCTCCGAGCAGACCGGCCGCAGCTACCGCCTGCCCAGCGAGGCCGAGTTCGAGTACGCGATGCGTGCCGGCAGCAGTGGCCGTTACCCGTGGGGCGACGCCGGGCTGCCGCCGGAAGGCAGTGGCAATTACACCGGCAGCAAGGACGCTTCACCCTCCGGCAGGCATTGGCACAACGCCTTTGTCGGCTATGGCGATGGTTGGTGGGGGCCGGCGCCCGTGGCCAGTTTCCAGGCAAACGGCTTCGGGCTGCATGACATGGGCGGCAACCTGAGCGAGTGGGTGGCCGACTGTTGGCATGCCAGCTATCGGCGCGCGCCGGCCGATGGTGTGGCCTGGTTCAACCCGGGCTGCCGTTCACGGGTGATCCGGGGTGGCAACTGGGCCAATGCCCCGGAGCAGACCCGGGCGGCCTGGCGGCAGTCGCAGGATTCGGATACCACCAACGCGCGCATCGGCTTCCGCCTGGTCCGCGGTATCTGACGGACGCGCTCGCATCGGCGTCGGCTTCACCCGCCGCAGGCAGCGTCGCACTAAGATTGCGCCGTGCCCGCCGACCGGCGGGGTCAGCCGGAAGACCAGCCGATGCGCAATGATCCTTTTTCCCGCTCGCCGCAGCAGCGGCGTGGCCTGTTCGGCAACATCCGCTGGTGGGTGCTGCTGCTGGCCGCCGGCTATGCGGCGTTCTACTGGTTCTCCAACCGTGCGGTCGACCCCTATACCGGCGAGAAGGTGCTGATCGACAGCAGCTTGGATGCCAGCCAGGAGAAGGCACTTGGCCTGCAGGCCTATCAGCAGATCCTGTCGCAGGAGCGCCCGCTGGGCCCGAACGAACAGGTCTCGCGGGATGTCCGGGCGATTGCCGAGCGACTGATCGCCAAGGTGGACGTGGTCGAGACCGCGCTGGCGCAGGAACACGGGCTGCAACCGGCACATTTCGCCCGCGACTTCGAGTGGGAGGTCAACGTGATTCCGTCCGAGCAGGCGAACGCCTTCTGCCTGCCCGGCGGCAAGATGGCCGTCTATACGGGGTTGATTCCCGTTGCACGCACCCGCGATGCGATGGCAGTGGTGATGGGCCATGAAATCGCCCATGCGTTGCTGCGCCACGGTGCACAGCGCATGGCCCAGCAGAAGCTGACCCAGATCGGCCAGATGGCCGGCGCCGCCAGTGGCATGGATGCACAGCAGCAACAGATGATGATGTCGGCAATGGGCTACGGCTATCTGTTGCCGTATGCGCGCAGCCACGAGACGCAGGCTGATGAAGTAGGCCTGATGCTGGCGGCGGCGGCGTGTTTCGATCCGCGCGAGGCGGTGCCGTTGTGGCAGCGCATGGGTCAGGCGGGTGGCGGCCAGTCGCCGCCGGAATTCTCCTCGACTCACCCCAATCCGGGCACCCGCATCCAGAATCTGCAGGCGTTGATGCCGAAGGCGCTGGAGTACCGGCAGAAGTTCTGCGAGCAGGCAAGGTAAAGGGTGGTTCGGCAGGGCTGCGCCCTGCACCCGCAGAGGTCTGGAGCAACAGCCAAAGCAACAGCAACAGCGGGCTATCAGTGGGATGGCGGGGTGGGACCGGTTGTGGGGGACGCTGCAAGTACGTCCCTGTAAGCTCGGTCGCCGCATCCATGCGGCTCACGCCCCCGCAACCGGACCCACCCCGCCTTCGGCAGTTGTCCGCTGCTGTTGGTAGGTGCCGACCTTGGTCGACACGGTAGATCCACGCCATGCGTGGATGCATTTCGATCAATTGTCGAAATATTGGACCTCGATGGAGATTCATCCACGCATGGCGTGGATCTACCAGGCATCGGGAAACTGTCGAAGGCGCGGCGGTGGGGGGGGGGGGGGGGG